>JANNSG010000175.1:0-11888 GCA_031402355.1 Pseudorhodobacter sp. | reverse complement strand
AGAACCGCAGTCTGGGAGGCCGTGAGGTCCGCGCAGAACGCTTGCATTACTTTTCTCTGCCGATACTTGCTTAACCCATTCTTCTCGTTCATCTTTCCAGCCTATCAGGCTAGAATTGATGGTCTAGAGCCTTGTGAACAGAAAAAGCCGTCAGAGGGAAGGGCCGAAAGCGCCGGGGCCGCGGAGTTTGGCGTGGCGATTGACGTCTTTGTAGAGGAGGTAGCGGAAGGGGCCGGGGCCAGCGGCGTAGCAGGCTTGCGGGCAGTAGGCGCGCAGCCACATGTAATCGCCGGCTTCCACCTCGACCCAGTCTTGGTTGAGTTTGTAGACGGCGCGCCCCTGCAGCACGTAAAGGCCGTGTTCCATGACGTGGGTTTCCTCGAACGGGATCAGGCCGCCGGGTTGGAAGGTGACGATGTTGACGTGGCAATCATGGGCGAGATCGGCGGGGTCGGCGAAGCGGGTGGTGGCCCAAGCACCGTTAGTGTCGGGCATCGGGGTGGGGGTCATGTCCTGGTCGCGGGTGACGAAGGCTTTGGGGGCGGGGATGCCGGGGCTGGGTTCGTAAAGTTTGCGAATCCAGTGGAAGCGGGTGGGGTGGTGCCTTCGGCGAGCAGGGTCCATTTTGCACCCGCCGGGATGTAGGCGTAGGAGCCGGGGCCGAGATCGAAGCCTTCGCCGTTGATGGTCAGGGTCGCCTCGCCGTGGGTGAAGAACAGGATGCTTTGTGCGCCGGATTCCGGGTCTGGCGCGTCTGAGCCGCCGCCGGGTTCGACTTGCATCACGTAATGGCTGAAGGTTTCGGAAAAGCCGGAGAGAGGGCGGGCGATGAGCCAGAGTTTGGTGCTTTCCCAGCCGGGGATCAGGCTGGTGACGATGTCGGAGAAGCAGCCCTTGGGGATGACGGCGTAGGAAGTGGTGAAGACAGCGCGGCCAGTGTGGAGGGTGGTTTGCGGGGGGAGGCCACCTTGGGGGGCGTGGTATTGGGTCATGGTGGGCGGTGTCCTTTGGGGGGGGTGCATAAGGGTTTTGGTGGGGCGCTTATTGAGGCTTGATGAATGGAAGTGAGCGTTACTAACTGAGCAGTAGTCTGGTTAATGAAATGGAATAACCCGGCATTTTACAGGGTTGAAAGTTCGTGAAAAACCTACTTCTTTGAGAGCCGCGACTAATCGACCACTCATGAAGAGTGCATTGGGCAGCTTAACGTCAAACCACATATTGGAACCGATGCGCGCCTTCTCACTGACGGCAATATCACCGTCTTTTGGTGCGAGCGGCATTCCCCCCGGCATCGGTGGCGTTGTCCGCAACGCCACGAAGAGGTTTTGACTTTGCTCAGGAAGAAACGTCTCTTTCCGTTCTATAATCGTTAACAAAAAGTAATTGGCATCAACCGGAGTCGCGCGATCAAATTTGAATAATTGAATAGGTACTACACCACCGGTTCCCAGATCGAAACGCCTGAAAACATCTGCCAAGGGAGCACAAACATTCAGCCCCCCTCCTGCCGCGAATGCCGGTTGCAGGCGTTGATAAGTCTCTCCCCTTTCGTCTGCGTACATTGGAAGCGGAAGCGTATCTGTCGGTGGCTGGAGCCTTTCTTTTATTTCACGCCATCCGGGGGCATCCCAGTCTACCTTACCGCCGCGTATATATCGAGAATCATTAAAGAATCGGCTTACCCAAACGTCACCTGCGGTCACAACTTAAACTCCACGCCTGTTTGCAAATGCTCTACTACGCCACCGGTGCCAAACGGAAACTGGACGAGAGGCCTCATGTTGCAGGTCTTTCTGTTTTTCATTGCAGCACATCCTTCAACCGCAGTTCCGCGATGCGTTCCACCTGCGCGCAGGCGGTTTGGAATTCTGCTTCCGTGTCATTGGCAATACGCGCCTCGAACGCCGCTAGGATGCTCGCCTTGGTATGATCCCGCACGGCGATGATGAAGGGGAAGCCGTGTTTGGTGGTGTAGGCGGTGTTGAGGCGTTGGAAGGTTGTGCGCTCATGGTCAGTCAGGGCGTCTAGGGCGGCGGAGGCCTGTTCTGATGTGCTGTCGGGGGTGAGAGCTTTGGCGGCGGCGAGTTTTCCGGCGAGGTCGGGGTGGGCTTGCAGGACGGACAGGCGCTCGGGCTTGGTGGCGCTGCGGAAGATGCGGGTTAGGGCGTTGTGCAGGCCAAGTGCGCTATCGTGGGCGGGGCCGAGTTCCAGGGCGTGGGCGCGGGTGGCGATCCAGGGGGAATGCTCGAAGATGCTGCCGTAGAGGTCGGTGAAGCGGGGGAGCGGCATTTGGGAGGGGCGCTCAAACCGTTTGTGGGGGTGGGTTTTGGCCCAGTGTTGGGCGATGTCGATGCGGCGCGGGAACCAGACATTGGCGTGGGTTTGCGCGTAGTCAAGGAAGCGTTTCAGGCCCGCGATTTTGCCGGGGCGGCCGATCAGGCGGCAGTGCAGGCCGATGGAGAACATTTTTGGGCTGCCTTCGACGCCCTCAGTATAGAGGGTGTCGAAGCTGTCTTTCAGGTATTGGAAGAATTGCTGGCCGTCGATGTAGCCGGGGGCGGTGGCGAAGCGCATATCGTTCGCCTCCAGCGTATAGGGGATGATGAGTTGGTCGCGGTTTGGCAGTTCCATCCAGTAGGGCAGGTCGTCATCGTAGGTGTCGGAGAGCCACTGGAACGCGCCCGTTTCCGCCGTGAGGCGGAGGGTGTTGATCGAGGAGCGGCCTGTATACCAGCCTGTGGGCGGATGCCCCACGACTTCGGTGTGCAGGCGGATGGCCTCGGTTATCGCGGCGCGCTCCACATCCTCTGGCATATCGCGGTGATCGACCCATTTCAGGCCGTGGGAGGCGATTTCCCAGTTGGCGGCTTTCATCGCAGCAACTTGTTCGGGGTTGCGGGCAAGGGCGGTGGCGACGCCGTAGATGGTGACGGGGATGTTGAGGGTGGTGAACAGGCGGTGCAGGCGCCAGAAGCCTGCGCGCGCGCCGTAATCGTAGAGCGATTCCATGTTGGCGTGGCGCTGGTTTGGCCAAGGGGCGGCACCTGCGATGTCGGAGAGGAACGCCTCGGAACCCGCATCGCCGTGCAGGATGTTGTTTTCGCCGCCCTCTTCGTAGTTCAGGACTATGGAGATCGCGATTTTTGCGCCGTTTGGCCAAGCGGCATCGGGCGGGGTGGGGCCGTGGCCGCGAAAATCACGGGGGTAGCGGGGGGGAAGGGGGGCGTTTGACATGGGGCCAGACTATGCAGGTTTTGGCGGGGTGTTTATAAAAAAATGCAGGTAAGTGTTTTTTGATGGTGGGTTGGTCGTAAGTTGGTTGGTTTGGGGTAAAGTGGCGGCGATATTGGGGAGATCGCGATGGTTGGGCTGACGACACATGTGCTGGACACCGCGCGGGGCAAGCCTGCGGCGGGGGTGAAGATTATGCTCTACCGGGTAAGCGGGAACAGCCACAAAAAGATTGGCGAGGCGGTAACCAATGCCGATGGGCGCACTGATCTGCCGATGCTGGCGGGCAAGGCGTTTAGCGTGGGGGTGTATGAATTGGTGTTTTGCGCGGGAGAGTATTTAAGGGGGACGGGGCAGGTTGAGGGCGAGGTTTTGTTTCTGGACGAGATACCCATTCGGTTTGGCGTTAGTGATGCGGGGGCGCATTATCATGTGCCGTTGTTGATCTCAGGGCATGCGTATTCGACGTATCGGGGGAGTTGAGGGAAGGGTTAGGGGGCGCTGCCCCCTCGCCGCTTGCGCGGCTCACCCCTAGGATATTTTTGAACAGAAAAAGCGTTTTACGTGGTGCCGTCGGTTTCCCTTCGCATCGCATCCCGACAATGCGTGGCCATGAAATCGGTGAACAGGCGCACTTTGGGGTCTTTCAGGCGGCGGTGTTGGGAGAGGGCGGAAAGCTGCGTGGGGAGCGGCGGGGTGGCGGTGGCGACAGGGATCAGGGCACCTGCGCGCAAGTGGGAGGCGACCTCGAAGATCGGTTTCAGGACGATGCCGCGACCGTCGAGCGCCCAGCCTGTGAGCACGTCGCCATCGTCGGATTCGAAGGGGCCGGTGATCTCGAACCGTTTAGTGCCGTCGGGGGTTTGCAGCGCCCATTGGAATTCTTTGGCGCCGGGATAACGGAGGTTCAGGCAATCGTGTTTGTCTTGGACCAAGGCTGTGCCATCCGCCGGATTGCCGCGTTTTTCGATGTAGGCGGGGGCGGCGCAGAGGAGGCGGGGGCAATCGGCGACCTGACGGACTTTGAGGGTGGAATCGTCAAGAAGGCCCAGATGGAAGGCGACGTCGATGCCTTCGGCGACCACATCAATCGGGCGGTCGCTGAGGCGCAGGCGAACGTCGATTTGCGGATACTGGTCTTTGAACAGTGGCACATGCGGGGCGATGAAGCGGCGGCCGATGCCAAGCGGGGCTGCGACAAAGATGGTGCCGCGCGGGTTTTGGGTGACATCCATCACGGCGGATTCGGCGTCATCTATGGCGTCAAGAATGTGGCGCGCGCCATCGTAGAAGATGCGTCCGTTTTCGGTGGGTTGCAGCGAGCGCGTGGTGCGGCTGAACAGGCGGACGCCGAGGTGCTTTTCGAGATCAGAAATGCGGGCTGAGGCAACGGCGGGCGATGTGCGCTGATCGCGGGCGGCGGCGCTCATGGAACCCAATTCGTAGACACGCACGAACATGCGAACGTTGTTGACATAGGACATATGCGTTTTCCCTTGCCTGACAGAGGAAGTATTATCAGGTTGTGGTTGAAAGTCCTGAGGTATTTTCAGAATTCACGCGCGAGTGGTGATGCCGCTAGAATGACCGAAGATTTGGGGGATGCGCGGAATGTATGACTGGGCAGTGTTGTGGGAATGGGTGGAGATCGCAGCGCGCTGGACGCATGTGATTACCGGCATCGCGTGGATCGGGTCATCGTTTTACTTTATCGCTTTGGATCTGGGCCTGCACCGTGACCGCAATCTGGCGAGCGGCGCGGATGGCGAGGAATGGCAGGTGCATGGCGGCGGGTTTTACCATGTGCAGAAATATCTGGTGGCGCCTGACGCGATGCCGGACCATCTGATCTGGTACAAATGGGAAAGCTACGCGACATGGTTGTCGGGCTTTTTCATGCTGTTTTTGGTCTATTACATGGGGGCGGAGTTATATCTGATTGATCCGACCGTGATGGAGTTGACGGTTTGGCAAGCTGTTGGGATTTCCATCGGGTCGCTCGCGTTTGGCTGGGTGATTTATGACCTGATCTGCAAAAGCCGCTTTGGCGATGACAACACGCGGCTGATGATCGGGCTCTATGTGATTTTGGTGGGGATGGCCTGGGGGTATGTTCAGGTATTCTCTGGCCGGGCGGCGCTTTTGCATCTGGGCGCGTTCACCGCCACGATCATGAGCGCGAATGTGTTTTTCATCATCATGCCGAACCAGCGCATTGTGGTGGCGGATCTGAAGGCCGGGCGAAAGCCGGATGCGAAGTATGGGAAAATCGCCAAGCAACGGTCTACGCATAACAACTATCTGACGTTGCCTGTCATTTTCCTGATGTTGTCCAATCATTACCCATTGGTGTTTGCCACGCCGTATAATTGGGTGATCGCATCCCTTGTGTTTTTGATGGGGGTAACAATCCGGCATTGGTTCAATTCCAAACATGCGCGCCGCGGCAACCCGCACTGGACCTGGGCCGCAACGGTGCTGCTGTTTATCGTCATTGCGTGGCTATCATCCGTCAGAGAAGCGCCGGTTGAAGCGGCGGCGCTGTCAGGCGAGGCGGCACGGTTTGCGCAAGCGGCGGGGTTTGAGGATGTGACAGGCATTGTGCAGGGGCGCTGTTCGATGTGCCATGCGGCGGAGCCGGTCTGGGAGGGCATCCTTTGGGCGCCCAAGGGCGTATATCTGGAAACACCGGCGCAAATCGCCGGTGCCGCGCAGCGGATCTACCTGCAGGCGGGCATCAGCCACGCGATGCCGCCGGGAAACCTGAGTTTCATCGAGCCTGAAGAGCGCGCGCAGATTGTGGCCTGGTTCAGGGCGGTTCAGGGCGGATTATGATTTTTGAAGGAAAAATTTTGCGCAGAATTTCTATGAAAATTCTGACTGTCGCAGGCTAATGAGGGCATGGCTTTGTCCGTCGGCTGGCCTCCGGCGGGGATATTTTTGAACAGAAAAAACGACGTCAGAGTGCGCAGCAGAAAAGTGGGTGCCGTTTTTCCACGTAAATCGCGCGACAGGCTCTAAGATTTGCTGAAACGCCATTCGGTGGTTTGGGCATAGGGGTGGTCTGGCGTGATCTTGACGCTTGGGAAATTGGCGTGGTTTGGGGCATCAGGCCAGCCCTGCGCTTCGATGGCTATGCCTTCATACGGGGGCTTGCCGGGTCGGGCCGTGCGCGCGCTGTCATAGATCTGCAAGCCTGTCTCTGTCGTGCAAACCACCATCTTCAGGCCGGATTTTCCTGTCAGGGTAGCCACCGGGCGGAGCGCTGACTTGGCTGAAGCCAGACAGAAATTGGTGTCGAGTGGGGGCGCGCCGGGGATCAGTCTGCGGCCTGCGCGCAAATCGTAGGCACTGCCTTCGACCGCTTGAATGGCGCCGGTTGGCAACAGATTGGCATCGGTGGCGGTCAAATGGTCGGCGCTGATCTGCAAGCTATGGCCACCCCAGTTGGGCGTGCCGTCGAGAGTCCAATAGCTGTGATTGGCAAGGTTAATCAGTGTCGCCGCGTCAGTTGTGGCGCGCAGGGTCAGGCGCAGCGTGGCCGGTGCAACGATCTGGTAGCAGGCGCTGATCTGCCGGGTGGCGGGAAAGCCGCCTTCGCCATCGGGCAAGGTCAGGCCAAGCGTGACACTGTCAGCGGTGACATCAAGAATTTCCCAGTATTTACTGTGGGTTCCGGCGGCTCCGCCATGCAGAAGGTTGCCATTCTCATTGGCCTCAAAATGCAAAGGCTGGCCGTCGAGGGTTGTTTGCGCCCCTGCAATGCGGTTTGCAACAGGCCCAACGACCGCGCCGAAGTACAGCATTTGGCCGATATAGTCTGCCAGTGTGTCCGACCCAAGGGTCAGGCTGTGGGGCGTGCCATCTAGATGCACGCTTTTCAGCGTGCAGCCCAAAGTGAGGATGTCAGCGGCCAGCCCGCCCGCACGGATGGACACACAGCGCACAACCCTGCCTGCGTCGGTTTTTCCAAACTCTGTGACCTGCATCCTGTGCCTTTTCGGGTTTGCCATCCCCCCGCGTCCGGGGTGACGCAAGGGGCGCCGTTGGTCAAGGCCCGGATCAGCCTTTGGACAAACAATCGCTCAAAGATGCCGCAATGGCGCGCAGCAAGGCTGCATACTGGCCCGGACCTTGATCAAGCATCATCGCTTCGACATCCTGGCCCTGACCGACAAGGGCAGGGGTGCCTTCGGCGACTGTTTCGATAAGTTTCGGGTCGCGCCCCAGTTCGGGGAAGACGCAGACCGCTTTGCTTTGTGTCAGGATTTCCTTGATCGCGGTCAGTTGTTCGGCACCCGGTTCACTGGCATCGCCAAGTTCGATGGCCCCTGCAACGACCAGACCATAGTGATCGGCGAAATAGCCCAAGGCATCATGAAAGACGACGAAGGGTTTGTCCTTGATCGGGGCCAGTTGGGCTGCAATCTCGGCATCCAGTGCGCGCAGGGCGGTTTGGGCAGAGGCCGCATTGGCGGCATAGGTGGCCGCATTGTCGGGATCCGATGCGGCAAGCTCAGCCGCGATCCGGCCAAGCCAGGCATCGGCGTTCGTTGGGTCAAGCCAGGCATGTGGATCGGTGCCTTCGTCGCCGTCATAACTGCGCGTCTTGCCGCCACCCGACTGCAGCAATGGCACGGATTTGGCCCCTTCGCCAAGGCTTGCAATGGCATCGCCAAGGGCCGGGATCAATTCGGGCCCAACCCAGAAGATCAGGTCGGCATCTGCCAAAGCCTGCGCCTGCGAGGGTTTCATCTGAAAATCATGCGGATCGCCGCCCTTCGGCAACACCATGAACGTGGTTCCCAGATCCCCGATGACCTGGGCCACCAGCGAATCCACCGGGCCAAAATCTGTCACGACCTTTGGCACTTCTGCCAAGGCCGCACCGGCCAGCAGCAGGGTGGTGAGACCAAGCGATATAGTATAACGCATTGAAAAGAGCCTTTCGATTGGAAGATGTCTCTGCTATTGAATGTTATATCATAACAAGTCAAGAGGGCTGGTGCATGACGTCATCACAAGTAGCCGATCCCGCCTTTGCGCCGCATGACCACAGCCATTGCACCGGGGCGGGCCTTGCCTGGGCCGAGGATTTGGTGGCCGCCAAGGGTGTGCGGCTGACCCCTGTGCGCCGCCGCGTGCTGGAGATCTTGTTAGAGGCGCACCGCGCCATGGGGGCCTATGACGTGTTGCAGCGGCTGGCGGCCGATGGATTTGGCAACCAGCCCCCCGTGGCCTACCGCGCATTGGAATTTCTGGTTGAAAACGGGCTTGCGCACCGCATCAGGCGGCTGAATGCCTTTACCGCCTGCAGGCACCCCGGGCAGGACCACAGCCCGGCGTTTTTGATCTGCAGGCTGTGTGACGCAGTGGCCGAGGCCCCCGCGGCCCCTGTCCGGGCGGCTATGGATGCGGCGGCCGCCACGCTTGGATTTGCCATCGAGCGCAGCAATCTTGAAGCATCGGGGCTATGCCCGGCATGCCAGCCGGTTCCGGCATGAGCCTGCTTTCAGCCGATCATATTTGCGTCCGGACCGGGGCGCACGAAGTGTTGCACGATGTCTCGATGACGCTGAATCCAGGGGAAATTGTGACGGTTCTAGGCCCCAACGGGTCTGGCAAATCGACATTACTGCGGGCGCTGATCGGGATCGTGCCGCTGGCGGAAGGTCGGGTGCAGCGTCGCGCAGGGCTGCGGATCGGCTATGTGCCGCAACGACTGGCGATCGATCGCGCCATGCCCTTGACGGCGCGCCGGTTTTTGTCTTTGCCCCGGCGGTGCAGCAGGGCCGAGGGTGACGCCGTATTGGCCCGTGTCGGCATGTTGGGTGTGGCAGAGCGGCCGATGTTGGGCCTGTCGGGGGGGCAGTTTCAGCGCGTCTTGCTGGCGCGGGCCCTGCTGGGGGCACCGGAGGCGTTGATCCTTGATGAACCGACGCAGGGCCTTGACCAACCCGGCGAGGCGGCGTTTTACCGGCTGATCGAAGAGGTCCGCCACGAAACCGGTGCTGCGGTGCTGATGGTCAGCCATGATCTGCATGTCGTGATGAGCACGTCCGACCGGGTGATCTGCCTGAACGGCCATATCTGCTGTGAGGGCACCCCGCGGGTGGTGTCGAACGCGCCGGAGTACCGCGCCTTGTTCGGGTTGGGCACGATGGGGGCATTGGCGCTGTATCAGCATGACCATGACCACGATCATACGGGGGAGCATGATCATCACCACGGCCACAGTCACGCGCATGGGGAGAAATCCGATGCTTGATGATTTTCTGGTTAGGGCGGCCCTTGCGGGACTTGGCGTGGCGCTTGCAGCCGGTCCTTTAGGCAGCATGGTCGTCTGGCGGCGGATGGCGTATTTTGGTGATGCGACATCGCATGCAGCAATTTTGGGCGTGGCTTTGGCGCTGGCCACCGAATTGCCGATTGGCCTTGGCACGCTGTTCGTAGCGCTGGCGATGGCCGCGACAGTATCGACATTGGCGGCGCGCGGCTGGGCTATGGACACCACGCTGGGGGTGCTGGCGCATTCGGCGCTGGCCCTTGGGCTGGTGGCGGTCAGCTTTGTGCCAAGTGCGCGGCTGGATCTGTCGTCCTATCTGTTTGGCGATATTCTTGCAGTCTCACGCGGTGATCTGGCGTTCATCTGGGGCGGTGCCTTGATCGTGGTGGCCTTGCTGATCTGGCGCTGGTCTGCGCTGTTGACGGCCACTTTGAACGACGATCTTGCGTATGCGTCCGGCATCAACCCCAACCGTGAGCGGTTGATCCTGACGCTTGCCCTGGCAGTCACAGTGGCCCTGGCGTTGAAGGTGGTGGGGGCGCTGCTGATCGCGGCGATGCTGATCATTCCTGCGGCAGCGGCGCGCGGATTGGCACGCAGCCCCGAAGGCATGGCGGTGATGGCATCGGTGATCGGAAGCGTGGCGGTGTTGGGCGGGCTAGCGGCCTCGCTGCGCTTCGATAGCCCGGCGGGGCCCTCGATTGTTACGGCGGCGGCGCTGATTTTTGCCGGGGTGGCAGGCTTCGGCACTTTGCGGCGCTGAAGCCACTGTTCTTGCCGCGAAAAGTCAGGGCGCAGCGGTCAAATATCCCGGACCATCAGGATCCAGTCACCGGTATCGTCAGACCCCGGAAAAGGCACGAATACGCGGCGCTGCCATTCGGTGAAACCGAATTTGCGATAGAGACCGATGGCACCGGTATTGGGGCTTTCCACTTGCAGGACGATCCGGCTGTGGCCAGCCACACGGGCGACCCTGCAGGCCTCTTCCAGCAATATCGGGCCAAAGCCCTGCCCGCGGTTTTCAGGAAACATCGTTATCGACTGCAAAAGCCAGCAGCCGCGCGCGACGTTTTCCAACTCGCACAGCGGGCGAAACACCTCTTCGATCGTTGTCATGTCAATGCGGTCTTCGGTTTCAGGCACCGAAAAGCCGAAAAGCCCGCCGACGGTTCGACCCTCCCTCTCGGCGATGCGCCAGTTTGCGTGAAAGCTGGTAATATCCGTCATGTCACGGATGCGGCTGCGGCCGACTTCAAGCCATTATTGCCCCGAGCTCGCCTCCGTCCCCCAAAACCACGACGTGATCCGCCGCGCGGCCGCGTCGAACAGAATGGCAAGGTCGGAGCTGTCTTCGGGACGGCCCGCCCGGAATGTCAGTGTTTGGGCCATCGATATCTCCAAAGCAGCGCCCCCGGCCTGCGTCCCAAGCCCGCTACCGGCTGCAACCACGCTATGCCCTGAAGGGGGTTCTGTCCAAAGATATCCCACGTGGACGATTTATTGGCTGTGGCGCCCCTTTAGCAAGCCATGCGCTTGCCCAAGGCGAAGCGCCCGCAATGTGCCGCTTCTCACCCCCATGTCGTTTTTGGCTGATAGGTGTCGGACGGCCTTGCCCAATTTCCCCGCATTAAGGCAGATAGAGGGCAACAGCCATTACGCCCTTGCGGAGTCTCCCGATGAAAACCCATGTCAAAGCTCTGGTTGTCGGCGGTGGTGCCGTGGGCACGGGGATTGCGTATCATCTGGCAAAGGCCGGGTGGGAGACCATGCTGGTCGAACGCGACGAGCTGACTTCGGGCTCCACATGGCATGCGGCGGGGCTGCTGCCGTTGTTCAACATGGGCTATGCGACGACGCATATCCACAAATACTCGGTCGATTTCTATAAATCTCTGGAGGCGGAGACGGGGTTGAATGCGGGCTTTGCCGTGGTCGGCAATTTGCGGATGGCGCAGCATAAGGCGCGGATGGATGAGTATGAGTTGTATTCATCGGTGGCCGAAACGGCGGGTGTTTACCACGAGTTTCTGACACCCAAGCAGATGAAAGACCGCTGGCCGTTGCTGCGCACCGAGGATTTGATCGGAGCACTTTATCACCCGCAGGACGGCTATATTAACCCCGCCGACGTGACGCAGGCCATGGCCAAGGGTGCCCGGCAGCACGGCGCTACGTTTGAGCGCAAGGTGCAGGTCGATGGCTACCGCTGGACCGGGTCCGAATGGATCGTGTCCTGCAGCCGCATGGTGGAACAGGGCGGCAATCTGGTGGCCGCCGATGAATTCGACATCCATGCCGAACATGTGGTCACCGCCACTGGAAACCACGCACAGCGCACCGCGCGCCTTTTGGGCATCAAAACCCC
>JANNSG010000174.1:0-18577 GCA_031402355.1 Pseudorhodobacter sp. | reverse complement strand
GTCGACAGCATCCACATCAACAGGTCTTTGGTCCGCTTGCCGTGAACAAAGGCCATCGACCAGGCCGCAGGGATCGCGATGGCAAGGCCCAGCAAGGTCGAGCCGATGGAGATGACCACCGAGTTCCAGAAGAACCGGGGATAGTCAGACCGCTGCCAGACGTCGGCATAGTTCTGAAGCGTCCAGTCTGCCCCCAGAAACTCGGGCGGCGAGGCGACGGCGCTGACCTCGGTCTTGAAGCTGGTAAGGATCGTCCAGAGGACCGGAAAGAAGATCAGCAAGCCCACCGCCCATGCGGCAGCGGTGTAGCCGATTTTTTGTTTTGTGGTGACGGCACGTGCCATGATGTGATCCCCCCTCAGGCGTCCAGATTTTTGCCGATGGCGCGCATCAGGAATACGGCAACGATATTGGCAAGGATGACCGCGATGATCCCTCCGGCGGCGGCGCGCCCGATGTCTTTGGCGATCAGCGCCTGTTTGTAGATCATGTAAGGTAGCGTGGTGGATGCCGATCCGGGGCCGCCTTGGGTGGTGGTGAAAATCTCACCAAAGATGCCCAGCAGGAAAATGGTCTGGATCAGGATCACTACGGTGATCGCGCGGGAAAGGTGCGGCAGCACGAGGTAGCGAAAGCGCGAGAATGCCGATGCCCCATCCATTTCAGCCGCTTCCATCTGTTCGGACGACATGGATTGCAGGGCGGTCAGCAAGATCAGCGTGGCGAAGGGCAACCATTCCCACGACGTGATGAAAATCACCGACGCCATCGGGTAGCTTTCCAAAAACAGGATCGGCTCTGTTCCCAACCCCCTTGAGACGGCCGCTAACAGGCCATTCTGGGGGTGCATGAACAGGTTTTCCCAGATCGACGCAGCAACGGGCGGCATGATGAAGAAGGGTGAGATGACCAGAATGCGCAGCGGCCCCTGACCCCAGATCGGCTGGTCGATCAGAATGGCAATCAAGACACCCAGAACCACGGTGATGATCAACACGCCACCGACCAGCAGCAGGGTGTTAATAATAGCAGTCCAGAAATCGGGCGAATTCAGGAACCATGCGTAGTTGTTGAAGCCAACCCAGCCCGAGCGATCCGGCGACAGCAGGCGGTATAGGCGGAACGAGAAATAGATCGTCATCGCCAGCGGCACGATCATCCAGATGAACAGCAATACCACCGAGGGTGCGATCATCAGGCGGGCGGCGGCGCGGGTGCTGGTGGTGGACATAAGGGCGCTCTTCCTGAAACGGCGTGGACGGGCTGACAGATATGCAGAGATGGAAAATTGGAGCAACGCTTTAAGAAAACTAGCGTTGTGAATGTGGGGACCGGCCCGGTTTTGGGCCGATCCCCGGCAGTTTAGACGGACAGCCGTTTACTTGATGTAGCCAGCCGCAGTCATTTCTTCGACCGACAGCGCCTGAGCTTCAGCCAAGGCTTCATCAACGGTTTTCTGACCGGCCAGAGCGGCCGAGAAGATTTCGCCGACGGAGGTTGCAAGACCTGCAAACTCTGGAATCGCCGCGAACTGCACGCCAACATAAGGCACGGGCTTCACGGCCGGATTGACCGGGTCAGCAGCGTTGATGCTTTCGATGGTCAGCTTGGCGAACGGCAGGGCTGCATATTCCGGGTTTGCGTACAGCGACGTACGGGTTCCGGGAGGAGCAGCGGCCCAACCTTCTTTTGAGGCTACAAGTGCTATGTAGTCCTTGTTGGTTGCCCAGTTGATGAACGCTTTGGAAGCGTCTTTTGCATCAGACGATGCTGGGATGGCCAACGACCAAGCCCAGAGCCAGTTTGCACGCTTGCCAAGACCCATATCCGGGGCCAGAGCAAAGCCGACTTTGTCTGCAAATTCAGACTGCTTGGGATCAACCAAGGTGCCAGCCGATACGGTAGCATCCATGCGCATGGCGCACTTGCCCTGCAGCGACAGCGTCAGGTTTTCGTTGTAGCCGTTGTTTGACGCGCCGGGCGGGCCGTATTTGGTCAGCATTTCGACGTAGTCGGTCAGAACAGCTTTCCATTCCGGGCCGTCAAACTGGGGATTCCAGTTTTCATCGAACCAGCGCGCGCCGTAAGAGTTGGCCATCGAAGTCAGGAAGGCCATGTTCTCGCCCCAGCCAGCTTTGCCGCGAAGGCAGATGCCGTAGATGCCAGCTTCGGTATCGGTCATCGCAGCAGCGGCGGCCTTGATGTCATCCCAGGTTGGTGCGTCAGGAATGGTTACGCCAGCTTTTTCAGCCAGATCCTTGCGGTAGTTTACGAAAGACGATTCACCATAGAAAGGCGACGCCAGCAGGTTGCCGTCAACAGTCAAACCACCCCGCATTGCGGGCAGCAGATCGTCGATGTCATAGTCAGCTGGCAGGTCGTTCAGGCTTTCAAGCCAGCCCTGCTTGCCCCAGATCGGCACTTCGTAGGTGCCAATGGTGACCACATCATATTGACCACCGCCGGTGGCGATGTCGTTGGTCACATTCTGGCGCAGAACGTTTTCTTCCAGCGTCACCCATTCGACCTTGATGTCGGGGTGCTTGCCATAAAAATCGTCCATCAGCCCTTGCATACGGATCATGTCCCCGTTGTTCACGGTGGCGACGGTGATCGTCGTTTCGGCTACGGCGGCACTGCAAAGCGCGCCGACAGCGCAGGCGCCAAGAAGCGCCCGGAATGTCAGTGTCATGTTTATCCTCCCTGAGTGACTGAGCATATGCTCATCACATGGGTAATTACTCATATTGCGACAACGCAAAGTCAACTGAAAAATTCAGTGCACCATCCAAAACAGGGCTTTTTAACTAGGCTAGAATCAAAGCTGCCGTTGCTTCATCGGTGATCAGGCCGTTGATCAGCCGCCCTGACAATGCCGCGCGAATCGCCGCAGCTTTACTGGCGCCCGCCGCTACGCCAATAACCGGGGCATCGCGGTCGGCCTTTATTCTGATCCCCCCCATGCGGCCGGTAATCTCATTGTCGATGTAGCGACCCATGCCATCAAATACGCCGCCGACCACCTCGCCGATGGCACCCCTGCCTTGCAGTTCCGTCATTTGAAGCGTGGTGACAAACCCGTCCTTTACCAGCGGTGCGTCGTTGCCCATGTGCCCTACACCCACGAAGGAAACATCAGCCGTTTGCGCCAAACGCACCACCTCTTTTACGGGCCTAAGCGCATGAAAAAGCGCGCGCTCTTCTGCCGTTTCCGAAATCACGGGCACAGGCATCGGGTAATGCGGGGCAGAAAGCTTGTCGGCAATCCGCATGATGACATCAAAGAAAGACGCCGACCCATCAGGCGCGATGTTTCCGATCAGCGACACAACCTTATGGCGCGCGCAATCCTGCGATGTCAGTTCTTCGACCATCGCGCGCAGCGCGCGGCCTGTGCCCAGCGCCAGGATCATCGGTTCAGCCCGCGCAAGAAACGTCTCCAACAAGGCCGCCGCCGGGGCCGCAATGGCGCGGGACGGATCTGCACCTGCACCAAGACCGGGGGCCACGCGGCAATGGCCAAGGCCGTAGCGGCGGGTCAGTTCGCCTTCCAGCCGCAAACAGGCACCAATTTTGTGTTCCAGCCGAACATGAATCAACCCTTCGGTCATCGCGCGTGACACCAGCCGCTGTGCGCGCTGGCGGGAAATGCCCAGTTCCGCCGCGATCTGATCCTGCGTCATTCCGCCCACATAATAAAGCCAACCTGCACGGGCAGCTTCATCTTGCAGGCTGGCCTCTGGTTTGATCTGGTTCATTCAGGCACAACTTTCTGGCGCAGTCCCGGCACAGTTTGGAAGAAATCCGCAAAGGATGCAAACCGCCCGTTTGGGCAAGCGTCTTCGGGTTCCACCAGAACCCTGTCAGCCAAGTGCGACCCTCCGGTAAACCGCCAGACCTGCATGCCCGCAGCCCGCGCGGCACGGATGCCATTCAAACTGTCCTCAATCACCAGACAGCGGGCGGGATTGGCCATGCCCATCGCAGCCATGGCATACAAAAACAAATCCGGCGCAGGCTTGCCGCGTACCACCATAGTGGATGTAAACAGCAAAGGCCCGGTCAAGTTTGCAAGCCCAACCAGCCGCAACGAGGTTTCAGCACGCCGTGGGCTGGACGAGGTTGCCACACAATAGGGCAAATCAAGCTGTGCCAGAACATCCTGTAGATGCGGCATGATCCGAAGATCAGACTCAAACGCAGCTAGCAGGCGCTGCCGATAGTCATCCTCAAACGCTGGCGGCAGATTGAGCCCGAACTCTTCCCTGATCTGGTTCATCACTGTTGGGTAGCTACGCCCGAGAAAGTGCTGCGCCACATAGTCAAGGTCGATGAAAACACCAAGCTTGGCCAATTCCGCGACAAGCATCTTCGCACTGATGATCTCACTATCAATCAGCACGCCGTCGCAGTCAAAAATCACAAGATCAAAGGGCAACACACAAGGCTCCGGTCAGGGTTCGCGTGACACTGGTCCAAACCGTGCCAGACGCACAAGTAACTTCGCAGCACAGTACGTAAAACCATTGCGCCTACACCTTCAAATTGGTAACCAGATATGACCAATATACGAAAGTCAGCCTCATGCCCGTGATCACCTGCATTGACGACCTGAAGCAACTGCACCGCCGCCGCACACCGAAAATGTTTTACGATTACGCTGAAAGCGGCAGTTATACCGAACAGACCTTCCGCGAAAACACCACAGATTTCGCCAAGCTGCGCTTGCGCCAAAAGGTAGCGGTTGATATGACCGGGCGCACAACGAAAACCACGATGATCGGGCAGCCTGTTGCGATGCCTGTGGCACTGGCGCCTGTCGGCTCCACCGGCATGCAATGTGCGGATGGCGAGATCAAGGCGGCCCGCGCCGCCGCCGCCTTTGGCGTGCCCTTTACGTTGTCGACCATGTCGATCTGTTCAATCGAGGATGTGGCCGAACACAGCCCCACCCCATTCTGGTTTCAGATCTATGCGATGAAAGATCAAGATTTCACCACTTCGGTTCTGGAGCGGGCGCGGCGGGCCAACTGCTCTGCTTTGGTGCTGACGCTCGATCTGCAAATCTTGGGCCAGCGCCACAAGGATTTGAAAAACGGCATTACCTCGCCCCCGAAGCTGACCCCGCGTAACATGATCAACATGGCGATGCATCCGGGCTGGTCTTTGGGTATGCTGGGAACGCGCAGGCGCAGCTTTCGTAACGTCATCGGCCATGTGAAAGGCGTGGCAAATCTTTCCAGTCTGTCCGCCTGGGCAAATGAACAGTTCGATCCGCAACTGGATTGGGGCAAAGTGCGCAGGATCAAGGAAATGTGGGGCGGCAAGCTGATCCTGAAGGGTATTCTGGATGTTGAAGATGCTCAGCGTGCCGCTGATATCGGGGCCGATGCGATCATCGTATCCAACCATGGCGGACGGCAACTGGATGGGGCGTTGTCCTCGATCCGAATGTTACCATCCATCGTTCGGGCGGTGGGGGATCGGGTAGAGGTGCATATGGACGGCGGCATCAGATCGGGTCAGGACGTGCTGAAGGCCTTGGCGATGGGGGCGAAATCAACCTACATCGGGCGCTCGTACATTTACGGACTTGGTGCCATGGGTCAGGCAGGCGTTACGCGGGCGCTGGAGGTGATCCACAAAGAAATGGACATCACCATGGCGATGTTGGGCGAGACTGATGTGCGCAAAATGGGTCGGCATAACTTGCTGATCCCGAAAGATTTTGAAGGCGACTGGGTTTAGGCCCGTTGCCGCGCCATACTGGGCAATAGCGCCAGAACGACCAAAAGCATTGCGGCGGCAAAGACAAAAGCCATCCGCAGCCCGAAACTGCCCGCGATGAACCCAAGCAGCGGCGGCCCAAAGAAATATCCGAAATAGCCCCACAGGGTTGCGCGTGCTACGGCGCGGGCTCGGGCCGCGGGCTCGGCCAATTGGCCGACCAGCGAAAAGGCGGTGGGGGCGATCACCGATGCGCCAATGCCCATCACGATAAACCCGGCATAGGCCATCAGGGGCACAGCGGCGATGGCCGCGATCAGCGCGCCGATGCTGGCCACAACTGCCCCACCACCAAGCAACCGGTAGGGGTTGATGCGGGCCGCGAAGCCCTGCCCCGCCAACCGCGCAAACCCCATCGTCAGCGCAAGGGTGGCCGGGCCCATGGCCCCTTCGGCAGGCGATCCGCCAAGGGTTTTTTCGATATGCAGCGCCGACCAGTTTTCGGCAGCATTTTCCGTCAGGAACGCGATCAGGATGATGCCACCACCAATGAAAGGAACCCATCCAAGATGCCCCGACGTGCCATCTTTCGGGCGGCGCAGGCCGTGAATGGTGCCGTCCCGTTCCAGCGTCAAAACGGCCAAAGCCAGCGCAAGTGCAGCCATGGCCCCCATCACCCAAGCGGGCGACCACGCATCCGACCGCATAGCCCCAGTGGCCAGCGCCGCCCCGGCATAGCCAAAGGAATAGGCGGCATGGCACAGGTTCATCAAGGGCTGGCCTCGAGTATTTTCCAATTCTGCGACGCGCGCATTCATCAACACATCAACAAGGCCAGTTGCCGCCCCGCAGCACAGCATCGCCCCGGAAAACAGCCACAAAGCCTGTGCCTGCCCCGGCAACACAAAGGCGCTGGCCATAGCGATGGCCCCAACCGGCAAAGCTACGCGACCCAAAGCTGCCCCGATGCGCGGCGCAAGCAACATGGCACACACCGCTGCAATCGGGGTGAACAGGATCACAAGGCCAAGTCGGGCCTCGTTCACATCCAGCATCGCCATCAGGTCGGGCAAAACGGCGGCGAAGGTTCCCCATACCACCCCCATCGCGGCAAAGGCCGCAATCGGCGCGCGCGCGATTTGCAGGGTGGACAGGATGGGCATCAGAAACTCCGGCTGTGGTCATACTGCTAGTCTTGCGATAACGTGAGGGCAACTACATGGCCGACATCGCGATCTGCAGAACCGGCGAAGACTTACGAAAATCAGCCCTATATGCATTTGCGATGCTTTTCTGCTTTCCAAACCAGTGATTCCCCGCTAAGGCCCGCGAGGCGCGTCGCACACCCTTGGAGGGCGGCGGATTTATATATGGAGAACCTCAATGGCTGGTGAAATTCCTGATTTTCACGCCGAGGTACGGATGGGGACAGGCAAGGGGGCCGCTCGTCTAGCTCGTCGTGAGGGCAACGTACCCGGAATCGTTTATGGTGGTGGGAAAGATCCCGTCGCGATCAACATCAACTACAATGCGCTTTTCAAGCGCCTCAAGCAGGGCCGGTTCCTGTCTACGCTGTTCAACCTGAAAGTATCGGGTCAGGATGACATCCGCGTCATCTGCCGTGGCGTTCAGCGCGATACCGTCAGGGACACGCCCACGCATGTCGATTTCATGCGCCTGCGCCGCACGAGCCGCGTCGATGTCTTTATTCATGTGACCTTCATCAATCACGAAGCGTCGCCCGGCCTGAAGCGTGGCGGCACGCTGACCGTGGTGCGCCCCGAGGTTGATCTGAACGTTCTGGCTGGCGACATTCCGGATCATATCACCGTTGATCTGACCGGGCTGAACGTGGGCGATGTCATCCACATCAATGACGTGGTGCTGCCCGAAGGCGTCAAGCCGACGATCGACCGTAACTTTGTCATCGCGAATATCTCGGCCCCGTCAGGCCTGCGTTCGAGCGATAACGAAGGTGCTGCTGAAGACTGATATGACGTCGTTTTGCTGAACTGCCTGACGCGGAAAGGTTGGTCGCCTTTCCGCGTTTTCATGCGTTGGCAGCCGCCAGATGCAGGTGATACCGTGGGTCGTCCTGAACCGCCTTTCCGGCCTTTTCGGCAACCCGCGCCACGTAATCTGCGCAGCACAGATGATGCAGGCGGCGCACATCGGGCAGGCCCATCGCCTGAACATGCAAGCCGTCAAATGCCGCCGCATAGCGAAGTGCCGTCGTGTCGCCTTCTTCATTGCGATCAAATTTCACCATAAAATCATCGGTATAACGATCTTTCCCGGCCACCGCAGATAACTGGCCTTTCTTCAGCCAGAAGTTCTCTTCCGATCTGATAATGTAGTGGTTCATTTGGGCTGCCGCATGGGTCACCAGGTCCCCCGGCAGACGGCGCATGTAATCGCCTTGGGGTGTCCATTTCGGCACAACTACCCCTGAACTGTTGACCCATCGCATGCCCGGGGCCCCCCAAGGCGCCGTTGCATGTGCAACAACCAGCCTTTTGGGCCCGTGTTCCCCCAGGCGCCTAAACCAATCGGGGTGTGAGACGATCGATTTCACCCACCGTGACGATGAATCGTCGGATACCGCCGCATTTACGAACTGCCGGTGTACCAACCCGTCTTCCCATGCCCGACGCCCCGACGTCCCGAAGACACGCCAGTTGATCGACATGCCAAGATACGGCTCAGCCGGGCCATCGATCAGGTCGGCGATCCGGCCGTTGCCGCGATGGATGACCAGAAATTCATCGACATCACAGACCAGAACCCAATCCGACGACCGCACCTGTTCGGTCGCATGGGCATGGCGCAGTTTTACGGCGCAGATGTGCTTTTGATCGGGCACGTCACACCGCAGATGGGTACACCACCCCCGGGCCGCAAGCGCGTCCAGCAGCGCAGGCGAATGGTCGGTACAATCATTGGTCACCACGACGATATCGGTAAACCCAAGCAACTTATACCAGGTGATCCACTCGACCAGAAAAGGACCTTCGTTGCGTATGGAACAAACAACAGTATAGCGCACGGCCGGCCCCTTGTTACATCTGCGAATCGTCACTTGGGAACGGCTGGCTGTCAAGGACTTGCACCCTCGCCGGGTTTTGGGCGAAGATGATCGTCTATTATGGGGCGGTGTGATGAAACTCTTTGTGGGCCTTGGCAATCCGGGCGCGGCCTATGCGGGCAACAGGCACAATATCGGATTCATGGCCGTTGACCGGATTGCCGCAGATCATGGCTTTGGGCCATGGAAGAAGGCGTTCAAAGGCTTGGTGGCCGATGGCCGCTTTGGTGACGTGCGGGTGCTGTTGCTAAAGCCTGATACGTTCATGAACCTGTCTGGCCAGGCCGTTCAGGCCACCATGGCCTTTCACAAGATCCCGCCTGCCGATCTGGTGGTATTTCATGACGAATTGGATCTTGCCCCCGGCAAGCTGCGCTTCAAACAGGGCGGCGGGCACGCCGGGCATAATGGCCTGCGATCTATCCACGGCCATATCGGCGAGGCTTATGGCAGGGTGCGGTTGGGCATCGGCCATCCGGGGCACAAGGATGCCGTGGCTGCTTACGTGCTGCATGATTTCGCAAAGGCCGATGCAAACTGGCTGGACGATTTGTTGCGCGGCATATCGGGCGGCGTGCCGGCACTGGCGGCGGGTGATACGGCGAAGTTTCAAAACGCGGTAGCGTTGCGCTTGGCACCGGCGCGGCTATCAACGGGCACAACGCGCCCCGAGCCTGTTGCGCCACCTACGCCGAAGCTTGTGAAACCGCTTGAACCGGAAACTGAGCCGGACACACGCAGCTTGTTGCAAAGGCTTGCGGATCGGTTTTCTTGATCTGCTAAGGCGCGTCCGCAGGTTTGTTGGCCTTTTCTGCACCAAACAGCCCCGACAGCGCCCGGCTGACCAGATTGGTTACTTTCGGCTTTTGCAGGGCAACAAACGGCATCGGGCGACACAACTCCATTGCAGCCACGCCCACGCGGGCGGTCAGCGCGCCGTTGACGACGCCTTCGCCGAAACGGCGCGACAGTTTTGACAAAATACCACCACCGGCAACAGAATGGATCAGATCATCGCCAAGCGCCAGCGCACCGGTTGCCAGCAGATGACCGAACACGCGGCGCAGCAGGCCCCAAGAGCCCAGAGTGCCGGACCGCCCGCCGTAGATAACGGCGATGCGCCGGATCATCCGCAAGTTAGCGAAAAGCGCCGTCACCACATCTGCCAGCGCCAGGGGCACCAGGGCTGTCACCAGCGCCACTTGCCGGGCCGAGGCTTCAATTTCGCGTCGCGCGGACCGGTCAAGGGGGGCCAACAGCTCTGTCTCGGCCAAGCCCAACAGGCCATCCGCATCCAGAACTTCACCCCGACGTTCCGCCACCCGCGCCCTACCCCAGGCCAAATCAGCCCGTGCGCCATAAAGGCGCACCAGCGCGTCCACGACTTGGCGCGCGGCGGGCAGATCATGCCCAGTACCTGCCAAGTCTGCCTTTGCGCGCAGATGATCCAGCCGTGCCATGCGGGCAAAGGCCGCCCATTCGCGCAGGGCAAGGATCAGGACAACCAAGAGAGCCGCCCCCACAAGCCCAAAAGCGACGGAACCAAGCAGGCTGTTGCGGCCAAGCAGCGATGCTACAAAATCCCATGCCGCGACAGACACGACAAAACTGAACAGTGCGCCGAACGCCCAAAGTGCCAAACGGCGCAAACCTGAGCCGCGCCCGGTACTGGCGATCTGTGCAGCGGTCACCATGGCACGCCCGTCTGGCCAAACCTCTGGCACAGGTGCCGCGCGGGCCGGATCAGCCAGATCATCGGTTTCCATGACAAAGGGTTTCGGCGGTCTTGACATCAAAGCCGATCCCCGAAAAGAAACTCTGCCGCGCGGTCCAATCTGATATGCGGTGGCCCGTCGCCGGTCTTCAGCGTGCTGCGCGCCGGCGCAAACCCCATCATCGCGTAATCGGCGTCCAGCCAGGTCTCGGCCCCCTGCCGGGCGGGGGCCAGGATGCGCGCAGCATCGGTTGGCAAGGCACCCGGATACATCACGGCCTGCTTTCCCGTGGACATCAGCCGCCCCCGCACGCAATCAAGCGAAACACCGTCGCGCAGCACGGTTTCCTCGACTGTGGTGCGCAAAGATGCAATCGACATCGCCGCCGTCCTTGCCCCTGCGAAATCGGCGCGGTCGCGCGCTTCGCGCAGCAGCGCCTGCATGATCCCGGTCAGGGCGGTGTGTTGGCTGTGGTGCAGATGGTCAGCCTTGGTGGCAGCAAACAAGATCCGTTCCACCCGTCGCCCACCAAACCAGCCGCTCAGCAGCCCGTTGCGGCCGGGGCGAAAGGCTGCAAGCACATCGGCCATGGTACGGCGCAGGTCTTCGACCGCTTGCGGGCCTGCGTGAATGGCCCCCAAGACATCAACCAGCACGATCTGGCGATCTATTTTGGCAAAGTGATCGCGGAAAAACGGGGTGACGACGCGGGATTTATATGCCTCATAGCGACGCTCCATTTCCCGCCAAAGGCTGCCGCGTGCGGTGGAGGCGGGCTTTGGCAAGGGGGCAAAGGTCAACACGGGGGATCCGGCAAGATCACCGGGCAGCAAGAACCGACCCGGCGTACAGTCTGAAAAACCAGCGTCGCGCGCGGCCGTCAGATAGCCGGTAAAGCTGGCAGCCAACCCAAGCGCGCGCGCCTCTTCCAGCCGCAACGCCCCATCTTCGGCGCGCGCGATTGCCATAAACTGCTGGGCTTGGGGCCGCTTGGCAATGCGGGCAAGGGTACCATCGGACCAATCCGCATAGGGTTTGTTCAATAGCGCCAGATCCAGCAGCCATTCGCCGGGGTAATCGACGATATCCAGATGCAGGGTGCGGGGGCCGCCAAAGCTTGCGAAAAACCCCGATGGCTGCACCCGAAACGAAAGGCGCAGTTCCGACAATGCGCGGGTAGACGCGGGCCATTGCGGATCGTCCCCGGTCAGCGCCGCCAAGTGCCCCTCATAATCAAAGCGCGGCAGGGTATCATCGGGCTGTGGTTGCAAAAACGCGGCCTCGATGCGGCCAGCCGCGCGCAGTTGCGGCATCCGGCCCCGGTTCATCAGATTGGCCACAAGCCCGGTGATGAACACTGTCTTGCCGGCACGGCTAAGACCGGTCACGCCCAGCCTGATCACCGGCTCGAACAGACCTTGCGACACAGATGCCACCGCCCCTTCAATGCCGCGCGCCAAACCGTCGGTTACCGAAAATAGACCCAACTGGCGCGCCCCTTCTGCTGGCGCCCAACATAAGCACGCATGGGGGCCAAGGGTAGGGGGAAAGCAGGCATTGCCGTACTGGACACACCGCGCGGCGTTCGGTAACCGGGGTGAATGCCACGATATGCGCTGAAAATCGAATATGACGGCGGTCCGTTCAACGGGTGGCAGCGCCAAACGGATGGTCAACCAACGGTGCAAGCCGCCGTTGAGGCCGCTTTGGCACAGCTTGACGCGCCCCAAACCATCGCTGCCGCTGGCCGCACCGATGCGGGCGTGCATGGCTTGGGCCAAGTCGCGCATTGCGATCTGACCAAAGATTGGGACAGCTTCCGTCTGATCGGAGCAATCAACGCGCATCTGCGCCCTGCCCCGGTGTCTGTGGTGGCATTGGCGCGCGTGCCGGATGATTTTCACGCCCGGTTTTCGGCGATCGAGCGCCGGTATCAGTTCCGTCTTGTGCAGCGCCGCGCCCCGGTGACCCATGATCGGGGGTTGGTCTGGCAAGTGCTGCATCCCTTGTCACTGCAAGCCATGTGCGATGGGGCGGCACATCTGATCGGGCATCATGACTTCACGACATTCCGGTCGACGCTGTGTCAGGCAAACTCACCGATGAAGACGCTGGATGAGATCAGCATCACCCAACACGATTATCCTCACGGCAGCGAATTTCGTTTTGCCCTGCGCGCCCGCAGTTTTCTGCACAATCAAGTGCGGTCTATCGTGGGCACGTTGGAGCGTGTCGGTGCCGGGTCTTGGCAGCCGGGTGATGTAGCCACAGCTTTGGCCGCCAAAGATCGCGCTGCATGTGGTCCTGTCTGCCCGCCGCAGGGGCTGTATCTGACAGGGGTTGGCTATCCTGCAGATCCATTCGCGTGACGCCGCTGCCGAAAAAGAATACGCATAGCAAAGATGAAAACGGGGAAGCCTTGATGCCATTGATGGACATTCTGACGTCACAACTGACCGATCTGTTTCGCATCGGGCTGATGATTGCTCTGATCATCACGGCAAAGCGCAATATAGTAGCAACCGGGTGGATTTTGCCGCTGATCTTTGGGGTCATTTTCGTGGCTGTGATGATCCCGTCAACCCTGCAATCCCAGACGACTGAGCCGTTGTGGCGCCTGATAGCAGTAGGAGTGGTCGCAAACCTGATCATTCTGGCCGCAGCTCTTGGCAGCTATGCGGCGTTCAAGCGGTTTCGCGGTTAAGCTCGCACCATAAAATCAGGCCGGGTGTTACCCCGGCCTGATGTCAGTATTCAAGCAGGCATTGCCTACTTCTGATCATCCGCAAAGATGTCTTTCTTGTGGGTTCCGCCCGGCACAAAGATCATGCCGATCACCACCGTCATCACCGCCACCACAATCGCATACCACAGGCCGGCATAGATATTGCCGGACTGAGCCGAGATTGCGAAGGCCGTCGCGGGCAGCAAGCCCCCGAACCAGCCGTTGCCGATATGGTAGGGCAGCGACAGACCGGAATACCGGATGCGGGTTGGGAACAATTCCACCAGCATCGCCGCAATCGGGCCGTACACCATCGTGACCAGAATGATGAGATAAGTCAGCACCGCGATCAACGTCAGCTTCTGCGCGGTAAAGATGTCGAGGAAGTTCTTCGCCACTGCAATCGACGTGTTGTCGGCTGCAACCAGCGGATAACCTGCGGCCTTAAGCGCATCATTCAACGACTTCTCGAAGGCACCTTTGACGCCGTTCTCTTTGGCAAGAGTACCTGCCGCGGTATCATATACGGCAAGCGCGTCTGCGGGAACCGTCGTGCGGGCGGCATCCAAGGCCGCTTGTGCCGGGGCAACTGCTGCGGTGGCTGCATCAACAGCAGCCTGCGCAGCTGTCTTCGCGGCCTCATCAGTGCCTGCGGCGACTTTCTTCAGGGCGCCTTCGGCAGTGGTGACAACAGCCTTGGCAGATGTCAGTGCCTTTTCTGCGGCGGTCAGCGGGGTCAGGATTGCGGCGTCGATCGCTGCTTTCGCTTCTTCTAGACCAGCTTTTGCCGCCGCAATCGCCGCGGTGTTGGCACCAGCGTCATAGGCTGCCACTTCGGTCTCACCTACTTTTACCGACGCTATAGTGCCTGCGGGCGCATCAACCGTGGTTGAATTGACCGAGGTGCGCGACAGCTGCGCTTTCACGATATCACAAGCATTGGTGAACTTGACAGTTCCCGTCGGATTGAACTGGAACGAACAGTCCGCAGGATCAGCCGACACCGTGACCGGGGTTTGCTGGGCTGCGTAAAGAACCGGATTGGCTGTCTGGGTCAAGAACTTGAACACCGGGAAATAGGTCAGTGCGGCAATCAGGCAGCCTGCTAGAATGATCGGCTTGCGGCCGATTTTGTCTGACAGTGACCCAAAAAACAGGAACCCACCTGTGCCAAGGATCAGCGACCACGCTACCAGAACGTTGGCGGTAAAGCTGTCTACCTTGATCACGTTTTGCATAAAGAACAGTGCGTAGAACTGCCCCGAATACCAGACCACGGCTTGACCCGCCGTCAGGCCCAACAACGCGATAATCGCGATCTTGCCGTTTTTCCAAGTGCCAAATGCCTCGCGAAGCGGTGCTTTCGACCCCGCGCCTTCTTCTTTCATCTTCTTGAAAGCAGGCGATTCATTCATCTGCAAACGAATGTAAAGCGAGATGCCAAGCAAGAAGATTGACATCAGGAACGGCACGCGCCAGCCCCAGGCGTTAAACGCCTTCATCAACTGCGGCGATCCGTCGGCATTCAGCAGCGCAACACCAGCTGCATCCAGCATCGGCTGGTCAGGATAGTTGCCATTCACATAGCCCTGAACAGACACGATGATAATCAATGACAGCAAAAGGCCCAGCGTCGCTGTGGTCTGGATGAACGCAGTAAAGTAACCGCGCTGATTGGCGGGCGCATGTTCGGCCACATAGATTGCCGCACCCCCATATTCACCGCCCAGTGCCAGACCTTGCAACATGCGCAGGCCGATCAAGATGATCGGTGCCGCGACACCCCAGGACTGATAGCCAGGCAGCAACCCCACGAGGAACGTCGACATACCCATGATCAGGATCGTCATCAGGAACGTGTATTTCCGCCCGATCAGATCGCCCAATGATCCGAACACCAGCGCGCCGAACGGGCGCACGATAAAGCCTGCCGCAAAGGCAAGCAGCGCAAACACGTTGCGAGTGGCTTCGGGAAAGGGCGCAAAGAACTGCGCCCCGATCACTGCGGCGAGTGACCCGAACAGATAGAAATCATACCATTCGAAAATGGTGCCCGCCGAAGAAGCAAGAATAACCTTCTTCTCCTCAGCGGTCATCGGGCGCGATCTTGCCCCGATATCTGCCGTTACGTTTGCCATGACTGGCGTCCTCCCTGTTGATCCGGCCTGGTGCCGGTTTGCGTTTGCAACCATCGAGCAAAGCTTCGCTGTTCCCTGCCAAGGCAGGGTTTGGCCACTTATCCAATGATCGTCGTCCCCTTATCCGCGCCCTAAAGTGTGTCGGGCGCGGCTAGTCCCTTGTCAGCCCCGGTTCATCCGGTTGGCTATCAGCTCTTCCACTACCGACGGATCGGCCAATGTGGAAATATCCCCCAAAGCGGCGAAATCATTCTCGGCGATCTTGCGCAGAATGCGGCGCATGATCTTGCCAGAGCGTGTTTTCGGCAGGCCCGGCGCCCATTGAATAAGGTCGGGCTTTGCAATCGGGCCAATTTCGGTGCGCACCCATGCCTCCAGCGCGCGGCGCAAAGGCTCTGTCGGCTCGGTGCCTTTCATCAGGGTGACATAGGCATAGATGCCCTGCCCCTTGATTTCATGCGGGTAGCCGACAACTGCCGCCTCGGCCACGTCCGGGTGAGCGACAAGTGCGCTTTCCACCTCGGCCGTGCCCATGCGGTGGCCCGATACGTTGATCACATCATCAACGCGTCCGGTGATCCAATAGTAGCCATCCGCATCCCTGCGGCAGCCATCGCCAGTAAAGTAATAGCCGGGATACTGGCTGAAATAGGCTTCCTCAAACCGCGCGTGATCGCCCCAAAGCGTGCGCATCTGGCCGGGCCAAGAATCCGCTATGCAAAGCACGCCGTCGGTTTCCACGGCTGTCTGCACAACGGCCGTCGCCGGGTCCAACACCACCGGCTTCACGCCGAAGAACGGCAATGTCGCTGAGCCCGGCTTTTGCGGCACCGCCCCCGGAATGGGCGTAATCAAATGTCCGCCAGTTTCCGTTTGCCAAAACGTATCGACAATCGGCCGCGTGCCCTTGCCAACATGCACGTTGTACCAATTCCAGGCTTCGGGGTTGATCGGCTCACCCACAGAGCCCAGCAGTTTCAGCGATGACAGATCATGCTTTTCCACCCATTCCGACCCCTGCGCCATCAGCGCGCGAATTGCCGTGGGCGCAGTATAGAACTGTGTCACCTTGTGCTTGGCGCACACCTCCCAGAACCGCCCGGCATCGGGGAATGTTGGCACGCCTTCAAACATCACGGTGGTCGCCCCGTTCGCCAGCGGCCCATAGATGATATAGCTATGTCCTGTCACCCAGCCCACATCGGCGGTGCACCAGAACACATCGCTATCATGATAATCAAAGCTGATCTGATGGGTCATTGCTGCATAAACCAGATATCCGCCAGAAGTATGCAAGACACCCTTCGGCTTGCCGGTGGACCCTGAAGTATACAAAATAAACAGCGGGTCTTCCGCCGCCATTTCGGTATAGGCGCAATAGGGGGCGGCAGCGGCCATCTCGGCCAGCAGATCAAAGTCACGGCCTTCGACCCAGGACGTCTGGTCGCCTGTATGCTTGACCACCAGACATTTCACCCTGTCGTCACAGTGCAGCAAGGCGGCGTCTGCCGCGTCTTTCAGCGCGGTCTTCTTACCGCCGCGGGGCGCAAAATCAGCGGTTATCAAAACCCTGGCCGCAGAATCGTTTATCCGGTTGGCCAGTGCATCCGCCGAAAACCCGGCGAACACGATGGAATGAATGGCACCAATCCGTGCGCAGGCCAGCATGGCATATGCGGCCTCGGGGATCATCGGCATGTAGATCACCACCCGGTCCCCGCGCACCACCCCCTGCGCCTTCAGAACATTCGCCAGCCGGCAGGTGTTTTCCAGCAGTTGCGCATAAGTGATGTGCTTGGCCGGCGTTTTCGGATCATCCGGTTCCCAGATGATCGCCGTCTGATTGGCCCGCGAGACCATATGCCGGTCGATGCAGTTGGCCGACACGTTCAGCGTGCCGTCCTCAAACCACTTGATCGAGACGCGGCCCAGTTCAAACGAGGTGTTCTGAACGACAGTGTAATCTTTGATCCAGTCAATCCGGTGGCCTTGCTTGGCCCAGAATGCATCAGAATCATCTATCGATTCCGCATACATCTGCGCGTATCCCGCAGCATTCACATGGGCCGCCGCCACAAAATTGGCGGACGCAGGATAGATCTCCTTTGCGCGCTCCAGATCAGTCATGGTTCAGCCCCCCTGAAAGCAAGCCAGCTTCGGCTTGCTCCTTCTTACCCACGGCCAAGCGGGCTCGCAATACATGGAGGCATCTTAACTTGATAGTGAATTTTTGTGTAACTATTTTGAATACAACGATTTTTCTGTAAATTAATTGACGAAATAGTAGTCAAGCTTGGAAATTTTTGCGATGAGCAGCTTAAAAGGAAAGAATTTTCAACACCCTACCCATTTACAAAGTATCGCGCCAATCAGCCTGTTTCGTGTAACCGCCCAACATCGGCGGAACCAGCTTGCATTGAAATTGTAAACAAACCGAAACAGCCTCTGGCTACGTTCCCCGGATCTCGCCGATCAGCCTGCGTTGATTCGCACAATCAAATGCATCGAGGGCGGCCATCGCTGACCGCCCCTTCGTACCAGATGACCTTGCAGCTTTCAGGTCGGATTGTCACATCGTAGCGTCACCTGCACCAACCCCTTAACCGGGGTTGACCAGCGCAGATTGACCATGTTGCTTTGCGCGCCCTGCTCAACCTGAACATAGGGCATGGTGTACTGTGCGGCGTTGCTGGCATTGGTGATGGCCCCTTCAGCAACCAGTGACTGCACATTTCGCGCGCGCGATGCGAATGGCAGGAATGCCGATGCGTCAACCACCCAGGTATCTGCTGCAGTGTTCTGTGTATGCTCTATCATCACTGGGCTGACGCTAAGATCGTCTATGCCGTTAAAGGCATTTGCCTCAAAGATCACATTGCGAAAGCGCGCATAGTCAAGCGTGGCATGGGTCGTATCAACCTTTTCAATTCGGTCAATATTCCCGTTCAGCGTGCGAAACACATTGTTGGTGACGCTCAGCCCCTGGATGAAATGACCCGTTCCACGAGGCGTGATCACAAGCCAGCTGAACCATGGTGCCACATCGTTGACGGTAAAGACGTTTGCCGTCAGGGTCAGACCGCCAAACGAAAACTCGTTCAGGAATGCGGGTTCGGCATCATGCTCGTTTGACAGCTCGATAAAGCTGTTGTCGATATAGTTTCCTGTCATCAATGACTTGAGATTG
>JANNSG010000173.1:0-6012 GCA_031402355.1 Pseudorhodobacter sp. | reverse complement strand
GGGATGGTGCCGTCGATATTGGCCTGAAACGAAGCGATTACCTTGGCGGAGCGCGAATCGTCGACAATGGGCAGCGAATTCGGACCAACGGCGCGGTCATAGACGATGAAGGCGACCACGACGAGCAGGATGCCGCGCAGGACGCCAAATAGGAACCCCAGGCCCTGATCAATGCCACCAAGGGCTGAGCGTTGCACCACCGAAGAAAACAGCGGGGTGAACAGAGCCGCGACAATCAGACCGATCGCGAAAACAGCGGCGAAGGCAGCGATGATGGAGAGTTCGCAGCTGTCGGTCAGGAACTTGCCAACCACAGGCAGTTCCTTGACAAGGGGTTGCGCCTGGGCGGCGAACAGGAAAGCCAGGACGGCGGCACCGACCCAGCCTGCGATGGCAAGCGCCTCGCGCACGAAACCGCGCGAATAGGCCAGTATCGCAGACAGCACGATCACGCCGGCGGCGACCGCATCAATCAGGGTAAAACCTTCCATCACGCACCTCTGCTTGGGGCTATCCTGCCCCGAAAATTTCGCCGACAAATGCCGTCAGATCGGGCATCAGGCGGACCTTCATATCATCACTGCTGCCCAGTTTGGACCGGGCGGGCGCGATGGCTTGGGTGAAACCAAGCTTTGACGCCTCTTTCAACCTGTTTTCGGTCTGTGTCACGGGGCGCAGCGCGCCAGACAGGCTAATCTCGCCAAAAAGCACCATCTCTGGCGGAATTGCCACATCTTCGCGGGCCGAAAGCAAGGCTGCCGCAACGGCAAGATCGGCGGCGGGTTCTGACACGCGCATGCCGCCTGCGACGTTCAGGAACACATCAAGGCCAGTGAAGGGGATGCCGCAGCGGGCTTCTAGCACCGCGAGAATCGTTGAAAGACGGCCCGAATCGAGGCCCACCACCGTGCGGCGTGGGGTGCCAAGGGGCGATGGGGTGACGAGGGCTTGAATCTCTGTCAGGACAGGTCTTGTGCCCTCAATCCCGGCGAAAACGGCAGAGCCGGGGGTGGAGGTGCCGCGATCCGACAGGAACAGCGCGGAGGGGTTGGTGACCTGTTGCAGCCCGTCGCCGGTCATTTCAAACACGCCGATTTCATCTGCCGGGCCGAAGCGGTTCTTGACCGCACGCAGGATGCGGAATTGGTGGCCGCGCTCGCCCTCAAAATAAAGCACGGTATCGACCATGTGTTCCACAACGCGGGGGCCCGCGATCTGGCCGTCCTTGGTGACGTGGCCGACCAGAATGATCGCCACATTACGGCGTTTGGCGAAGGTGACGAGTTCGTGGCAGGCGGCGCGGACTTGACTGACCGATCCGGGGGCGGCTTCGATTGAATCGAGCCACATGGTTTGGATTGAGTCGATGATTGCTAGGCCAGGGCGTTCCGCGTCCAGCGTGGTCAGGATATCCCGCAGGTTGGTTTCGGCGCCGAGGATCACCGGCGCGTCGGTTAAGCCAAGCCTTGCGGCGCGCATGCGGACTTGGGCTGGGGCTTCCTCGCCCGAGATATACAGGCATTTGACGCCGCGACGGGCAAAGCTGGCGGCGGCTTGCAAAAGGAGTGTTGATTTGCCGATGCCGGGATCGCCGCCGACAAGGATGGCGGAAGCTTGCACGAGGCCGCCGCCTAACACACGGTCAAGCTCATCTATGCCGGAGCTGGCGCGGGGGGGTGGCGTTTCTTGCGTGGCAAGATCGGTCAACGGGATGGTGCGACCTTTGCCGCCTAACGCTTTTGGCCCGGCGGAAAGCGGGGCCTCCTCGATGATGGAATTCCACGCGTTGCAGGAGTCGCATTTGCCCGCCCATTTGCGGGTACTGGCGCCGCAGGCCGTGCAGGTAAAGGTGGGGGAGGCTTTGCTCATGCCAGGGTTTTGCCCGGAATGGCGGGGCGGGGCAAGGGGGGCTAAGGCCAGCAGTTCTTGCCGGATTTGATTTGAATCAAATCTGGCCGCGCCTGCCTGCCCACGGCAGGCGCGCTTCCGCGCCAGCCAGTCAGGCGCGGCCAGATTTCCATATGCGGTGAGGGCGGACAAACCCTTGCCCCACCGCTTGCGCCTTTGGGCAAGGGGCCGGACATCTTTCCACTGGACAGCTGTCTTTTCGGCCCCACGCGGCATCATGACATGCCAGCGTTTTTCCGCGCGGTGATCGTGGAAATCACGAGCGAGGCAAAGATCAGCGCGGTGAAGAAATACAGCCCCCATGCGGTCTCAACCGTGGCAAGCCCAATACCTTTGACCAGCACGATATAAAGCGCGATCAGGAAGATGTCGGCCATCGCGAGTTTGCCCATGATGTGCAGCGCGGGCAGCAGCTTGGGGGAGGCGAGGTTGAAGTGAATGAGGGCGAGGCCAAGGGTTTTCAGCCAAGGTGCAAAGATGGCGAAGGTGGTGACGATGAGGGCGAGGATCACGTCGGATTGCCAGAGCGATTGCAGGCCGGTGATGACGGATATTTCATCAAGGCCGAACAGGGGGAGGAGGCCCGCCCGCATGAGGGGCGCGAACCACGCGAACGGGAACAGGATCAGCAGGGCGAGGTTTGCGAGTTTGAGCGGCATTCAGAGGCCGAACAAAGCCAGTGGAGTGCCAAAACCAAACAAGCCGATAACCAGTAAGATCGCGAAAAGAAAGACAACGACAACGGCGAAGGCCCCTTGTTTTTTCATGCGACTACCTGATACTTTCAATCGGGCCATCGGCCCGGCCATGGATGAATTGCTGCACGTAAGGGTCTGGCGTTGCATCCATTTCGGTTACGGTACCCGTCCATTGGATGACGCCATTGTGCAGCATGGCCACGCGATCAGCAATGGCGCGAACGGATGACATGTCATGCGTGATGGCCATCGCGGTGGCCCCCATTTCAACCACGATTTCGCGGATCAGGTCATTGATGACGCCTGCCATGATCGGATCGAGGCCCGTGGTCGGTTCATCGAAAAAGATGATCTCAGGTTCTGCGGCGATGGCGCGGGCGAGGCCCACGCGCTTTTGCATGCCGCCCGATAGCTCGCCGGGGTAAAGGTCGGCGACAGAGGATTTCAGCCCAACGCGGCGGAGTTTTTCGAGCGCGATGGCGCGGGCTTCGTCATGGGACCTTGCAGTTGGCCCGCGTTGCAGACGGAAAGCGACGTTTTCCCAAACGCGAAGGCTATCGAACAAAGCCCCGCCTTGGAACAACATGCCAAAGCGGGCGAGGAAGGCATCGGGGTCCAGCCGCGTGACGTCTTCGCCCGCCAATGTAATGCGGCCAGTATCGGGGCGCACGAGGCCGAGGATACATTTGAGAAGGACGGATTTGCCGGTGCCGGAGCCGCCAATGATGACCATGCTTTGACCGCGCGGGACGGTCAGATTAATACCGCGCAGCACCGCATTGGTTTTAAACGACTTTCGGAGATCGGTAAGTTCAATCATGCGGTAAAGAATACCTCTGTCAGCAGGTAGTTTGCCGCCAGTATCAGGACGGAAGCGGCAACAACGGCGGATTTGGTGGCAGCCCCCACGCCCTGCGCGCCGCGGGTGGAATTCATGCCGTGATAGCAGCCCATGACAGCCACGATAAAGCCAAATGCCGCCCCTTTGACCAGGCCCGAGCCAATATCCCAGGGTTCCAGAAAATCGACCGTCGCTTTGATGTAGGTGGCGGAATTGAAGTCCAACCGGGTGATGCCGACCAGCCAGCCGCCAGCGATGCCGATAGCGTCGCCAGTGGCGACCAGCACCGGGACTGCAAGGGTGGCCGCAAGCACGCGGGGAACGGCGAGGTATTTCAAGGGGTTGGTAGACAAAGTTACCAGCGCGTCGATTTGTTCGGTGACCTTCATGGTGCCAAGTTCCGCGGCAATACTGCTGGCCACGCGGGCAGCCACCATCAGGCCGCCCAAAACCGGCCCCAGTTCGCGCACCATGCCGATGGCGACGATGCTTGGCACCACGGTTTCGGCGTTGAACCGCGCGCCGCCCGAATAGATCTGCAAGGCCAGCGCGCCGCCGGTGAACACGGCGGTCAAGCCGACAACGGGCAGGCTGAACCAGCCGATCTGCATCAACGATTGCAAGAACTCTCGCGGGTAGAACGGCGGGCGGAACATGTGGCCGATGATCTGGCCCGCGAACATGGCCACGCGGCCGATAGCGGCAAGGAGTAACAGGGCGGGGCGGCCAATGCTGGCAAGGGCTGATCGCGGGGTCATGCGTCGGCCTTGTAATTGCGCGCATAGCGGGGACCGAGCGAGGTAAGAATCTCATAGCCGATGGTGCCTGCCAGATCGGCCAGATCATCGACGCTCTGATGGGTGCAGATCAGGTCAAGGTGGGCAGGCGCGTCGCCCAGATGGGTGACATCGACGGTGATCAGGTCCATCGACACGCGGCCCACCAGCGGGCAAGGAATGTCGCCGTGCCAGAACACGGCTTTGCCCGACAGGCTGCGCAGCAGGCCATCGGCGTAACCGCCAGAGAGGGTGGCGATGATCGACGGGCGATGCGCCGTCCATGCACAGCCATAACCGACCGTGCCGCCAGTGGCGACCTCGCGCGTTTGGATCACGGGCAGGGAGAGGGCGACGACCGGGGTAGCGGCTACAAAGGGCTGGCCGCCGAACAGACCGACGCCGGGGCGGGTGAGGTCGAAATGGAAGGGCTGGCCCAGCAGGATGCCGCCCGTGGCTGCAAGGGAACGCGGCACTTCGATGCCATCGGTCATGGCGTGGAAATTGGCAAGTTGCGTGGCATTCAACGCATGGTCAGGCTCATCCGCGCAGGCCAGATGCGACATCAGCAATTGCGGATCGGCGGGCAGCACATGCGGCGCTACGGCCTGCCATTCGGCAGGCTCCAGCCCCAAGCGGTGCATGCCGGTATCCAGTTGCAGGCCAAAGGCGTGGGCAGGCAGCGCCTCCAGATGGCGGGTGATCTGGTCGATGGAGTTCAGCATCGGCGTCAGATCAAGATCACGGATCAGGGCGGTGTCGCCGTCCATGTGCCCGGCCAGAATGTTGATCTGCGGGCCGGGGCCAAGGGCGGCGCGGACGGCAGCGCCTTCTTCGGCGACGGCCACGAAAAAGCGGCGCGCCCCTGCGTTTGCCAAGGCTTCGGCCACGTGGCCTGCGCCCAGCCCGTAACCATCTGCCTTGATCACGGCGGCGGTTTGGACGGTGCCATGGGACAAGCGGTCAAGTGCCTGCCAATTGGCGGCGACAGCGCCGAGATCTATGGTGAGGGTCGCAGTTGACATGGGCTTTGTGTTGCGCGGCACTGAGGCGGCGTCAAGGATAAAGGATTAAAAACCCACATCGCCAGACCCGCTTTGCCACGGTTTGACAAGATTGCCAAAGCGCGTAAAGCGGCCCTCGAACGACAGTTCTACCGTACCGATCGGCCCGTGGCGTTGTTTGCCGATGATCACTTCGGCGCGGCCATGCACGTTTTCCATGATGGTCTGCCACTGTGCCATCTTTTCCAATTCATGATCGCCCGGCTTTTCGCGTTCTTTGTAATATTCGTCACGGTAAACGAACATCACGACGTCGGCGTCTTGTTCAATCGACCCGGACTCGCGCAGATCGGAAAGCTGCGGGCGCTTGTCTTCGCGCGATTCGACCTGTCGCGACAACTGCGACAGCGCCACGACAGGAATGTTCAACTCCTTGGCGATCGCCTTCAAACCTTGCGTGATTTCAGACACTTCCTGCACCCGGTTGTCATTTTTCGAGGTGCCTTTCAGAAGCTGCAAATAATCAACGATGATCACATCCAACCCATGCGTGCGCTTCAGGCGGCGGGCGCGGGCGGCAACCTGAGAGATCGGCAAGGCAGGTGTGTCGTCAATGTAGAGCGGGCAGGATTCCAATGCCTTTGCTGCTTCGACAAACCGCCTGAATTCACCTTCGGTCATGTCGCCGCGCCGGATCTGTTCGGATGGCACTTCGGAGGCTTCCGACAGGATCCGGGCGGCCAGTTGTTCGGCGCTCATCTCCAGGCTGAAAAATCCGACGACGC
>JANNSG010000172.1:0-5480 GCA_031402355.1 Pseudorhodobacter sp. | reverse complement strand
GTCCGACATCGCAGGATCCATCGTCAGCACCGCAAACATCAAGGGAATATTGTCCACAATCGCTGACAAAGCACCGATGATGATATTGGCTGCCGTCGGCCCAAGCCCGGTGTACATAACCTCTGACGCAAGCCCCAGATAGCCCAGAACGCCCAACCCCCCGACCGCGAATATGATCCCGAAAAAGAACAAAAGCGTGTCCCATTCCACCCTTTGCACTTCTTTGAAGCTGTCCAGCACCATATCCTCGTCATTCCTGCGCGTGCCCTTTGTGCGCAGGTAATACGACCACATCTGCAGATAGCCCAAGCCCAGCATCATCCCCAATGCGGGCGGCAAATGCAGGAAATTCTTGAACGCAACCGCCGTCGCAATGGTCAGGGCAAACAACACCGCCACCCCGATCATACCCGGTTTGGCGACTACTCTTTCATCCGACACCTCGGGTTTCGTTTTTGGTACGGCAAAATACAAGATCACCGCAGGCACCACCCAATTGACCACCGAAGGCACGAACAACGCAAAAAACTCAAAGAAACTGAGCTTGCCCTGCTGCCAGACCATCAGCGTGGTGATATCCCCGAAAGGGGAAAACGCGCCGCCGGCATTGGCCGCCACCACGATCGACACGCAGCCGACCGCCACGAAGCGCGGCGATGTTCGCCCTAATGCCAGAACCACAGACCCCATGACCAACGCCGTCGTCAGATTGTCCAGCACCGCGGACAGGAAAAAGGCCATCACCCCGGTCAGCACAAACAACTGCCGGTAGCTCAGCCCCATCGCGACCAGTCTGGCGCGCAAAACCTCAAAGGCTCGGCGTTCTTCCAGCGTGTTTACATAGGTGATCGCCACCAGCAAAAACAGGAACAGCTCGCCATATTCCTCGATGATCTCGCGCGCATGTTCATGGGCTTCATCACTTTGCCCCGCTTGCAAGAACGCAATCCCGATCAACGCCCAGATCAGCCCGGACGCCAGCATCACCGGCTTGGATTTGCGCATGTGAAGGGTTTCTTCGAAAATCACCATCACATAGGCCAAAACGAAAATGACCAGCGACAAGTAGCCCACCCAATGCGTCGTGAAATCCAAGCTTTCCAGAACCGTTCTCCCGATCAAATGTGGCCTGTACTGCGATCCTGCGCCCACTCAATGCAAACTATCCCCCGCGCCTTCAGATGGAAAGTCGGCGATTTTTGATCATTCGATCAAGAATTTCACTGTCGGCACCGCCCGCCCCTTGCGCAAACTGCCATGCCCATGCGACCCTGCTTGCAGCTTTATGCCGGAGCCGCCCGTTGCAAACCGATCTCGCCACCCCGCCGCAAACCCATCTGCTGCCGCAAGTGACCCATGCCCGCAATATGGGCATGCCGCTGGATCTGGATTGGGTGGCATCTGTGCAGGCCAACACCTCTGCCATCGAACGGCGCGCGGCCAGCCTACCGGGCCGCCGTTCAGTAAAGAAAGACTATCAGGCCGCATGGCTATGCAAGGCCATTACCCTGATCGACCTCACCACCCTCTCGGGCGATGACACCGCTGGCCGCGTGCAACGCCTGTGTGCCAAAGCCCGCCAACCGGTCAGCGAAGGCATTCTTGAAAAACTTGGCATGCAGGGCCTGACCACCGGGGCCGTCTGCGTCTACCACGACATGGTGGAAACTGCCGTCCGCGCGCTGGAAGGGTCAAATATCCCCGTCGCCGCCGTATCAACCGGCTTTCCCGCTGGCCTTTCGCCGCTGCATCTGCGCATCGCCGAAATTGGCGAAAGCGTTGCCGCAGGCGCTGCAGAGATCGACATCGTTATCTCCCGCCGCCATGTGCTGACGCAAAACTGGCAGGCGCTTTATGAAGAAATGCAGCAGATGCGCGCCGCCTGTGGCAATGCCCATGTCAAAGCCATTCTGGCTACGGGCGAGTTGGGCACCTTGCGCAATGTCGCCCGTGCATCGCTGATTTGCATGATGGCAGGCGCTGATTTCATCAAAACTTCGACCGGCAAAGAAGGCGTCAACGCCACCCTGCCGGTCACCCTGACCATGATCCGGGCTATCCGCGATTATCAGGATCGCACGGGCTTAAAAGTCGGCTACAAACCCGCAGGCGGCATCGCCAAAGCCAAAGACGCGCTGGTCTATATGTCGATGATGAAGGATGAATTAGGCCTCCCGTGGCTGCAACCCGACCTGTTCCGCTTTGGCGCGTCGTCCCTTCTGGGCGATATTGAACGCCAGCTGGAACATCACCTGACCGGCCACTATTCCGCCGCCAACCGCCATGCGATGGGGTAATCCATGACCATCAAGGAAATCTTCGACACCATGGCCTATGGCCCTGCCCCCGAATCCAGCGCCGAAGCCATGGCGTGGATTGTCAAGCACAACGGCACATTCGGTCATTTCATCGACGGCAGTTTCACCAAACCCGGTGACACGTTTCAAACCTCCAACCCCGCCACGGGAACCAAACTCGCCGAGGTGACGCAAGGCACCGCGTCCCACGTCGATGCCGCCGTTGCCGCCGCGCGTCGCGCGCAACCGAAATGGGCGCGCCTGACAGGCCATCAACGCGCCAAACACCTTTACGCCCTCGCCCGGATGATCCAGAAACAATCGCGCCTGTTCGCCGTCCTTGAAACCCTGGACAACGGCAAACCCATCCGCGAATCCCGCGATATCGACGTGCCGCTGGTCGCCCGCCATTTCTACTACCACGCGGGCCTTTCCCAACTGCTGCCGTCCCAGATGCCCGATATGGCACCCCTCGGCGTCTGCGGTGCAATCATCCCGTGGAACTTTCCCCTCCTGATGCTGGCATGGAAAGTCGCCCCCGCCCTCGCTGCGGGCAACACAGTGGTCCTGAAACCCGCCGAATACACGCCCCTGACCGCCCTTTTGTTCGCCGACCTGACGCGCGAAGCGGGCCTGCCAAAAGGTGTTCTGAACATCGTCACAGGTGACGGCTCCACGGGTGAGCTCATCGTAAACCACCCCGACATCAACAAAATCGCCTTCACAGGCTCCACCGCCGTCGGCCGCAAAATCCGCCAAGCCACCGCTGGCACCGGCAAAGCCCTGACCTTAGAACTCGGCGGCAAATCCCCCTACATCGTGTTCGACGATGCGGACCTCGATTCAGCCGTCGAAGGCCTCGTCGATGCCATCTGGTTCAATCAGGGCGAGGTCTGCTGCGCCGGATCGCGCCTTCTGGTGCAAGAAGGCATCGCCCCCAAATTCTACGAAAAACTCAAACGCCGGATGGACGGTCTGCGCATCGGCGACCCGCTTGATAAATGCATCGACGTCGGCGCCGTGGTAGACCCCACCCAACTCGCAGGCATCACCGCCCTGATCAAAGCCAACCCGGAAGGCGACCATTATACCGCCGCCACCCCGCTGCCCACAGGCTGCTATTACCCCCCCACCCTGATCACCGGCCTCGGCTCCGCCTCCACACTGATGCAGGAAGAGATTTTCGGCCCGGTCCTCGTCTCGATGACCTTCCGCACCCCTAGTGAAGCGGTCGATCTGGCCAACAACACCCGCTACGGGCTGGCCGCCACGATCTGGACCGAAAACATCAATCTCGCCCTCGACGTTGCCCCCAAGATCAAATCGGGCATCGTCTGGGTCAACGCGACCAACCTTTTCGACGCCGCCGCAGGCTTTGGCGGCGTGCGCGAAAGCGGCTTTGGGCGTGAAGGCGGGTGGGAAGGTCTGCAGGCCTACCTCAAACCCATCGCGATCTCCAAACCGCTGAAACCCATCGCGGCCTTCCCGGAACCCGCAAACCCCGAAACCACAGGATTGGACCGCACCGCCAAACTGTTCATCGGCGGCAAGCAGGCCCGCCCCGACGGCGGCTATTCCCGCGCTGTCTGGTCTCCTAAGGGCGAACTTCTGGGCCATGCGGGCCTTGGCAACCGCAAAGACATCCGCAACGCGGTTGAGGCCGCACACGCCGCCAAAGGCTGGGCCAAAACTACCGCCCACACCCGCGCGCAAATCCTGTATTACATCGCCGAAAACCTCTCCGCCCGCGCGCCCGAATTCGCCCATCGCCTGTCCGATCTCACCGGAAAACCCGGCGAAGCAGAGGTTGAGGCGTCAATCTCCCGCCTGTTCACCTATGCCGCCTGGGCCGACAAATTCGATGGCGCCGCCAAATCCGTGCCCATCCGCGGCGTGGCGCTTGCAATGAACGAGCCCTGCGGCGTGATCGGTGCCATCTGCCCCGACGATGTTCCGCTTCTCGGCCTCATCTCCCTCATGGCCCCCGCCATCGCCATGGGCAACGCTTGCGTGCTGGTCCCGTCAGACCCCTTCCCTCTGGCCGCGACCGACTTTTATCAAGTGCTGGAAACCTCAGACCTGCCTGCAGGCGTCGTCAACATCGTCACCGGCCCCCATGTCGACCTCGCCAAACCCCTCGCAGGCCACATGGATGTGGACGCCGTCTGGTGTTTCAGTTCCACCAACCTTTCGGCCACGGTGGAACGTGAAGCCGCCAGCAACATCAAGCGCACATGGGTGAACAACGGCAAAGCCCATGACTGGTTCGGGGCACATGGCGAAGGCCAAACCTTCCTGCGCCAGGCCACCGAGGTAAAAACCATCTGGATCCCTTATGGCGAATGACGGCTTTTTCTGTTTCTAAATATCCCCGCCGGAGGCATCGAGTCGTTCAACCGAAGCCTCCGGCGGGGATATTTATACCAAAATGAAACGTGCGGCTGTCAAGCGCGCCCTGAGGCCGATGACAGCGACACCGGATCAATTCCCATCTCTTTCAGCGCGCTTGCCCATTTCCCTCCATCATCAGGCGAAAAGATCAGATCGGCCGAAGGCTCTGCCGTCAGCCAATCATTGCGACCAATCTCAGCCTCCAATTGCCCCGGCCCCCAGCCCGAATAGCCCAGCGCCAACAGTGCGAATGCAGGCCCCGCGCCATTCGCCAATGCCTCCAGAATATCCAGCGTCGCCGTCATGCCAAACTGTCCGGCAATCTGCATGGTGGCGCGGCCCGCCTGCCAATCGCGCGAATGCAAAACAAAGCCCCGGGATCGTTCTACCGGGCCGCCCTGATGCACCCGTATCTCACGCCCCGCATCGCTTTTGGGAAGCGACAACTGATCAATCAAACGATCAAAACTCAGGTCAGGCGCGGGCTTGTTGATGATCAGCCCCATCGCACCATCGGCAGAATGGGCACAGACAAGTATGACAGCATGTTCAAACCGCGGATCGCCCATCCCCGGCATCGCAATCAATATCTGGCCACCAAGGTCCATGCTGCCCCCGTTTCGCCCCACTTGTCCCAGCATGCGCGATCCCTTCGGTCGTCTCAAGGGCGGACTGCTTTGGTAAACTGATTGTCGCTGGAAAGTGACTTTTCATTTACTCCGCCGCCTCTATGGTCGCCTGATGTTCAGAACCATCGGCCTTTCGTCAAGTCTCGCCCTGCTCGCCACGGTT
>JANNSG010000171.1:0-7997 GCA_031402355.1 Pseudorhodobacter sp. | reverse complement strand
CGTCTCGCCTGCGTTCCGGCGCACGCGCTCGCGCGTTTCGATCACCCGCGCCAGGAGGTCGTCGAGCGCCGCGGCCTGCTGCAGGTTGCGCAAAAATTTTTCGGCGCTCCATGATCGGAGCGCCGATTTGATCAGACCACGAATTGTCCACCATTGGCAGAAATCGTCGATCCCGTGATAAATCCCGCATCATCCGATGCCAAGAACACCGCAATCCGGGCAATCTCATCCGGTTCGCCCAAACGCCCCACCGGAATCTGTGGAATGATACGTTCATTCAGCACTTTCTCATCAATCGCGCGCACCATTTCGGTGCCGATGTAGCCCGGGCAAATGGCATTCACCGTGATGCCGGCGCGTGCGCCTTCCTGTGCCAACGCTTTGGTAAAGCCCAGATCGCCGGATTTCGCGGCAGAATAATTCACCTGCCCCGCTTGCCCCTTTTGCCCGTTGATCGAGGATATGTTGATCACCCGGCCAAATTTGCGGTCGCGCATGCCCGACCACAGCGGATGCGTCATGCGCGCGGATTTTGAATACGCTGATTTTCGAGATGGGTCGTCGGGGTGCCAAAAAAGGCCTCGCCACCCTGTGCATCGGCGGCGGCATGGGCGTTGCCATGTGTATTGAGCGGGCGTGAAGCATTTCCAGCAAAAGGGGGTGCCGGTTATGCGTTTCGGAAATGCGACAAAACAAAAAGTTAGATCGGTTCGGGCAATTGGACTATCGCTCGAACCGATCTAAATCTTGCTGCACTGCAGAATGGGTGCGCAATAATATTGCGCGCCCATTGGCGTTTGGATAACACTATTACAATAATTGAATTTCCGGGAGGAATCATGTCGAAAGTTGCTTTGGTGACAGGCGGATCACGCGGGATTGGTGCCGCTATATCAGTGGCGCTTAAGGCCGCAGGCTATACCGTTGCCGCAAACTATGCGGGCAATGATGAGGCCGCAGCGAAATTCACCGCTGAAACCGGGATCGAAGCCTACAAGTGGTCGGTTGCCGATTATGACGCCTGTGCTGCAGGCATTGCCAAGGTTGAAGCTGATCTTGGCCCGATTGCCGTTCTGGTCAACAACGCAGGCATCACCCGCGATGCGATGTTCCACAAGATGACGCCCGGAATGTGGAAAGAGGTGATGGATACCAATCTGTCGGGCCTGTTCAACATGACGCATCCTCTGTGGTCTGGCATGCGCGACCGCAAATTTGGCCGGGTGATCAACATATCCTCGATCAACGGGCAAAAGGGGCAGGCAGGGCAGGTGAATTATTCGGCCGCCAAATCCGGCGATCTGGGCTTTACCAAAGCCTTGGCGCAAGAAGGCGCGCGGGCGGGGATTACCGTGAACGCCATTTGCCCGGGCTACATCGGCACTGAAATGGTGCGTGCGATTGACGAGAAAGTGCTGAATGAACGTATCATTCCGCAAATTCCGGTGGGCCGTCTGGGCGAGCCGGAAGAAATTGCGCGCATTGCGGTGTTCCTAGCATCTGATGATGCGGGGTTCATCACCGGATCCACGATTTCCGCCAATGGTGGGCAATTCGTCGTCTGATTTCCCCTCATCAAGCCTTTGCGGCTTTCTTCGGTGGCGATGAAAGACCGCAAGGGCTTGCAGAGCGGTACGTATGCCGTCAAGAACAGCACCATGTCCCGCAACCGCGCCACGTTGATCGGCTTTACCGCTGTCTTGCAATGGGCGCTGCTGGCGCTGTTTACCATCGGATCGGCCCCGGTGCCGCCTTTGCTGCTAAACGCGATGTGCTTTGCAATTGGCGGTACACTGGGCCTGATCTGGATGCTGTCGACGGGGCGCGCCTATGTTTTGAAAACAGTTCCGTTGGGGGTGTTTGCCTTTGGAACAATCGGCCTTTTTGGCGCGCATTTTCTGTATTTCACGGCGTTTCGCATGGCGCCGTTGGCGGAAACAGGGTTGATTGCCTATCTTTGGCCACTGATCATCGTTTTGATGTCGGGTTTGCTGCCGGGTGAGCGTCTTTTACCGCTGCATATTCTTGGCGCGCTGGTCGCGTTTTCCGGGGCGGCGCTGATCGTGCTATGGGGTGGAAGTGCATTGGACGCAGGTGCATTGCCCGGGTTTGGCGTCGCCTTCATTTTTGCCGTCGCATGGGCCAGCTATTCGGTTTTGTCGCGCCGTCTGGGCGACGTGCCAACCGAATCCGTCACCGTGTTTTGCCTGGCCACGGCTGTGCTGTCGGCACTTTCGCATTTGGTGTTGGAAACAACCGTCTGGCCGCAAACCACCCTTGCATGGGCGTCGGTTGTGGCACTTGGGATTGGGCCAGTCGGGCTTGCGTTCTTCACTTGGGACATCGGCATGAAGCACGGTGACATTCAGCTTTTGGGTGTCGCATCCTATGCGGCCCCGCTGCTGTCGACCATCGCCTTGGTGGCCACAGGAATAACAGCCGCGTCAACCACGATCCTTGTCGCGGCTGGGCTGATTGCCGGAGGGGCGGCACTGGCGGCCCGCGCAAGCGCGCGTGGTGCCAGCGCCAAAAAGGCTACGCCTGCGACAGGCGCGTAATTTCTTCCTTGATTTTCAGCTTTTGCTTTTTCATTTCGCCAATTTTCAGGGCATCTGTGGCGGGGCTGCGCTGGGCCTTGTCAACGATTTCCGAAAGAGTCTCATGCTTGCGGCGCAGTTCCTGCAGATGCGAAGCGATGGTCATATTCGTCCTCCTGTCCATGGGTCCAATGTAACGAGTGCATCACAGAACCCGAGTCGTGTCATCTGTTCTGACGCCGCAGGTTGCAGGAAATGGCGAAAATTCACCTAAAGACCTCTGCAAGATCACGGCCATTGCGCAAAATACCTTTGGTATCAGAGGTATAGCTGTCTCGGTCTGTGTCATGTGCGGCGCCGTCGTGCAGCACAAATGGGGCCAACAGCCGAAAAGGGCGCTTGCCGCCCTTGCGCGCCTGCAAGATGACACGCAATCCGGGCTGCCCTGCCCGCGCAGAGAGCGGCAGCACTGCCACCGACCCTAGAGGCCCGGTACAGGCGGCCAAAACCTGTGGCAGGCAATCGGCGGCAAAAATCATCGTAAGCCATCCGCCCGGGGAAAGCCGACGTGCCGCAGAGCGCACCCAGTCGGCGATCGGGGTATCCACCCGCAATGCCGTATCTCGCCCTGGATTGGGCGACGGCGTGCCGCTACTGGCATAATAAGGGGGGTTCGCGATCACATGATCAAAACCGCGTTTCAAAACGGCTGGGATATGCGCCAAGTCACCCACGACCACTTCAAACGCAATTCCATTGCGCGCGGCATTCCGGCGCGCCAGATCGGCATAGTCGGGCTGCAGTTCAAGGCCGGTCAGCACCAATCCCGGCACTCGCACGCCAAGGCACAGTGCTGCCGTGCCTGCGCCGCAGCCCAGATCAAGCACCGATTGGCCGGGTTTGGCGGCAACGGATGCGGCCAGCAATACAGGGTCGGTCGCGGCACGGTAGCCGTTGATCGGTTGCCACAACTGCACCTTGCCGCCCAGAAACGCATCATCGGTCAGGTCATCTGCGCCAATCATCACCTAAATCCCGGTCGGAATTGCGTTATCGGCAAGCACGATGCGGGCGCGCCACAGATCGCGGTCCAGCACCATCAGGCGGCGCGGCAAAAAGCCCGAGGATCCTTCCAGCACGCTCATGTGGACGTCCAGCGCAAAGATGGCTATATCCTCGCCTTGAAGCATTGCCGTGGCGAACGCGATCAGTGTGGGGTCGGTGCTGCGCATAAGCTCTTTCATGGGGTTAAGCTACTGGCCCGAAGTGGGGCTTGTCGAGAGTGGGACGGATCACGATGGGATTGGACGACGCAGCGCAAAAGCCGCATGATCTTTTGGCCGAATGGCTGGCGGATGATATGGCGGCGGTGAACCTGCTGATCCGGGACCGGATGGCCTCAAAACATGCGCCGCGCATACCCGAAGTGACGGCGCATCTTGTGGAAGCGGGCGGCAAACGGCTGCGTCCGATGCTGACCTTGGCTGCGGCACGGCTGTGCGGTTATACGGGCCCTTATCATGTGCATCTGGCTGCAACGGTTGAGTTTATTCATACTGCGACGTTGCTGCATGATGATGTGGTGGACGAATCAGCACGCAGACGGGGCAAGCCTACGGCCAATCTGCTGTGGGATAATAAGTCATCCGTGCTGGTCGGCGACTATCTGTTTTCGCGCAGCTTTCAGTTGATGGTGGAAACCGGCAATCTGCGGGTGCTTGGCATCCTTGCCAATGCGTCGGCGACGATTGCCGAAGGCGAAGTTCTGCAACTGACTGCCGCGCAGGATCTGGCGACGACGGAAGCCATCTATCTGCAGGTGGTGCGCGGCAAGACGGCGGCGTTGTTTTCCGCCGCAACCGAAGTCGGCGGCATCATTGCCGGTGCGCCCGAAGCGCAGGTTGAGGCGCTGTTCGCTTATGGTGACGCCTTGGGGGTGGCTTTTCAGATTGTCGATGATCTGCTGGATTATGGCGGCACCGATACGGCCATCGGCAAGAATACCGGCGATGATTTCCGCGAACGCAAATTGACGCTGCCAGTGATCCGTGCGCTGGCGAATGCATCGGTCGAAGACCGTGCGTTCTGGGTGCGGGTCATCGAAAAAGGCGATCAGCAACCCGGCGATCTGGACCGCGCGCGCGCCATCATGGACAGCCATGGCGCCATGCAAAGCGCAAAGGCCGAAGCACTGGCTTGGGCGGCACGCGCCCGCACGGCACTGGGCGCGCTTCCCGACCACCCGTTGCGCGGGATGCTGGATGATCTGGCAACTTATGTGGTGGCGCGGGTCCGCTAATACCGAAGCGCGGCAAAGTTCGACCGCACATAGGCCCCGCGCGCGGTCCGCGGCAACGAGATGAGATCAGGCCAGCCGTTCTGCCCGCTTTTCAGATCAAGCCAGTAAGGCCCGCCGCCGATCCATTCGCGGTGCCAGGTCAGGTCTGTTTCGCCGGGCAGAGCATAGAACAGATGCGTCTCAAAGCCGGTGATACCGAAATATTTGTAATGGCCTAAAGAGATGAACAGCAGCCTTCGCCCATCCTGAAACGGAACAAGATCGGCAAAGACGTCGATCTTTTCGCCAAGGTCGGCTTCGACATCGGCGATCTTTGCAGCCATCAGGGTTCGGGCAAGGGTTATCGTTGCGTCATCTTGGACTGATATTTTATCAACACTGACAAAGCGTTGCGGGTCGTTGCCCGGGTTTGATTCAGATGCCGCCATGATCGCAGGGGCGGGAGGCACCCGGGGTGGGGTGGCCTGGGGTTGCGCCAGCCCGGCCATTATCGGATCGACGCAGCCGTCGCGGAACTGGGCCAATCCGGCGGCAAAACCATCCAGCGGCATAGCTGCAAATGCGGGCAGGTTCAGTGCCGGCGCGTCGAGCGTCACTGACAGAACCCGTGCCCGCGCCATCCGGTCCATCAGCGCAATCAGGGTATCGGGTGCGATCAGCGTGGCAAAATTGGACGGATTGCCAAAACCGGTCGTGTCAACAAACACAGCGTTCACCGTGGGTTTGCCGTCAAGCGCCAGAACCGCGGTGGACTGTTTGGGCACGCTTAGGACCGGCAATCCCAGATGAAGGCGGAAAACACCCTCATCCCAGAAGCACTGGATCATCATGCAGCCCTGTTCCAGCGCAACGTCGGTTTCAGGGCAATTGGTCAGCAGCAACGCATGTTCGTCCTGGGTCTGAAACCAGCTTTGTGCAGCGGCAAAGCCGGGGAAAAGGCAGAACACCATTCGCACGAGCCAGCGCAACATATCCTCCATTCGCCCCAGTTTGCCAAGGCTGCCAAAGTCAGGCCATCCTGTCCAGATGGCTTGATGCCTATTGCAAAACCGGGCCCGAGGCGGCCCACCAATCCGGGCGGAGCGTCGCAATGCGGTGGGCTGCGGCCATGGCGTCATCATCATCGGCGAACAGCCCAAAGCAGGTGGCCCCGGATCCCGACATGCGGGCAATCAACGCGCCGGGTTGCCCCGCTATGGTCGACAGAACGGTATCAATGACCGGGGCGATCTTGCGGGCGGGGATTTCCAGATCATTGCGTTGGGTGGCCAGCCATCCGGCCAGATCTGCGGCGGTCTGCCAATCGGGCAATTCCTTGGGCATTGCAGGGTTCTGTTTTGCGGCCAGCGACTGAAACACCAAAGGCGTTGGCAGGTCTACGCCCGGATTGACCAGCACGATATGGGTCTTTGGCAGGGTCTTCAACGCGGTCAGCTTGTCCCCGATCCCGCGCATCCGGGCCGGGCGCCCGCCGAGGCACACCGGCACATCCGCACCAAGGGCCAGAACCGCCGTCGCATCGGGAAGCGCCACGCCCCAAAGCCGTGAAAGGGCGCGCAGGGTTGCCGCTGCATCCGCCGAACCACCACCGATGCCGGATGCCAGCGGCAAGTGCTTGTCCAGCGTCAGCGCGGCGGCGCGCAGAGGCGCCAAAGCCCTTGCCGCCCGCAAAACAAGATTGTCTTGGTCCGCAGCCAGCAGATGCGACTGCGGCCCGGTTATGGTCAGATCAAGGGCGGGGGCGAGACATGCGGATATCTGGTCGCCAATGCCGCAAAACACCACCAGACTGTCCAGCAAATGATAGCCATCCGCCCGCTGCCCGGTGATATGCAGCGTCAGGTTCACCTTGGCGGGCGCAAATTCAGTTATCGGCTGTTGCGGCATCGACAGGCTTCAGGGCAGCGGCAGCTTCTTCGGCAAGAACAACATCAAGGCCCACTTGCAGCTTGCGTTTGATGCGGGCCGCATCTTTTTCGGCGGGCTGAAAGGACGCGGCGCGTTGCCACTGGAACGCGGCTTCCAGCTTGCGGCCGACCGCCCAGTAGACATCGCCCAAGTGATCGGTGACCACCGGATCAACGGGTTCCAGCAGCGAGGCCTTTTCCATCGGCGCCAGGGCTTCGTCATAGCGACCAAGCCGGTACAGAGCCCAGGCCAGACTGTCGATGATATAGCCGGAGTCGGGCTCGACCGCGACGGCGCGCTTGATCATGTCCAACGCTTCATCCAGATTTTCGTTTCGGTCGAGATATGAATATCCAAGGTAGTTCAAAACTTGCGGCTGATCGGGCTGCAGGGCCAGGGCCTGACGAAAATCTTCCTGCGCCCCTGGCCAATCGGCGCTGCGTTCTTTGCAGATGGCGCGGCTGTAGAACATCACCCAATGGCGGGCATCGGGTTTCGGGATCAATGCGATCGCCGCGCCATAGGACGCTGTTGCCTCGGCAAATTTTTCGGCGCGTCGCAAAGCATCACCCAGCGCCAGATGCACGCCGAAGATACTGGCATTGCTGCGGGCCAGCCCTTGCAGCACCTCGATCGAGGCGTCTTGCTTGCCGGTGGCATACAGGGCTTCAGCGCGACCGATTTCCGCGATGAAAAACGCCGGATCGCTGGGCGCGATCATCGCATAGGTCGATGAGGCAAGACCCCACTGGCCCTGATTTTCCAGCAGGCCAGCCGCCATCAGCACGGCATCGGTATGATCGGGGCGCAGCTGTGCGGCAACCCGGGCATGGACAAGGGTGAACCCCGGCTCGGCTTCGCCGCTCATCGCGGTTGCGATGCTGAAAAACACTTCGGCAATGCCCTCTTTGGCATTGCGCGCAATATCATAGGGCAAGGTTTCCCCCGCAGCCAGCCGGGCCCGCAACGCATCGATCGCAGGATCGCCGCCGGCCCCCATGGTGCGGTCCAGCAGTGTCGTGGCGTCCGGGTTGCGTTCCAGCTGGCTGAGGATTTGTGCCTGTGCGATCACGCCGCGCCGCATCAGTTGCAATGGGCCCGAGGCCTGACCCGACAGAATGGCATCCGCACCTTCGAAATCCCCTGTGGACGCCAACGCCAATGCCTTGTGATAAAGCCCGAAGGCCTGCATGCCGTCTGTCTTTGCCAGCGTATCAAAGCGGGCCAGGGCCTCGGTGGTCTGGCCGCGGCCC
>JANNSG010000170.1:0-4786 GCA_031402355.1 Pseudorhodobacter sp. | reverse complement strand
CATTTCACGGTGCCCTTGGCCATCGTGATGTCTCCTGTCTTGGGTCCGCCCGCGGAAGTGCGGCGGCGTGGCATCGTCAGCGCGGAATCGAATGCTGTAGGCCGTGACCGGTAGACAGGTGTCGATAGGGATAACGTCGCGTTGTGGATATGGGGTCAATACGCCCAAAAATCAAGGGAAATCGCGGTTGGGGTTCAGGCTTCGACCATCTCTCCGCGCACCATTTCGCCGCGGGGGACAGATGCTACGACGATTGCCGCAAGGGATACGGCCATGCCGGTGGCGAACCAGGCGGTCAGGGCTGACAGGATGCTGGCATCGAACGCGAAGATTGCGGTGAGCATGGCCACGACGCCTGCAATGCCGCCGACGAGGAAAAAGATAAATGCCATTTGTCTGCTCCCGGACGTTTGTGTCTTGAGGAGAGGGTGGCGCGCAATCTGGGCTGAAATGGGGCAGGCGTGCGGTGATGTTGTGGAAGGGTGAGCCGGATCAGAAAACAGTCCAGTGGTCTGTTTGCCCGGCGAACGCGCAAGCACACTTGCGAGGGCCGGGAGACGGGCGGGCGTAACATAGGGCATCGCCTGACCGCCGGGTGGGCGCGGCGATGCTGGTTCTGGGCGCTTTATGGGGCAACGTCCCCCGGCGATGTTCTGCTGGAGATGCTGCAAAAGCGCCTGCCCGTGGGGGGTGAGCCGGATCAGCAAACAGTCCAGTGGACTGTTTGCCCGGCGAACGCCCGAGCGCGCTTGCGAGGGCCGGGAGACGGGCGGGTGCAACATAGGGCATCGCGTGACCGCCGGGTGGGCGCTGCTGTGCTGGTTCTGGGCACTTTATGGTGCAAATACTCCCGGCGATGTTCTGCTGGAGATGCTGCAAAAGCGCCTGCCCGAGGGGGCGGTCAGGCGCTGCCCGGCGGGCTTCGCCCTTGATTCCGGGGCGGCAAAACGACCTAAAGGCGAGGCATCGCTTTCTTTTCGCGACCAAAGACACCAATCACACTACCATTCAAACCCGACATGCCCATCTTTCGACACAGGATACTCAAGGGTATGCTGAAACCCGTGCAAGCTGGCGATCCTAAACTCCACTGCTCGACCGCCGAAGTAAGTTCTAAACTGAAGAAGGTCGGGCTGATCTACAGCCTGACTTTGGAAGTCGCCTGACTCAGCATATAGTGACGTCATTCCGTAGCCCTGAACGACCCAACCATAAGGACGCCACATTTCTTCTTTGGGATGGGTGCGGCGATACGAAATATGTACGCATCTTAGGCTATCGGTCCACACTTGTTCAAAGCTCACTTTGATTAAGCCATACTGACCACTTTCCCACAGGTCTGCGTTCTGAAATTCAGCGCGAAACCAAGGTCTGGCAAAATACTTGATCGCAAGCCAATCTGACGGCCAATCCGAGCTTGGGCCATACATTTTCAGCAATGCGGGAATCGGACCGGTGGAAAACAAACCGATTTGGATAGCTTTTCTCAGTTGATAAAATTTCGAAAAGAAACCTATTTTCTGGTAGTCGATTATCGACACTGGATCGACATCTAGAATAGAACAAAAGCCGAAAAGAGAGCCTTCCTGAGTTGGAATGCCTTCCTTTAACCATTTGTATACGGCTGCGCGCTCTCGCGCTTCCGTGGGCCTGTCGATTGCCCAATCAGCGACTAATGCGTCCACACTTCCAAACTTGCTGTCGATCAGCCTAGAAACGTAGCCCTTGTCCATGAAAAGGCGATTTTGTCTCATTTTTTTCTCCTTCTGCGATACGACAAGAGTGGGCATCCTCTATATCTACCAACTTCTGGAGAAACGAAAATCCAGCATTAACCACCCAACTGGAAGGACGAACGGTAATGACAAGGATTTTTAAGAAGTGTGCTACCCTTAGGCTAACGTTGAATATCGCAACATGTGCGGCGCTGTTGTTCCCAGTCTACACCGCACCAGTGGTGGCGCAGACTAACCCCGCAGCCATCGTTACGACGGTTGTCACCGTCTGCACCAAAAGCAAGGGTTGCAGGAAAGTAGTCAAAAAAGTGATTAAGCGGCTAGCGAAACCACCAACGTGTACTGGGAGCGGATCTTCAGGCACAGCACATTCTACTTTTCCAATGTGCTAACTAGCCTTGCGCCGACCGACACTAGTTGGTCGGCCCCCTCACCTCACCTCGAAAACCGCTTATACTTCACCCGCTTCGGCTCAATGCTGTCCGGCCCAAGACGACGCACTTTGTCCTCCTCATAAGCCTCGAAGTTCCCCTCGAACCATTCCACATGTGCGTCGCCTTCAAACGCCAGAATATGCGTGCACAGGCGGTCGAGGAAATAGCGGTCGTGGCTGATTATGACGGCGCAGCCTGCGAAGTCTTCGATGGCGGATTCGAGGGCTTGCAGCGTTTCGACGTCGAGGTCGTTGGTCGGCACATCCAGCAGCAACACGTTGCCTCCGGAGCGGAGCAGTTTCGCCATGTGCACGCGGTTGCGTTCGCCGCCGGACAGGAGGCCCACTTTTTTCTGCTGGTCGGTGCCTTTGAAGTTGAAGGCCCCGGCGTAGACGCGGGAGTTCATTTCTAGGTCGCCCAGGTGGATCACTTCGGCCCCGCCGGAGATTTCTTCCCATGCGGTTTTGTTCGGGTCCAGCGCGTCGCGGGATTGGTCGATGTAAGATAACTGCACGGTGTTGCCGAGGGTGATGGTGCCTTCATCCGGCACTTCGGCCCCGGTGATCATGCGGAACAGGGTGGATTTGCCCGCACCGTTGGGGCCGATGACGCCGACAATGGCACCGGGCGGGATGGTGAAGGTCAGATCTTCGATCAACAGTTTGTCGCCCATGTGTTTTTTCAGGCCGACGATTTCGATGACTTTGCTGCCAAGACGCTCGCCATTCGGGATGACGATTTGGGACACGCCTGCGCGTTCCAGCACGGTTTGCCCGGCCATCTCATTATACTTGGAAATACGGGCTTTGGATTTGGCTTGGCGGGCTTTGGCACCGGAGCGGATCCATTCCAGTTCTTTTTCCAGAACCTTTTGCTTGGATTTATCTTCGCGGGCTTCCTGCATCATGCGCTTGGCTTTTTGTTCCAGCCACGAGGTATAGTTGCCCTCATAGGGGATGCCGCGGCCACGGTCCAACTCCAGAATCCAGCTGGTGATATCATCGAGGAAATAACGGTCGTGGGTGACGATCAGGATGGTGCCTTTGTAGGCGATCAGGTGCTTTTGCAGCCAAGCGATGGATTCGGCATCAAGGTGGTTGGTCGGTTCGTCGAGCAGAAGCATATCGGGCGCCTCTAACAGCAGTTTGCACAGGGCCACACGGCGGCGTTCACCGCCTGACAGAGTTTCAACATCGGCATCATCGGGCGGGCAACGCAGGGCATCCATCGCGACGCCGACGGTGGCATCCAGTTCCCACAAGTTGCCCGCGTCGATCTGGTCTTGCAGTGCAGCCATCTCATCCGCCGTCTCGTCGGTGTAGTTCATCGCCAGTTCGTTGTAACGCTCCAGAATGGCGGTTTGTTTCGCGACACCCAGCATGACGTTGCCCTTCACGTCCAGCGTGGGGTCAAGATAGGGTTCCTGCGACAGGTAACCGACTTTGGAGCCTTTTGCGGCCCAAGCCTCGCCCTTAAAGTCTGTATCAATTCCGGCCATGATGCGCAGCAGGGTGGATTTACCCGAGCCGTTGATGCCGACGACACCGATTTTGACGCCGGGCAGGAAGTTCAGGTGGATGTTCTCGAAGCATTTCTTGCCGCCGGGATAGGTCTTTGAGACGCCTTCCATGTGGTAGACATATTGATAACTGGCCATGATGTGATCCCCGCATGCGTTGTTGCAGCGGTATGTAGCGAGAGCGGGGCAGGGGCGCAACGGTCAGAGCCGCTTGGCCATCCAGATGTTGGCGGGAAAGCCGGTATAAGGCGTGGTTTCAATCCAGCCATCCGCCTGGTAAAGGGCAACTGCTGCCGTCAGGACGGTATTGCTGTCAAGTTTCAGCTGGTTGAACCCCATGTCGCGGGCACGGGATTCGATGGTGCGCATCAGGCGGCGGGCAAGGCCTTGACCGCGCGCTACGGGATCAACCCAAAGGCGCTTCACTTCGGCTATGCCCGGTTCCAAGGGGCGAAGCGAGACGCAACCGATCGGCAGATCGTCGGACCAGGCGACGAGGAATACGCCATGTGGGGGGCGGTATTTTTGGGCGTCGGGCAGCGGGAGGGGCAGCATATCGGCGGTGAGAAAAGGGAAGGTCAGCAAGAGCTTGTAATAAGCGGCGATGCAGGCAAGCGCTGCAGCATCGTCGGGGTCGGCATCACGAATTTCGACCTGATCTTGCAGCATGACGGTGGCGATCAGGTCCATCGCATCGATTAAGGCCTGCTGGCGGGACCCGGCGCGATCGAACACCGCCTGTGCTTTGGCATGACCCAATTGGTTGTAAACCTGCAACTCGGTTTGGCCAGCGCCCGTCAACACAGCGATACGGCGGCGGCGATCGGCGGGGTCAGTTTCCAGATGCACCAAACCTTCGGATTCAAGCGAGCGGAGAAGGCGGCTAAGCAAGCCCGTGTCCAAATCCAGACGTTCGCGCAGATCGGCGACATCGGTGCCGCTGGCTTTGACCAGTTGCAATACGCGCGCGGCGCCCAATGGGCGGCCCCGGCCAAGGTAAGAAGTATCAAGCGCGCCGATTTCGCGGGTGACGACGCGGTTGAAGCGGCGCAGGCGGGCAATGGCGTCCAACATGGTTGACCTCTGTCAGGCAATAT
>JANNSG010000169.1:0-5489 GCA_031402355.1 Pseudorhodobacter sp. | reverse complement strand
ACCCCCGTCACGCCGCCAAAGCCAAGGGTGCCCAGCGCATGACGAACCGCCTCACCCTGCGGGTCCAGAACGCCGTCTTTCAACATCACATGCACCCGCGCCTTCATCTCGCCCGGCCCTTTCAATTGATCAGTGTCGGCTTGGTGGTATGGGTCACATTGGATGGCAACACACCCAGACGCCTGGCAAGTTCGGTGTAGACATCCGCAAGCGGCGCCGGCTCGCGCGCTGCCCCCTCCCGGTCCGCGCCGTCATTGCCGCGCAGATCCCATAACCGGCAGCTGTCCGGGCTGATCTCATCGGCCACGATCAGACGCATGAAATCGCCTTCCCAGATGCGGCCCACTTCGATGCGGAAATCTGCCAGCCGAATGCCCACACCCATCATCACACCGGACAAAAAGTCGTTCACACGCAACGCAAGTGCGATCACATCATCCAGATCCTGCTGATTGGCCCAGCCGAATGCCACAATATGTTCTTCGGCCACAAGCGGGCAGCCCAGTTTGTCGTCCTTGAAATAGTATTCGACGATCGGCCTGGGCAAAGCGGTCCCCTCGGGGATGCCAAGTCGCGTCGACATGGTTCCCGCCGCAAAATTGCGCACGATAATTTCAAGCGGCAGGATCTCGGCCATCCGGACCAATTGCTCGCGCATGTTCACGCGGCGGATGAAATGTGTGGGCACCCCGATGCCGTTCAGCCCGGTCATGAAAAACTCGGACAACCGGTTGTTCAAGACGCCCTTGCCATCGACAGCGATCGCGGCTTCGGTGCCATTGGCAATGCCATCATCCTTGAAATACTGGATCAGGGTCCCCGGTTCCGGGCCTTCATACAGGATCTTGGCCTTGCCCTCGTAAACCTTCTTGCGCCGCGCCATGCCGTCTCCGATCAAACAGCGACAGGGGCCTTTGCAACCCCGGTTACGCCTTCGCGCCAGCCATATGCCAAGCAGCGCGGCCCTGCAAGACAATCACTGGCTGACCCCTTGCACGATCTGGTGCACGAGGGCATATGGGTATCAGCATCAGCATTGCGAAAGGATCCGCCCATGTCCACATTCGACAACCGAGAAAAGGCGTTTGAATCGAAATTCGCACATGACGCCGACATGCAGTTTCGTGCCGAGGCGCGCCGCAACAAACTGCTGGGCCTCTGGGCGGCAAGTCTGCTTGGAAAATCCGGCGATGACGCGGCAAGCTATGCCATGACCGTCGTGCAGGCCGATTTCGAAGAGGCCGGCAATGAGGATGTGGTGCGCAAAGTTTCCGCGGACCTTGGCGATCTTGCCAACATCGACACCATCCGGACCAAACTGGCAGAACTGCTGACGCTGGCCAAAGCGCAGTTGATGGACGAAATTTAGCCCAGGCCTGCAGCGATCCACCCCTAAGACGACGGCGCAGCCTTGACGCTTGGCTCTGTCGACACCGGGATTTAGCGACAATTTGATCCGTTAAGCCCGCCTGAACCCTGATCCCCTAGCACCGTAGCTAAGCGGGTGATCAGCAGAGGGTTCGGTCCATGGCACATTCCAGACGGCACGCATTCACCCTCGCGCGGGCATCATTGCCACCCGGGCAGTGGCCACGACTGCTTGCCAGAACGGCTGTCGCGGGCCTGATCGCTGCCGGCTTCATCTGGCTGCTTGCCAACCGGCTGTCCGGCTTGGCGGTGGAAGAAACGCGCACCCTTTTCCTTGCCGTGACCCCGGGTCAGTGGATCACGGCCAGCTTTGCCACCATCGCCAGCTTCTGGGCCGTCGGGCATTACGATGGGGTCATCCACCGCCACCTCGCGACCGGGGCACGCCCTGCAGACGCCCGCCGCGCCGGGGCAACGGCCATCGCCATCGGTCAGACCTTGGGCTTGGGTGTGATCACGGGGGCCCTTGTGCGCTGGCGCATGCTGCCGGACCAGTCGCTTTGGCAGGTCACCAAGATCACTGCCCTTGTTGCCCTGTTTTTCCTGTCGGGCTGGGCGGTTATCACGGCCGCCGTACTGGCGGTCTTGCCATTTGCGCCGTTCAAACCTGCGGCCCTTGCCGTGCTTGCCAGCTTTGCAGGCCTTGCACTGCTGTGTGCGGTCGCACCGCGATATCGCCGGGTGCACTGGCCAAATCTGTTCGTCATCGCCCGCCTTCTGGCACTGACGGCGATTGATACGCTGACTGCCGCCTTCGCCCTTTGGGCGCTGTGCCCGCCGGATCTGGCCTTGCCGCTGGCAGTGCTGTTACCGGCATTTCTGCTGGCCTTCGGGGCGGGCCTGATTTCTGGTGCGCCGGGCGGGATCGGTGCTTTTGAAATGACGATGCTGGCGCTGTTGCCGCATCTACCGCAAGAACCGCTGCTGGCGGCAATTCTTGCCTGGCGCGCCGTCTACTTTGCCGCCCCCGCCATTCTGGGGGCGGGCGTCGCCCTGCGCGGACCCAGAACTGGCCGAAACCCGGCACAGGCTTGCCCGCAACCGGCCCTGCTTGCGCATGCCGCGCGCGCTGAGGTGGGGTTGCTGGCTCAGGGGCACCTGACTGTGATCAGTGGCGGCTATGATCAGGCCTGGCTTGCGGGGCGCACCGCGCATTGCCTGATCGGATTGCTTGATCCGGTATCGGGTGGCCCGCAGGCGGGGACCGAAAGCTGCGATCACAAACGCGCGGTCACCTGTCTGATCGACAAGGCCCAGTCAGAAAGCAAGCTTGCTGTCATCTACAAATGCACCGCCCGCACTGCAGTTGCCGCGCGCCAGCTTGGCCATGTGCTGCGCCCCATCGCGCGTGAGGCATGGCTTGACCCGCGCAGTTTTGCCCTGAACACCCCTTCGCATGCCGGGTTGCGCCGTAAACTTCGCCGGGCAGCCGTGGCCGGGGTCAGCGTTACCACAGACCCGCAGACCCCGGACGATCTGGCCCGGATTGCCAATGAATGGACCGCCTGCCATGGCGGTGAGCGTGGTTTTTCCATGGGTCGCTTTGATCCCGGATATCTTGCCACTCAGCGGCTTTATGTAGCACTTCTGGCGGGCAAGCCGATCGCCTTTGCCAGCTTTCATGTCGGAAAATACGAATGGACGCTTGATCTTATGCGCCACACCTCAACCATTCCGGATGGCACCATGCACGCGCTGGTCATGGCCGCAATAGCCGATGCAGCGGCCCTTGCTTTGCCGCGCTTTTCGCTGTCTGCCGTGCCTTTTGCCGCGCTGCGTCCTGCACCGAAAGGCTGGTTTGCTGGCTGCCTGCACAGCCTTGTGGGGGGCCATCAAACCGGCCTGGCCCGGTTCAAATCCGGTTTCGCCCCGAACTGGCAAACCCTGTATCTGGCGGCACCGCATCGCCCCGGTCTGGCCCTCGCCGCAACCGAGATTGCCCGCGAAGTGCATTACCCTGCGGCATTGGGCGTCGCGTCTCATGATCATCATGCGCAATATGAAATTGCCACCGCGCTGCCGTCGTGGCACAGGAAGGGTTACGATTACTCCTAACCCACTGCAGGGATATCCATGTCGACCGATCTATTGACCAGACTTCTAGCACAACGCGACTGGATTTTGGCGGATGGCGCGACAGGAACCAATCTTTTCAACATGGGGCTGTCTTCGGGCGAACCACCCGAAATGTGGAACATTGAGCAGCCCGATAATATCCGCACGCTTTACCGCGACGCGGTGAATGCCGGATCAGACCTGTTCCTGACCAATTCATTTGGCGGCAATGCCAGCCGTCTGCGCCTGCATGGTTTGCACGACCGGGTTCATGAATTGAACCGGGTTGCTGCCAGCCTGGGGCGCGAGATCGCCGATGCAGCAGGCCACCCCGTGGTTGTCGCAGGCTCCGTCGGGCCAACGGGTGAAATCATGGTCCCGGTCGGCCCGTTGACCCATGCGCTCGCGGTTGAGATGTTCCATGAACAGGCCGAGGGGCTGAAAGCCGGAGGGGCCGATGTCTTGTGGGTTGAAACCATGTCCGCCCCCGAAGAATACCGCGCCGCCGCCGAAGCGGCGGGTCTGGCCGGCATGCCCTGGTGCGGCACGATGAGCTTTGACACCGCAGGGCGCACGATGATGGGCATCACCTCAGCCACGATGGCGGCGATGGTCGAAAAGCTGCCAAACCCGCCGATTGCTTTTGGGGCCAATTGCGGTGTAGGCGCCTCAGATCTGTTGCGCACTGTGCTTGGCTTTGTCGCACAGGGCACTGCGCGGCCGATCATCGCCAAGGGCAATGCCGGCATCCCCAAATACCATGACGGCCATATCCACTATGACGGCACGCCCGATCTGATGGCAGACTACGCCGTTCTGGCCCGCGACGCAGGCGTGCGCATCATCGGTGGCTGCTGCGGCACTATGCCAGAGCATTTGCGCGCGATGCGCCAAGCGCTGGAAACACGGGCCAAGGGCGAAATTCCGTCACTGGATGCAATCAGCACTGCCTTGGGCGGCTTTTCGTCGGTATCCGATGGCACCGGTGATACGTCCGGTGAACCAAGACGGGAACGTCGCGGACGTCGGGGGTAAACACTTGTCGCCGCCCTGACAGGCGCTCTGCATGACAAAAATCGAAGACGTCGGGTCAGCGGCAGATGAACGGGCGTCAGAACATAGCCAGTTGATCCCCGATCTGCGCAGGGCGCGCAAACAGATCGCAGCGCAGTTTTGGCTGTTGGGCGTCCAACCCCAGTCTGCGCGCCGAAATCGCAAACCGCCGCGCCATTAGGTCGGCCCAGGGCCCTTCACCGCGCATTCGTTTGCCAAACGCGGAGTCATAATCACGGCCCCCGTGAAGGCTGCGCACCCGCCCCATCACCTTCGCCGCGCGCCCCGGGTAATGCGCCGCCAACCAGCCCTGAAACAGCCCCGATACCTCACGCGGCAGGCGCAACAAGATGAAACTCGCGGCCACAGCACCTGCGTCTTTTGCCGCCTGCAAGATCGGCTCCATCTCATGATCGGTCAAACCCGGCACCACCGGGGCCACCATCACCCGCACTGGCACGCCCGCATCGGTCAAGCGCCGGATCATCGTCAACCGCCGTGTGGGGCTGGCGGCGCGCGGTTCCATCTTGCGCGAAAGACCCGCATCCAGCGTGGTGATCGACACCCCAACCCGCGCCAGACCAAGGCCGGCCATCGGTGCCAGCACGTCCAGATCACGCTCGACCAATGTGCCTTTCGTGGTAATCGCCACCGGATGATTGAATTCCCGCAGCACTTCCAAGACCTCGCGCATCACGCGGTATTTGGCCTCGATCGGTTGATAGGGGTCGGTGTTGGTGCCAATGGCTACCGTTTGCACCGCATAGGCCTTCGCCGAAAACTCCCGCGCCAGCACAGCCCCGATTCCCGGCCGCGCGATCAGTTTCGTCTCAAAATCCAGCCCCGGCGACAGGTTCAAGAACGCATGGCTCGGCCGCGCAAAGCAATAGATGCAGCCATGCTCGCACCCCCGGTACGGATTGATGGATCGATCAAACGGCAAATCGGGCGAC
>JANNSG010000168.1:0-14348 GCA_031402355.1 Pseudorhodobacter sp. | reverse complement strand
ATTGATTTCAGCCACAACCCGTTTTCCATGCCCCAAGGCGGGATGGCGGCGTTAAGCGGTGATCCGCTTGCCGTTTATGCCTATCAGTATGATCTGGCCTGTAACGGCTATGAGTTAATCTCAGGCGGCATCCGTAACCATAAGCCGGAGATCATGTTCAAAGCGTTCGAACTTGCGGGCTACCCCGCGTCGGAAGTGGAAAAGCGCTTTGGCGGTATGGTGAAGGCGTTCAAATATGGCGCGCCGCCGCATGGGGGTTGTGCCGCCGGGATCGACCGGATTGTGATGCTGCTGGCCGATGAGGCGAACATTCGCGAAGTCATCATGTTCCCGATGAACCAACGCGCCGAAGATTTGCTGATGGGCGCGCCGTCAGAGCCTTTGAATGCGCAGTTGCGCGATCTGCACTTGCGTGTGGTGCCTAAGGAGGTCTGATGCCGCCACTCTATTCCGCCTCAGTTCCGGTCTTTCGGCATTACCTGTCACAGGTAGCTGGAATGGTGGAAAAGGCGGGGGTAGAGGGGATGGTGGCGCAGATTGCGGATGGCTTTCAGGTAGGCCAGCATTTTGCCACTGCGGCGGGGTTTGCCGTGCGGACAGTTTATCCGCTGGCGGGGCTGGAAATTCCCGATCTGCCGCAGGCGCTTGCCCCCCGCATGGCGGTGGCGCGTGCGCATCTGGGGGCGATGAAAGCGGCCGATTTTGAAGGCGCGGAGGAGCGGATTATCAGCCACCGCGCCGGATTTGCCGATTTGGAGCAAACCGGCGCGGAATATCTGCATCTGTTCGGGTTGCCGAATTTCTTTTTCCATCTGACTATGGGCTATGCGGCGTTACGCACGGCGGGGATAGACCTCGGAAAAGCCGATTTTGACGGCCAGCACTGGTATCCGGCGGATTTTCGGTTTGAACGGTAGCGGCAGGTTTCGGCGCTGGTTTGCCTGATGCCACATCCGCCGCGACGGAATTCTGCACGATGCGCGTATAAGCCCTAAGTTGTGCAAAAGATGTAACGCCCGAACAAGCAGGAGCTAACAATGCCAGCCAATCTTGCAACCATGGCGTTTCGCTTCGGCAATGGACTGCCCTCGCCTGAAGGCGCGGCTACCGATGTTGCGTCGATGTTGGCCTTGTTGGCGGGCCCCGATCAGATAACGGCCCGCCACAAGGGCGCAGGGTTTGCCAGTGTCTTGCCGATGCTTGCCAAAGTCGAGGAAACCCGACTGGCGCAGCGACAAGACCCGTCACAAAAACCGCGCTACATAGCGATGCTTGAAACATCAGATGCCGCCGCCATAGCAGGCGCGCAGGTCACCGTTGCGCGGGCATTGGACAATCCGGATGGGTTTCGTGAGCGGCTGATCCGGTTTTGGGCTGATCATTTTTCGGTCTCTGCAAGAAACCGGCGGGAATATCTGCTGCCCGGAACGCTGATCGAAGACGCGATTCGGCCGCATCTGACGGGAGGTTTCGCCGACATGCTGCAGGCCGTGACGCTGCATCCGGCGATGCTGGTTTTTCTGGACCAAGTGCAGTCGGTCGGCCCGGCGTCGACGCTGGGCAAGAGGCGGGACCGGGGGCTTAATGAAAATCTGGCGCGCGAAGTGATGGAACTGCACACGCTGGGTGTGGAAGCGGCTTACGGTCAGCAAGACGTGCGTCAGCTGGCAGAACTTTTGACCGGGCTGGCGTTGGATTGGTCGAAAGGCTTTGTTTTTGATCCACGCAGGGCGGAACCGGGCGCGGAAACTGTCTTGGGTGTATCCTATGGTACAGACGGTTTAGAGCCGATCACGCAAGTATTAAGCGATCTTGCGATGCGGCCCGAAACGGCGGGGCATATTGCGCGCAAACTGGTTGTGCATTTCGTGTCTGACAGCCCCGATCCGGCGCTGGTGGCGAATGTGCGTGCAGCCTATCTGAACACCGGAGGTGATCTGATGGCGGTCTATTCGGCCCTGCTGGAGCATCCGGCAGCCTGGGTTGACGACGCCCAGAAGGCACGGCAACCCTATGATTTCATTGTGTCCTCTTTGCGCGCATTGGGCGTCACGGGCGATGCTTTGTTGGGCGCGGGTAAACGTCCGTTCCGCAGGTTTGTGATCTCGCCCTTGGAAGCTATGGGCCAATCCTTGCGAGGGCCGGGCGGCCCGGACGGCTGGCCCGAGGACGTTGCGGACTGGATCAACCCCGCCGGACTTGCGGCGCGGATCAACTGGGCAATGGACGTGCCTGCGCGCTTGATCCCAGACTTGCCGGACCCCACGGCGCTGGCGGCGCGGGCGTTGGGGCCTTTGGCAAGTGATCGGCTGCTTTGGGCGGTAACGCGCGCTGAATCCGTGCGCGAAGGCGTGGGGCTTGTGCTCGCGTCCGCTGAATTCAACAGGAGGTAGGGCAATGGACCGGCGATTTTTCCTGCGTGGCTCGGCGCTGATCGGGTGTTCGGCGGCGGCGCATCCTTTTCTTTCCAGCGTGACGCTGGCTGGGGCTGACGGCGGGCATCCCTTGGGCGATCAGCGTCTGATCGTGATCATCCTGCGCGGGGCGATGGACGGATTGGATGTGGTGCAACCTGTCGGCGATCCGATGTTTGCGCGGTATCGGCCGGGCTTGTCGGTGCAGCCGGGCGCAGCAGATCTGGACGGTTTCTTCGCCCTGAACGCGCGGCTGGGCGCATTGATGCCGCTCTGGCAGGCGGGGGAGCTGGCATTTGCCCATGCGGTATCTACCCCCTACCGCGACAAGCGTAGCCACTTTGACGGGCAGGATTTGCTGGAGGCGGGCACCGGCATGGATGTGCCGCTGGGCGCGGTGCGCGACGGCTGGTTGAACCGGTTGCTGCAAGTCGTGCCGGGGCTGCAGGCGGAAACAGCCTATGCAGTGGGCAGCGAAGCCATGCCCCTGCTGGCGGGGTCGGCACCCATGCGCAGCTGGACGCCGGACACAGCCCTAGAAATGTCATTGCAAAACCGGCTGCTGCTGGAGGCGATCTATCACGACGATCCGCTGTTTCAGGGTGCGTCCTCCGAGGCGATGGATCTGGCGGCAGGTCAGACTGACGGCATGGCAGCGGCACCTGCAAAAGGGAATGATCCGGCACGTCTGGCGGAAATAGATGCTCTGGTTGATTTTGCTGCCTCAAGGCTGCGCGAAGATACCCGCATCGCCGCGTTTTCGCAAAACGGCTGGGATACACATCGGGGCCAAGTGGCGGGAATTGGCCGCAGCCTGACCCGGCTCGAGCGCACGATCCTGAGGTTGAAGGAACAGCTCGGGCCCGTCTGGCGGACGACCACGGTGCTGGCGATGACCGAATTTGGCCGAACGGCGCGTGAGAACGGCACCAATGGCACCGATCACGGCACCGGGGGCGTGATGCTGATGGCGGGGGGGGCGGTACGCGGCGGCAAAGTGTACGGCCGCTGGCCGGGACTGGCCGAGGCCGATCTTTATGATCAGCGCGATCTGATGCCCACCGGCGATGTGCGCGCCTATGCCGCTTGGGCGATGGCGGGCGCATATGGCCTAGATCAGTCGGTGCTTGAAACGGCTGTGTTCCCCGGCCTCGATCTGGGGGACAATCCGAAATTCATGCTGTGAAGTCTGTTGCGTGCGCCCCCGGCCCCGCGCATAACGGGCGCGGGGACGGGGGGACGCTATGGCAGACGGGCGCAAGTTGGGGGCAGTGGTGGCAGGATGGACCCCGCCGCCAAGGCCGGGGCCGGACCGGATCATCGGCCGTTATGCTGCGCTGGAACGTCTGGACGCGGACACCCACGCCGCCGATCTGTACCAGGCGTTTGTTGTCGATCCGTCGCTTTGGGACTATCTGTTTGAAGGGCCGTTTACGTCCGCCGCAAGCTTTCATCGCTGGTTGCGTGACTGTGCAGCGAAGCCGGACATGTTCTTTGTGGCTGTCCGCGATCTGGCCACTGGAAATTGCGTGGGAATGGCGTCGTATCTGCGCATCGCCCCGGAAGCGGGCTCTATCGAGGTGGGCAACATCTGTTTTGGCCCGACCCTGCAGCGCACCCGTGCCGCGACGGACGCCATGTTTCTGATGATGCAATGGGCGTTTGAGGCAGGCTACCGTCGCTATGAATGGAAATGCAACGCGCTGAACATGCCATCACGCCGGGCGGCGCAGCGGCTGGGGTTTTCCTACGAAGGAATTTTCCGACAGGCAGTGGTGGTCAAAGGGCGCAACCGCGATACGGCATGGTTTGCCATGATCGACAAGGAATGGCCCGCCCTGCGCGAAGCGTATCAGGCATGGCTTTCGCCATCAAATTTTACCGTTCAGGGCAAACAGCGGGAATCCTTGAAAGATCTGACAGGGCTGGTCCGCGCGGCATCGGATCCCTTGCTGTAGGATCGTTTTGGCAATCAGGCTTTTGACCGTGAGACGCCGTCACCGGGCACCACCGTTGATCTTTTTCTGCGACAGCCTTTCCGGACAGGCAATTAAGGCCCCTCACCGTCGAAAGCGCCTTTCGTCGTTTCAATCCGGGCCGCAAGAAGCTGATGCAGGGTGTCAAAATCCTTGGTTTCGTTCAAACTGGTGGCGGCGGCAATCAAGGCCGGATCACCTGCGGCGCGCGCGAGGCCAGCCACGAAACCGGCCAGATAGCGGCGTTGTCCCGCCTGAGGGTGAAGGCGCACCAGCCCGGCCGCATGTTCAAGATCATCGCGCAGGGCGAGCGGGTCGGCGGTGGGCGTCGTCGCATCTGCCATCGGTGTTGACCGATCGGCCCTGTCTGGCAAATGGCGCAGAATTTCGCCTTGAAACAGGGCAAGGCTTGGAAATGGCTTTTCAATGAACCCATGCGCGCCTGCCATCATGGCGATGGCTTGTGCCGAAGGATCGCCGCTGATCCCGATCACCACCGGCCCATGCGGTCGCTGCAGCGCAAGATCGCAGATCAGGGCATCGCCCCGGCCATCCGGCAAACCCAGATCAACCAGCATCACATCGGGCCGGTAGACACGCAAATGCGCATAGGCGGCCCGCAGTGTTTCAACCCGGCGCAACCGCGCGCCAGAGCGGTGGCAAAAGAGCCGCAACGCATCTGACGCGAACCGGCTGTCTTCAACGGCCAGCACCGTCAGGCCCTGCAATGGCAGAACCGAAACCGGGGGCTGAGGCAGCGGCGCGCGCCCGTGCAAGATGCGGTCCAACAGCGAGGATTGGGAAATTGGCATGGCGTCCGCTCCGGCCAGAAGGGCTTTGGATATCTGGCCATGAAAGGCTTAAGAAGCGGTAAACCGGCACTTTGCGCCACGGTGGTTTTGATCTGCGCACTGCGACAGCCGGGTCCCTTGCTTGCGGCGGTGCGGCACCGCATAAGGGGCAAAGAAGATGACGAGGGCAAGCAGATGATCGGGCGGTTGAACCATGTAGCCATCGCAGTGCCGGATCTGGCGGCAGCGGCGGATCAGTATCGCGGCACATTGGGGGCGTCGGTTGGCCCGGCCCTGGACCAGCCCGATCATGGTGTCCGTGTGGTGTTCATCGATCTGCCGAACACCAAGATAGAGCTTTTGGCCGTTCTGGGTGATGGTTCACCCATTCAGGGGTTTCTGGACAAGAACCCGTCAGGCGGCATTCATCATATCTGTTACGAGGTCGCCGATATTCTTGCCGCGCGCGACCATCTGATGGCGTCAGGTGCGCGGGTTCTGGGCGGCGGTGTGCCCAAGATCGGCGCACATGGCAAACCGGTGCTTTTCCTGCACCCCAAGGATTTTACCGGAACCCTGATCGAGCTGGAGCAGGTCTGATGACAATCACTGCCGCCCTCGTGCTGTTCGCGGTGACCTGGTTCATGGTCTTCTTCGTGGTGTTGCCGCTTAATTTTGTCAGTCAGGGCGATGCGGGCGATGTGGTTCCCGGCACACCGAAATCCGCACCATCCGGGGATGTAGTGCTGCGCAAAGCCAAGATCACCACGGTTGTATCCCTGCTGATCTGGGGCGCCTTGTGTGCGATCATCCTGTCGGGATGGTTGTCGGTACGTGATCTTGACTGGCTGGGCCGGATGCCCCCTGAAACGGCGACCGGCGGCTGAAGCGGGACAGGCGGTGGTGGGGACCCGGTCCTTCACCAAAACCGGGGCCCCCTATTGTCAGACGGCCTGCTAGCTGCTTTGCCAGTCGACCAACCGGGTCAGATCGGGGCGAGGGCGGTCTGGTGCAAGACTGGTTTGCGTCGCGATATGCACGATGCCAACCACGGTTTCCAACGCGGAAAGCCCAAAGGCGGCCTCGACAAAACCACGGTCATGTGACGGCCAGCCGGACAGCCAGTTGGCACCCCAACCCGATGCCTCGGCTGCGTTCAGAATGCCAAGGCACACGGCACCGGCAGACAGAACCTGTTCGATCCGGGGCACCTTATCGGAGGGTTTGGGCGATGATACAACCACAACCGCCAGCAACCCAAGATCAAACTGCCCGCGTCCCTTTGCGGTTTTCTGGGCATCATAGCCCAGCGTCTTGGCCCGCGCTTCGGCCAGATCTGCAAGCCGCGCCATGGCGCTGCCCGCGATCACGATGAAACGCCACGGTTCAAGCTTGCCATGGTCCGGCACGCGCAGAGCGGTGGTCAGAATACCAGTGATCTGGTCGGATGTCGGCACTGGCCGGGACATCGTCTTGGCAGAATGAGAGCGACGATTTTGCAGAAAAGTCAGGGCTGCAGCATTCGGGGTGGGCATGGTTTGCGTCCTTCTAGAGGGGGCGATCTGGCTGCAAATCCGTGTCCTAACCGGAGGGGCGCGATGCTGGCTGCATGCGGTGTTTAGGCCAATGCAGCTGCAATGTCATCCAGCCAGCTTGCAAGAAACGCATCAAAGCGCGCATCCGGCTGGCGCTGTGCGAAGGTTTCGGCGAAGGGGTCCGGGGCCGTGATCTGGCTGCCCGACAGCTCCTCCAGCACGGCATGGCCGCAGAAGGGGACATAAACCTCGGAATAGCCGCCCTCATGGGCCAGAACCAGTCTGCCACCGCACAGATCGGTTGCCGACTGCATCATGTGCCGGGTCATTTGCCGAAACGTTTCTGCCGTCGCAAGCATCCGGCCCAAAGGATCGATCGCGGCGGCGTCATAGCCGCATGCGACGATCATCAGATCCGGGCGGAAGCGTGCAAGGGCGGGCAACACCAGCCGTTCCATCGCCGCAAGATAGCCCCTATGGCCAGTGCCGGGCGGCAGCGGGATGTTGATATTTGCCCCCAAGCCCGCTCCACGCCCCCGATCGGCAACGGCCCCGGTATCCAACGGATAATTGCGGTCCTGATGCAGGCTGATGGTCAGCACATCCGGGTCATCATAAAAAATCGCTTCGGTGCCATTGCCATGGTGGACGTCCCAATCAACAACGGCAATGCGGCGAGCCAGACCCGCCGCCTGAGCCGCCCGAATGGCGATGGCGATATTGGCCAGCAGACAAAACCCGTTCGGAAAATCCGGCAGGCAATGATGGCCCGGTGGGCGCGACAGCGCGTAGGCGTTGGGCGCACGGCCTTGCAGCACTTCGAACACGGCCCCTTTGACAAGTCCGGCGGATAAGGCAGCAATTTCATATCCGCCTTTGCCAAATGGCGTGCGCAAACCCAGCTCGCCCCCCTTGTCATCGGACAGGGCTTTGAATGCCTCAAGATACTGCGCGGGGTGTATGCGCAACAGATCATCCTGGCTGGCCGCGCCCGCGCTTTGCATCGCAAGATCACCTGCAAGCCCCGATGCCTCAATCAGGTTTTTCAGCCGACGCTTGGTTTCCGGGCTTTCGGGAAGACCGCCACCCGGCTGCACCAGGCCACCCGTTGGTAACGTAAAGGAATAGTTGCCACCACCATGCCAAAAGCAGCGTTCATCGGAAAAGAAGGCGGTTTTCATGGTGGAACGTCCTGCGCTTGCTTGTCATCAGCCTAACGCAGCGCCATGGTTCAGTGCCAGAGCAAAGAGGTCTTGGATGGAACGCGGCGCAATCGCGCATTTGGCCCACCCGGGCGCGGAATTCTTGCTGCAGGTCAGGCCCAATGCGATACGGGCCGGCATCGTGCTGGAAGACGGGGTGCTGTGGGTTTCGGTTACAGCCCAGCCCAAAGATGGTCACGCCAACGCAGCGGTGCAAGCCCTGCTGGCCAAAGCCCTGGGTGAGGCAAAGACCCGGCTGATCCTTGTCCGGGGGGCAAAATCGCGCGCAAAGGTTTTTCGGCTGGCAGAGTGATTGCATGTGTGGTCATGCAGTTGCAGTCTGCGAAACAGACTGCTGAATTCAATTCTGAGGAAGAAACAATGCCACTCACAACTCCGGTTGCCCTGTTGATTGTTGTCGTTGCTGGGGCAGCATTGGCGATCCAGGCACCGATCAACGCAGCACTGGGGCGTAGTCTAGGCAGCCCAATCGGGGCGGCGTCAGTTTCCTTTGCAGTCGGGCTGATCGTTCTGATCACACTGACGCTTGTGATCAGTGGCCCGCAGGTCTTTGTCAGGGTCGGTGGCACACCGGGATGGCAATTGCTGGGCGGTCTTTTGGGGGCGTTTTATGTCTCGGCCGTTTTGTGGGGCGTCTCCACGCTTGGGGTGCTGTCCGTCATGGCGGCCTTGATGCTGGGACAATTGGGGGCGGCGCTGATACTGGATGGCAACGGGCTTTTGGGGTTACCGGTTCAAGCGCTGACACCGCAACGGATTGCAGCCGTCGTCCTGGTTGCCGCAGGGCTTGTGCTGTCCAGGCTTTAGCTGCGCTTTGGCGCCAACCGGTAACTGCCTTCCGGCAGTTGCAGTGCTGCAGCCAAATCGGCGACTTGCGCCAAAGACAGCGTGAGGCGCAACGGCTGGTCGCTGCGCGCATCAACCTGAGTAACGGTCACGCAATCTTCAAACGCCTCGATGATCACGTCTTCTTGCAGTGCAAGGCCACCCTCATCAACAAGGGTGATTACGGTGGCGTCAAAGTCATGCTCAATCGTAAACATGACCCGAAGTTAGGGCTGCAGCCGCGCAGGCTCAAGCCTTTTGCGGGGCTTTGGTTGAATTTGCTGTGACCGGGGTGGCCATGGGCGCAAACTTCGCTAACCTTACCCCAACAAGATACCGAACAAAGGGCGGTCGATGCAGGGCAGGAAATTTTTGATTTCGCTGGTATTGCTTGCCGGTTGCACTGATCTTTATGGGCAGCCGGAAGGGCCGTTGCAGCCGGTTCCGGTTGCACCTGCTGGCCCGTTGCCGACACCGGAACAAGCCGTAGCCGGCTTTGTTCAGGTTATTGACCGGATGGAGCCTGTTGCCGAAAATCTGTGCCGGAACCGCACGCGCGGGGTCAATTGCGATATCCAGATCTTTGTTGACAGCCGGGCAGACCTTCCCGCCAACGCCTTTCAGACCGTGGACAAAGCGGGCAATCCCATCGTTGTCTTTACCATCGCGTTGATCGCGGATGCACGCAATGTCGACGAAATCGCCTTTGTGATGGGGCATGAGGCCAGTCATCACATCCTGGGGCACATCCCAAGGCGCGAGGATTCGGTCCAGACAACGGCGATTCTGGCAGCCGTTCTGGCGCAGGCCTCGGGTGCCAGCCCCGAGGCTGTCCGTCAGGCCACCAGCCTTGGCGCAGAATTCGGGGCGCGCCGCTATTCCAAGGATTTTGAACTGGAAGCTGATGCGCTGGGCACGGAAATTGCCTTGCTTTCCGGTTATGATCCTGTGCGCGGCGCGCAGTTCTTTTCACGGCTTCCCGATCCGGGAGACCAGTTTCTGGGCAGCCACCCCCCCAATGCCGAACGGCAAGCGGTCGTTGCACGCACCGCGGCCAGCTTGCGTTAGGATCAGGCGCAGGCACGTTTCCGCGCCCCTTGACCCACAGGTATTTCTAGATTGCAGACCAGCGGCCAGCTAGCATCTTGCGCATCAACAGGGGGTGGGAGAATGGGCTGGTTGTCGTCAGAGGTGGCAAGGATCGGAAATACAGCGCGCTGGTCGTGGCAGGGGTGGACAGCGGCATGGGCGTCGGAGAAATCTTTGCGACAATGGACGCTGGTCAATATCCTGTCGGCGATGCTTGCTGTCATGCTTGATCTGACCGGAGGCGAGCGCGCGTTGTTACTGGCACTGGGGCTGTTGGTTCTGGCGGCGGAATTGCTGAACACTGCGCTGGAAGAAACTGTTGACTATATCTCGGTCGCGCAAGACCCCCGCGCGGGAAAGATCAAGGATTGCGGATCGGCCGTTGTGGCGGTGACGGCAATCGCGGGTGGTGTGGCCTGGCTTGTAGTTCTGATCGGGTAAGGCCCGCCAAAAACAGCCGTCATCTGGCGCGCTTTTGCCGCCGAAGATGCATCCGGTAAAGCACCGGCGCCAACAGGCCATCATAAAGAGTGACTGCCGCCGCGCCAACGAAGGGCCATGCCGTCACCCGCGCCAGCCAGTGCAGATGCGGAATTTCCGACCACAGCGCGCGAAAGGCGGGAACGCCGGTCAGCAAATGACCCCGATGCAGCACATGCAGGCGCCGCGCCGCCTGATCCGGGGTGACGCCCCAAGTCGCGGCCATGGCCAGCCTGTCAAACCGGATCGGCAAATCTGACGCCTCTGCCCGGCGGCGATAGGCGTCAATTTCAAAGCTGCAAACCGGACAGGTGTCGTTATATAGAACGCGCGTCTCTTCCATGGCTTGAAGATAGGATGACGCGGACAAGCTGCAAGAGCGGCCAATAAGGCTGCCCGCGGCTAAAGCGACTTGTGCGAGCCGTCGCAGAAAGGCTGGTTTGATGTCTGCTTGCAGCCACACAGAAATGCTGTTTTGGCGGCTTCGGCAGTGAACTTGACCGGGGTAAATGTCGTCGTCTTGTGCGACCCGTCACAAAAGGGCTGCTTCGCCGAAAGCCCGCAGGCACACCAGAAATAGGTTTTGCCTTCCTGCAGGTCGATCTTGTAGGGCGTGGCTTGGGCAATCTTGGGGGCGTCTGACATCTGGTTTTCCTTTTGGCTACGAAGTGTGGCTAAATTCATGAAAACCGTCGGGGCAAAACTTAGCAAGGCTCGTCTTTGTGCTGTACCGAACAGAGGGCCTGCATCAGCGATGGTTCTAATCATCGGGATTGTCGGAATTGCCCGGTGACAGGCCCAGAACATCGCCATCCGTTGAACAGCCAAGCCCCAGAACCGTGCGGTTGGCATAGGAAAAATAGGCGCAGACCTGATTGATTTCCAGGATTTCACCGTCTGACCACCCGGCCATGCGCAGAGCGGTTGCATCGGTTTCGGTCAAATCCCACGGGGTGCGCGTCAGGGTTTGGGCATAGAACATCGCGTAGGTTTCGCGCGGGGACAGCGGGCAGGCGGCAATATCGCCTGCCTCCATCGCCGCCCGAAGGGCCGTTGCGCGCGGCGGATCGCCCAGCAGCCGCGCAAGACCCGCAAAATGATGCTCAACGCAATAGCTGCAACGGTTCAGCATCGAAACCCAAACGCCGATAGTTTCAAGAAACCACTTAGGCACCGTGTTGGCCGAATGGTGCAGGGTATATTTGTAAATCGACATATGCCCCTCCATCGTGTGGGGGCGCAAACTATGCATCATCATGATATTATCGACATTGTCGCCGGGCCCTTTGACGCGGTCGTAAAGCTGGCGCAGCTTGCCGGAGGACTGGTGGTAAGGGACGGTGGCGATCCAGGGCATGGGGGGTGGCCTTTTTGTTGGGATTGGATGCCCAAATTTGGAAGAATTAAACCAATGGGGTCAACTACGGTGCTGAGCCAATCGTGACATTTTCCCGCGCAAAAGCTATCATCAGTTTTTTGGTTGGAGCGACACGATGGGCAGCATGAAGGCAGTAGTCATTCGAGCGGCGGGTGGACCCGAGGTGCTTAAGCTTGAATTGATGCCGATCCCGACGCCGAAACCCGGTTGGGTCCTTATCAGAGTGCGCGCTTTTGGTTTGAACCGGTCCGAACTCTTCACCCGTCAGGGCCATTCTCCGAATGTGCTGTTCCCGCGTGTTCTGGGTATCGAAGCCGTGGGCGAAGTTGTTGCGGCGCCGGATGGCGGGTTAAAAGTGGGCGACACCGTGGCCACTGCGATGGGCGGGATGGGACGACAGTATGACGGGGGATATGCGGAATACACCCTGGTGCCCGCTGGAAATGTTCAAAAAATCCGCTCAAGTTTGCCATGGAATGTGCTTGGTGCATTGCCCGAGATGGTTCAAACCGCGTGGGGATCGCTGAACACGGCCCTTGGCGCGAAAAAGGGCGAGACGCTTTTGATCCGTGGCGGGACGACATCGGTAGGACTGACCGCCGCGATATTGGCCAAGCAGGCCGGGCTGCACGTTCTGGCGACATCGCGCCGAGATGACCGGCGGGATATGTTGTTGAAGAATGGCGCGGACGAGGTGTTCATCGACGGAGGCGAGATCGCCCCGGCCGTCAGGGATGCGTATCCGAAAGGCGTCCACCGGGTTCTCGAACTCGTCGGCACGACGACGCTGCTCGACAGCCTTCAATGTGTCGGCACGGGCGGCTCGGTTTGCATGACCGGTATGGTTGGCAACGCATGGGAGTTCGAACGTTTCAGTCCAATGGGTGCCATCCCAACCGCTGTAAACCTCACGACCTATTCCGGCGGGGCCGAGGACTTCATCTCGACACCGCTGCAGCAGGTGGTGGACGCGGTGGCCGCGGGAACTTTTGCCCCTCCGATCGGAAGGACGTTCGACATTGAAGATATTGTCGAGGCGCACCGTGTCATGGAGTCAAATTCCGCTGGCGGAAAGATTGTGGTCACGACATGAAATGTCGATAGCGGACATCGGACGTATGTCGGCCAAGGACCGCGTTGACCGGCACTGCAGACTGGCTCAGCCCACCCGACCCCAAAGATCATATTCCCCGGCCTCTTCCACCGTCACCGACACAATATCTCCCGGCAGCAGTTCCTCAAACCCGTAATCAATGAACAAATTCCCGTCGATTTCTGGCGCATCGGCTTTGGTGCGGCAGGTGGCGCCCTCAGTATCGACCTCGTCCACGATCACCTCTAGCACTTTGCCAACTTTCCCGGCCAGTTTCGCCTCGGATATCGCCTGCGCCTTTTCCATAAAGCGATCCCAGCGGTCTTGCTTCACGTCCGGGGCCACATGATCTGGCAGGGCATTCGAGCGCGCACCGGCGACGTTTTCGTATTGGAAGCAACCAACGCGGTCCAATTGCGCCTCGTCCATCCAGTCGAGCAGGGTCTGGAATTCGGCCTCCGTCTCACCCGGATATCCCACAATGAAGGTGCTGCGCAGGGTGATATCGGGGCAGACATCCCGCCAGGCGGCGATTTCATCCAGCGTGCGTGCAGCCGCCGCAGGGCGGGCCATCCGGCGCAAGACGCCGGGGTCAGCGTGTTGGAACGGAATGTCGAGATAGGGCAGGATCAGCCCGTCGGCCATCAGGGGTATCAGGTTTCGGACATGCGGGTAGGGGTAGACGTAATGCAGGCGCACCCACGCCCCAAGGCTGCCCAGATCGCGGGCCAGATCGGTGATATGGGCGCGGTGGTTGCGGTCGGTCGCGTGCTTGATATCGACACCGTAGGCAGAGGTATCCTGCGAAATTACCAGCAGTTCCTTGACCCCGGCCTGAACCAGCTTTTCCGCCTCTCGCATCACCGCAAAGGCGGGGCGGGACTGCAGTTTGCCACGCATATCGGGGATGATGCAGAATTTGCAGGTATGATTGCAGCCCTCGGCGATCTTCAGATAGCTGTAATGGCGGGGCGTCAGGGTGACGGCTGAGGCGGGCAAAAGGTCGATGAACGGGTCGGGTTTCGCGGGCACGGCCTTGTGGACGGCATCCAGAACCGCCTCGTATTGATGCGGGCCGGTGACGGCGAGCACTTTTGGATGCGCGCCGGTAATGTATTCGGGTTCCGCCCCGAGGCAGCCGGTCACGATGACGCGGCCGTTGGCGGTGAGGGCCTCGCCTATCGCGTCCAAGGACTCGGCTTTGGCGCTGTCCAGAAAGCCGCAGGTGTTCACGATCACGGCGTCGGCGCCGGCGTAGTCGGGGGAGATTGCGTAGCCTTCGGCGCGCAGGCGGGTGAGGATCCGCTCGGAGTCAACGAGGGCCTTCGGGCAGCCGAGGGAGACCATTCCGATGGTTGGCTGGCCGGGTCTGGCGGCTTCCCGAAAGGTGGGTTTCGGGGCGAGGTCGGGGCGGAGGTTGGGCGGGTTCTGGGTCATGGGGGGCGGTATACTCCGGATGGGGGGCTTGGGGGAAGGGGGCGCCTCCGGCGGGAGTATTTTGGCGAAGAAAAAGCTGGGGGAAGTCGTGGGGTAACACGTGTGAT
>JANNSG010000167.1:0-10837 GCA_031402355.1 Pseudorhodobacter sp. | reverse complement strand
GTCTAGACTGCGGCAGGGTGCATGCGACAATCCGTCCGGGCAATGGGCCAACCCGGGCATCAAAAAACAAGGCCCGGGGAACGCTTGAACAGCGGAGGGATGGTAGATGTCAACAGAAAGTGGAACGGGCGAACTTGTCCGGTCATTGAACTGGAAAGGCGCGTTTTGGGTAGCGGCGGGTGTGCCGCCCTTGGTGCTTTTCTCAATCGGCGGGATTGCGGGGGTGACTGGCAAGCTGGCTTTTGTGGTCTGGATCATTTCGATGATCATGGGCTTTTTGCAAAGCTTTACCTACGCTGAAATGGCCGGGATGTTTGGCAATAAGGCGGGCGGTGCTTCGGTTTATGGGGCGACGGCATGGCTGCGCTATTCCAAACTGGTGGCGCCCCTGTCGGTCTGGTGCAACTGGTTTGCCTGGTCGCCGGTGTTGTCGCTGGGCTGTGCCATCGCGGCGGGCTACATCCTGAACGCATTGTTCCCGATCCCGGCAGCGGACAGTGCGATGGTGTTGGATTGGGTGGCAGCGAATTTGGCCAGCTACACCGCCGAGACGCCGTCTATTGTGCAGTTCATGACGGATAATGCAGGCACGGCGCTGCCGGATGCGATTGCGGCCGTATCTTCGCAAGACGGTGTTACTGCCCTGACCCCGGCGTTCCGGGTGTGGGAGGCGGCAGCAGTGAATGTGCCGGGACTTGGCACATTGCACTTCAATTCGACCTTCGTGATTGGCGTCGTTCTGATGCTGATCATGTTCGCCATTCAGCATCGTGGCATTGCATCTACGGCTGCGGCACAGAAGTGGCTGGCGATCATCGTGCTGGTGCCGCTGTTGCTGGTGGGTTTGGTGCCGATCTTGAACGGGTCAATCGTCAGCGCAAACGTGACGCATCTGTTGCCACCAACTGCGGCCTATTCCGGTGTTGACGGGGCATGGGATATTGGCGGTTGGACGCTGTTTCTGGGCGGTTTGTACATCGCCGCATGGTCAACTTACGGGTTCGAAACCGCGGTGTGCTATACCCGCGAATTGAAAGACCCGAAGACCGATACCTTCCGGGCGATTTTCTATTCCGGGCTTCTGTGCTGCGTTTTTTACTTCATCATTCCCTTCGCGTTTCAGGGTGTTCTGGGCCAGGAAGGCATGTTGGCCGCAGGTATCGTTGACGGCACCGGCATTGCCGAGGCGCTGGGCAATATGGCAGGCGGTGGCAAGGTGATCACCCAGATCTTTGTGATCTTGATGATCTTGGCGCTGTTTCTGGCGATCATGACCGCGATGGCCGGATCGTCGCGCACGCTTTACCAGGGGTCCAAAGACGGCTGGCTGCCGAAATACCTTGCCCATACCAACAGCAATGGTGCGCCCACAAACGCGATGTGGACGGATTTTGCGTTCAACCTGATCCTGCTGGCCTTGGCATCTGACGTCGGCGGCTATTTCTATGTGCTGGCAATTTCCAATGTTGGCTACATTCTGTTCAACTTCCTGAACTTGAATGCGGGCTGGATTCACAGGATTGATAGCGGGCATATCGAACGGCCATGGAAAGCACCGGCCATTCTGATTGGCATCAACACGGTGCTGGCCTTTGTCAACGCGCTGTTCCTTGGCGCAGGGGCAAAGGTCTGGGGCTATGAGAACGCGCTTTGGTCGGGGCTGGTGTTTGCCGCGCTGATCATTCCGGTTTTCTGGTATCGCCATTATGTGCAGGATGGCGGAAAGTTCCCGGCGGGGGCGTTGAAAGAATTGGGTCTTGCTGACGGCGACATGGGCGAACGCAAGGCCGGCATGCTGCCCTATCTGGCGCTGCTGGCCGGGGCGGCGGTGGTGCTTTGGGCCAACTGGTTCTTTGTGCTGCCAGGCTGATCTCGCCTTGCGCGACTGATGACCGAAGGGGCGGCTGCAAGGCTGCCCCTTTTTCCTTTTTTCCGGGCCGTTTGGTGCCGATGACGCTGCGATGACGATGGCATTCTAGCGTCGGACGGACCCAAACTGCCCGATATCCAACTGGGCGCCTGGGGAAGGGACGGAAGGATACCGGATTGTGAAACTGGGCCGAGATAGTGCGGAATTTCCCGCATTCAAGAACCGTGAGCAAAAACTGACCCAGACTTTTGCGGCGGTCGAGCGGCGGCTGCAGGCAGCCCAGGCGACGCATCTTGGCTATCCCTATAACCTGAGCTTCGCCCCGGTGTCGCCCGACAGGCTGAGCAGATATCAGATCAATGATCTGGCCAACCCTGAGACAGGATCGCGGCGCGGATCTGCTGTTTCGCAGCAAGAGCGCGAGGCAGTGCTGTGGCTGATGCGGCTTTGGGGATGCCCCGAGCTGGAGCAGTTCTGGGGTGCGATTGGTGCCAGCGGAACGGAAGGCAATCTTTGGGGGATCTATCTGGGGCGCGAGATGTTGCCCGGTGCGATCTTGTTGCACAGTTCCGATGCGCATTGGTCGGTTGCGCACGCCGCGCGCATTCTAGCAGTGCCCCGGATGAGCGTGGCCGTCTTGCTAAACGGCGAGATGGATATGGTCGATCTTGCCGCAAGGCTGCACTCTTTGGCCGGGCGACCGGTGATCCTGATGCTGACATGCGGGACCGCGATGAAGGGCGCGCATGATGACATTTCGGCGGCACTGCTGGCAATGCGCAAGGCGGGTTATAATCGCGATACCAGCTTTGTGCATGTGGATGGCGCCTTGAACGCAATGGTTCTGCCCTTCTTGCAAGACGTTCCCGATGGCATCCTGCCCAGTTTCGACAAGGCGATCGACAGCCTTTCCATCTCGGGGCCGAAGATGATCGGCACACCGATGCCCTGCGGCGTGCTGGTGACCCACAAAGACCACATCGCGCGGGTGATGCAGGTGGGGGCAGGGTTGCGGTCGTCCAGAGAAGCCATGATCGGGGCTGGCAATGGCCATGCCGTGCTGGCGCTTTGGGCGAGGCTTTTTGGCCAAGGCTATGGCAGCATTGCACAGGATGCCATGCGCTGCGTTCGCCGGGCCGGGCAACTGGCTGGTGACCTTGCAGGGCTTGGGGCGAAGGTCTTGTACAATCCTTTTTCATTGACGGTCGTGTTCCCGGAACCCGCCGACGTGATTGTGCGCCGCTATCAGTTGGCCTGCGAGGATGGTCAGGCCCATGCCATTGTCATGCCCAGCGTGACCGAAGGCATGTTGGCGCTTTTTCTGGCCGATTACGCCGCATGGTGGAACGAGCGGACGCGGCAGACATGACCATGGAGGCGCTGAAAATTGCTTTCGGCATTCTGTGGTGACCGGGTTAGACTGAGGGCGCGGACGTGCCCTGCACCTTTTAATGCAACTTCAATCTTTTTGACGGTGAGGACGTAGACACATCATGGCAACGACCAATCGGACCAACCGGACCAACAGAACAAACCGGACCAATCGCACGAACCGGACGAACCGGACCGACCAGGACGATGCCGAACTGGCCGGGTTTGGTGACGGCTCATCCATGGGTCTGAGCGAGGCTTTGCAATCGGCGATGCTGGCGTTCAACGGGCCGGACATGCTGGTGACACCGGCCGGTCTGGGGCGGCCGCCAGAGGGCGATTACTACCGTCGTCTGAACAACCGTCATCGGGGCCATCTGATCGTATCGGCCCTGATGGAAACCGTGAAAGTGACCGTGCCTGCGGGGGGAGGCCCGCTTTATCATGTGGCGCGGCTAAGCACGGGGGCCGCACTAAGGCCGGTTCTGAAGCTGGAACTGAACACTGATCCGGCCATGACGTTGGCGTTCTGGCAGGGGCAGATTGCCGATCTGCGGGCCAAGAAATGGAACCGTGATGACAGGCTGGCAGAAATCGTCCTGCAGCAAACGGATATTCACAGCTTTCTGGGGCTGGCGCTGCCGGTGGCGGCGGACACCCATCCCTGGTTGACGGTGCTGATGGATGCGGTGCAAGAGATCGCCTTTCGGGTGGCGACCCAGATGAAGGATCATTTCCGCATGCCCCGGCCGGATATGATGGTGGGCGATCTGGGCCCGGTGGTGCGCACGCCGTCGCATTCCGCTTTTCCCAGCGGGCATGCGACCGAAGCCTTTGCCGCAGCGGCGGTGTTGGGTGCGTTCTTTCCTGACCGCGCGGTTTTGTTGCGCCAGATGGCCACGCGCATTGCGGTAAACCGGGCCTTTGCGGGTCTGCACTTTCCAGTGGATCACCACGCGGGCGCAATGATCGGGGATATGCTGGCCGATGAGGTCTTGCGCCGTCTTTATGGTTCGGGGTCAAGCATTGTCCTTGCGGCACCGGGGTTTGCGGAAATCGCCTTCAATGCGGGTTCAACCCCGTCTGTTGCCGGTCACGGCGATAGTGTGGAGGCTTACGCCAACGGCACCTCGATCATGCCGATGACCCCGGCGGCCATCCCGGCCCCAAATTATGTCGAGGGGGCGGGGATTCTGGCCTGGCTGGCGCGCAAAGTCTGGTCTGAGGTGAAAGGCGGGTCAGCGCCATGACGGGCGATCTGGTGTTCGAAGAACCGGTCGATCTGGACGGCGCTTTGCTGCCCTACAATTACCTGCCGGCGGCCCTGGATGTTTTGTCCAGGGCGCAAGAACCGGCGAACAGGGTTGTCTTGCTGTTGCCGGGCCAGGACGGACAGCGGCGTTCGTCGGTCAGGTATCACATCGTATCGCAAGACACCCTGCAAGGGGCGCAGACTGTGCCGGGATCCGAGAACAGTCTTGCCAAGTTTCTTGAGACGCGAGGTATCAACCGGGAAATTGCCTACAAGCGGTGCATTCTTGGGCCGACTTCAAAACTGCCGGAGACGCAGGCGGAAGAGGCAAAAGAGCTGGTCTTTGAGACCTTCGAAATCGCGAATGCGGAACAGATCCGCCATGTCGCGGTGATCATAGATATCGGCATTGCCTTTTGGAACGCGGCGTTCCGGTCGACCAAAGGGCCTCGCTTCAAGGCGATGCGCTATCTGGATTTTGATGCAGCCCCCGGGACGCCCCCTTTGCAAGCGCTGACCGAGCCCGAGATTGCGGCGATCTGCAGCATGGCCGACCAACCCGGCGGTCAGGACAGGATTGTGGCCGATCTGGGGGCCCGGTTTCCCGACAGCTACTTCGGCCCCGCTGGCGGCGCGGAACCCGGAACACTTTGGCATGGGTCAGCAATGGCTGATCTGATGGCTGGGCTGCCGAAAGACGCGCCGGAAACCACGGTTCTGATGGGTATCGAATTGCCGATGGCGGTGCTGCGGGATGCCGACGGCGACACGCTGACCGCCGTTCTGGCGACCCTGATCGAAGGGGCGCTGGAAATGACCATGGCCTTTGCAGGCAAGCCGTTGGTGATTGCCCTGCCCTGGGGGTTTTGTGCCGGGCCACAGGATGGCAGTCACCCCGCCGCGCTCGCCATTGAACATGTCCTGGCGCTGTATCCGGGCCGCGACGTGAAGCTGCTGGTTGCCATGGGCAATCAGATGCAGGACCAATGTGCGGCGCATCTTTTGCCCAGCGATCCTGCCGAGCCCGAGAATGCCGTGATCTGGCAACTTCCGCCGGATGACTTTTCGGCCAACACTTTGGAATTCAGTGTCGTCGCAAACGCACCGGTGAACCGCCAGACCGTTCGGATCACGGCGCCTTCGGGCCAAACGGTCGTTGTCTTGATACGGCAGTCGAGGCAGGTGGTTATCCGGCGTGGCGGTGTCATCATCGGCATCATCTTGCGCTACCTTGATACGGCCACCGGACCCCGATTGCGGTTGACACTGGCGCCGACCGGGTGGGCGCCGCAAACCACCGGGCCAACACCGGCAGGCAATTGGGTAGTGTCGTTTCATCACGCCGACGAGGTGCGCATCTGGGTGCTGCGCGACGACCGTGATCCTGGTCTGGACAAGGCGTTACCGCGCAGGCCGTCGCGGCTGTTTGACCTAAACTATCAGCCCCGCGATGACCATGACGCCTACCGGCTGGCAGATGACAAGGACTGTGCCGTTGTCCGGTCCGGGACGGCGTCTGTACTTGCCTCGGCCGGGTCGGTGACAAGTGTGGCGGCCGACGAGACATTGGGTGGTGGGCCCGCTTTGCCCGCATGGTATTCAGGCGCGCTGGTGTCACGCGCGCCGGCCGACGCCCGCGCAACGGTCGATCTGGGGCGGCACAGTGCCGGGATCCTGGCTGCCGCCAATGGCACAGGGCAGATGGTCCGGGTCAGCGGCACATCGGCCGCCGTGGCCTTGGCTGCGCGCGGGCTATTATCCCTGCCTGCCCGCCCATCATAGAAGCAAGCGCTTGATCTCGTCGATCAGATCTAGATCGCGCAGGGTCTGCACCGGATAGCTGGGGCTGAACAGCAGTCTTGGCTCGAAATCCGGCTCTATCTTGCGCAGTTGCTTGCAATGGCGGGCCATGTCTTCGGGCCGGTTGGTCAACACCGAAAGGGCAATCAGGTAGCGCAGGGCCGGGCGATAGAAGGGCATCTTGCGATGGCAGGTCAGGGCCAGATCATGGGCCCGTTCCCGATCGCCGACGCCGAGGGCAGTGAAGCAGGCAAGCAGATCCCAGCTGAAACTATGCGGCAGCCCCTGCGCATTGACCCGGGCACGTTCAGCGACGCTATGCGCCTGATCGAACAGACCCTGGCTGATCAGGGTCTGGCTAAGGGCATCCAGCGCATAGGGATTGTCCTCACCCTGTTCGACGGCCCGGCTGGCCAGATAATGCGCCTGACCCAGATCGCCTGTCGCACGCAGGGTGATCTGCGATGCAAAGGACAAGACCATGGGGTGGTCGGGGGCAAGTTCCAACGCTTCTTTGGCATAGAGCATCGCCTCTTCCAGTTTACCGCTTTGATCATCGCGAAATTCAAGGGTTTCGGTCAGCCGCAGGAAGCCGCGCCATGCAAGTGCCAGGCCGCGCGCCTCGCCATCGGCTGCGTCTTGCAGCAGGCCATCGGCTTTCATCAGGCCGGTTTTGTCAAATTCGAAAACCCGGCGCACGGCATGGTTGATAGCTGACACAGAGGCCAGACCGGGGGCGGTGGAGGCCGCATCACTGACCGCCTGCACGGCCTGATTTACCGCGCGCGTGACATTCGGCGATGCCCAGATCTCAGCAATGCTGGGGGCCAGCGAAACACGACCCGACCAAACGATGCGGCGGTTTGCGGTGCTGAGAACGCGCAGCAGAACGAATGCCATATCGCTTTCATCAAGACATTCCAGTTCAACGCGAACAGCGGGTTGATCTTCTGACACCAGCTTTTCACGGGCATCCACTTCGACAATCTCGATGTTGCCAAGCAAGGCCAGCCCGGTGACGATGCGCTGCGACAAGGCCCGCAAGATGAAGGCACCGCGGGCAGTGCCGGATTGGTCGATGCGGCTGATCAGCGCCATCGCTCGTTTTTCAGACCGAAGCGGGGCGGCAGAGGACATGATCTGCGCGGGCGGAGGTCCGTCAGCAGGCGGATCGTGGCGCAGGCGCAGATCGCGCAGCCATTCGGCGAACTCGGGGTCCGATATGTCGATATCGTCAAGCACTTCGCCCATTGCCGGATCAAAGGCGTCCTGCAACGGCAGCGCCGGTTCCAGCCAGATCGCAGACCGGTCGCTTTGCACGCGGTCGCCCAAGGGGCCAAGCGCCTTGCGCATGTTGGACAAGGCCTGACGACAGCTGCCCGAGGCCTGTTCGGGGGAACGGTCGCTCCATAACTTGTCTTGCAGCCATGCGCGGGTGCGGCGTTGCCCCGGCGACAAGGCAAGCAACGCCAGAAGCCCGCGTTCCTTGATGCCTTTGGGCGTGATGTCCCGGTTCGCGTCATCGTAGACACGGAACGGGCCGTTCAAACGAAGCCGCATCGACGACCACCTGTGGATTGACTGCTAAGATCGAGGCTGGACTGCAGCAATAGCGAGTTCTGTGACGTAACGTCAAGCAAAGTGTCTTGGCAGCAGAACCGGCATGGCAAGGGTTGGCCCAAGGGCGCCGAAGCTGGCACAAAACTGGCATGGTGCGGCCAGCTATTCCGCCGGATGACCTGACAATTTCGGGGGGCGTTTGGTGTTGGCAGCCGCAGGCCAGGCCGCCACGATCAGGATCGCGAGCAGCATCAGCACGGCGCCGACGACGGCGACCAGACCTGGCCGTTCCCCCAACACCAAAATGCCACCTGCCGCGCCAAAAAGGCTTTCTGCGGCAACCAGCACTGCGGCAGTAGACGCAGAGACATGCGCCTGCGCGGCCGCCGTCAGGCCAAAGGCGATCGCAGAGGAGAATATTCCCAGATACAAAAGCTCCGCCAGGCCGCCTGCCAGAGTGCCCGGTTGGTGCGGGGCGAAAACAACGACGATCGTGCCCGCCAGCGCCGAGGTCAAAAGGCAGTGCAACCAGATTGTTGCACTGGGGTCTTTGTGGAGGGTGACATGGCGCGACAATGACACCATCCACACGCCGTAAAACGTAGCCGAGGCCAGACAGAAGATATCCCCCCGGTTCATGGCGGAAAGGGATTGGCCGGCGCCGCTCATCAGGCCGGCGCCGAGCAGGGTCAGGACGGCGGCAATTGCGATATTGCCGGGCAAGCGTTCCTTCAGCACGACGACCGCAACCAGCGGGGTCACGACGCATGCGGCGTTCACCAGAAAACTGGCATTGGTCACTGTGGCGTCCTGATATCCCCACTGCTGCAGGATGATGGCGATTGCAAACAAGGCGGAAGGCGGAAAAGCTGACCGCAGCCAGGGGCCGAACTGCGCGATGTTGGATAACTCTTTCAGGGCAAACGGCAAAAGCACAAGTGCTGCCACCAGATTGCGCAGGCTTGACGCCGCGAACGGATCAAGGTCCGCCAGCACGGACTTGTTGGCGACATTGCCTGAGCCCCAGAAAAACGCCGCAGCCAACAACATGAGGACAGCGCCTCTTTGTTTGGCTGCGGCGCGAAAGGCCGCTTTTGGGGCGGCGGGTAAAATGAGATCCGACATAAAAGTCCTCACGTAAAACCGAACTCCGTGGGGTTCCGGGTAACAGTCCGGCACGAAGGTTTTGTCTCAATGAAAACAACTTTGCTGCATATGCGTCAGTCTTGCGCAATCGCTGCGTTAACCAGTCTGAATATGCTGGAAACTTTGACGCGTCACAGGCGGGGGGTCACAAGTTTCAGGGCTAGCCCTTACGAAACGGCCCCCCAGAAATTTCCCTCACAGGAAATTTTTTTGCATAAGAGCGTTGCTTTTTGAGTTGAGAAAACCCAGACTGACGGGATAAAGCAACGGCAGCGCGGCCCTGCATCGGGGCCCATCAGAATGGGGAAACGCCATGACCAATTCCTGGAGATTTTCGGCGCTTGGTGACCGGCACCGTGCATTAGGGTCTGATCTGGAAGACTGGAGCGGGATGGGCACGGCCTGGTCTTATGCCAAGGTTGACCCTGACGCCGAATATATGGCCATCCGCACCAAGGCGGGGTTGATGGATGTGTCGGGGCTGAAAAAGGTGCATGTCACCGGGCCAGCCGCGTCGCATGTGATCGAACGTGCCACCACACGGAATATCGAAAAGCTGATGCCGGGTCGGTCTGTCTATGCCACCATGCTGAACGATGCGGGCAAGTTTGTGGATGACTGCGTGATTTACCGCACCGGGCCGAATGCGTTCATGGTGGTGCATGGGTCAGGGGCTGCGCATGAACAACTGACCATGGCCGCCACCGGGCGCGATGTGTCGGTGCGGTTTGACGACAATCTACATGATCTGTCGCTGCAAGGGCCGCTTGCAGTCGATTACCTTGAAAAGCACGTCGAGGGCATTCGCGCCCTGCCGTATTTTGCGCAGATGCAGACATCGCTGTTTGGCAAACCGGTAATGATTTCGCGCACCGGCTATACCGGTGAGCGGGGGTATGAGCTGTTCTGCCGGGGGCAGGATGCGGGCATGATCTGGGACCGTATCCTCGACGAAGGCAAAGCCATGGGCATCATCCCGTGCAGGTTTACCACGCTCGATATGCTGCGAACCGAATCCTACCTGCTGTTCTTCCCCTTCGACAATTCGGAAATGTATCCCTTCGCGGATGAAGGCCCCGGCGATACTTTGTGGGAACTGGGCCTCGATTTCACCGTCTCCCCCGGCAAGGTTGGCTTTCGCGGTGCCGAGGAACACTACCGCCTTAAAGGGCGCGAACGGTTCAAGATATGGGGGCTGAAACTCGATGGCACCAATGTGCCGGGTAACGGTGCGCCGGTGATGCGGGATGGCAAAAAGGCCGGCGTTGTGACGCAGGCGATGTATTCTTCGCTGAACAAGCACAATATTGCTATCGCGCGCCTGCCGGTGGATTGCGCCAACACTGGCACCAAACTGGTGGTCAACTGCGGCACGCATGGCGCGATCAACGCCACCACGCATTCGATGCCGTTCTTCGATGTGGACAAGAAACGCCGCACCGCCAAGGGTTGATTTCATCTGTTCTTAAATATCCCCGCCGGAGGCACCCCGCCTATGAGCCAGACCGTCTTTGATCCAGCGATCCGAAGCCGCCCCGCCTACGGCGTGCTTGCACTGCGTGCGGGGTCCGGCCATCTGATGGTTGCGGATGGCGACGGGGCGGGGGCGCTGATTGACGTGATCGGGGGCAGGGTGCCGAGCGCCTGCCATATCCTCTATATGCCCGGCGCAAATGGTGTGGACCGCGCAGCAGAATTGCAGGCTTTGGGGGCAGCACAATTCCAGCGCGCGCCTACATTTGCGGCCGCTTTGCCAAGGCTGCAAAAAGTGCTGTCGGATGCGCATATGGGGTTGCAGATTTATGCAGCAGGCACCGAAAGCCTGATGGGGCAGGTGC
>JANNSG010000166.1:0-11402 GCA_031402355.1 Pseudorhodobacter sp. | reverse complement strand
GGGCGTGGATCGCTTCCCCGACACGCGCCGCGAAAACCGCCGGGTCGTTGTGGTCGAACGTGATCTGCGACGTGGTGCGGGTCCGGGTCTGCGATTGCCGCTGCGCCATGGCGGCGAAGGCCAGTTCGCGGGCCGATTCCGGCGTCGCCTCGGCGTCGATCTGCGCGTCGGTCCAAGCCCGGTCCAGCCCCGCCAGTTCGGCGATGCTACGAATCTCGGTGTTCATTTCAGCGCGGGTTTGCACCTGCACTTCAAGTTCGGTGGTCGGCATGGTGACTTCTCCATTTCTGAAATGTGCGCCGGGATCGGCGGGAACGGGAACGATGGACACTTCAATTGGCGTCCATCTTGTCGCGGTGCGAACCCGCTTGTTGCCGTCTTTGGCTTCGCGGGTCTGTTCGATGGTGTAGCCAATCGACAGCCCGCGCAGGGTGCCGTTGGCAACGTCGGTCATCACGGCTTGCGCCGGGGTGGATTCTCGGAACCGGATCACCACAAGCAAGCCTTCGGGCGTCATGCGCGCCGCCTCGATCACGCCCAACTGATCGCGGGTCGTGTCGCGGCGGTGCCCGTCCAGAACCGGGGCACCGACAAGCCGCGCCAGATCGACGCCGCGCAGGTCCAGAACCTCGGTATAACCGGGGCGCGCAACGGGTGCCCCGGTCGAAACGATTGCCTCAATCGTCCGGGCCTCTGCGCTGAAGGTGGCGGGACGCATGTTCGCCGCCCGAAGGTGAATGGTCATGGTTTTGGTTCCCGGCTGTCAGCGGATCGCGCCGTCCAACAGCACTTGGCCAACCGTGTCGGCGGCAAGGGCGGCTGCGAAGGCGGCACCGATCATCTTGTTCGCGCCGACCGTCGTGGTGACAGCACGGGCGGCGTTGTCCCAATACAGGGTCTGGCCAAGAGTCCACGCTTGCGCGGCGGTCTTGGTCAGGGTGAACACGCCCGTTCGGACAAGCACCACATCGGCACTGATCGCGGCGGCACCTTGGGCCACGCCGATGATCGAACCGACTTGCGCCACCTGTCCCGAAGTCAGGGCATAGGGCGCTGGCAACGTGACGTTGTTACCAGAGAAAAGGGAATTTCGCATTTCAGACTCCTGTGGGTTTGGTTGCGCGGGCGAAGGTGTCCGCCGCGATTTCTTCGTCCAGTTCTTCGATATCGCGGCCACGGCCTGCGACCACTTCGGCGCGGGACTTCAATCCCGCTTCAATGGCGCGGATATCGGAATTCGCTTCTTTCAACGGGTCCACCCATTGCCAGCCGGGGGCAACGAATTTGACGGCGCGATAATCGGCCAATTCGGATTCACTGGCACCGATTTCACCCGCCAATGCCTTGGCGTCGATCCAGCGCCGCCAAAGCGGGCGCAGCAACTGCGCTTCAATCAGGGTGCGTTGAAGCATTTCGGCGCGACGACGGAATTCCAGCAATCCGACACGGGCGCTTGAATAGTTGGTGCCTGACAGATCGCCCGTCACCTGTTCGAAGGTCAGACCGACTCCTACGGCGATTTCGCGTTGCTGGCCTTTCAGGAATTCGACAGCCTGCGACAGACCTTGACCGGGCTGCGAGAATTCAACCTCTGCGCCATAGGGCAGAACCCGCATTGCGCCGGGTTCAAGGCTCACGTTCAAACTGCCGTCGGTTGCCTCAAACCCCGCAGTGCCGCCTTCGGCGTCGCGGACAAAGCCCGTCATCAGACTTTGCACCTTCAGCGTCATCAGCATGGCATCGGACGCGGCGTCGAAGTCCGCCAGTTTCAACAGAACCGGGGCAAGCCACGAAATGCCGCGCACCTGTCCGGGGAAAAGCTGGTCGAAGATATGCAGCACTTCGCGGGCCGGAACCCGCACCGCCTGCCCGATCATCCCGAACGGGGTTCCGGGGGCATCGGGCAGAATGTGATAGGCGACGATCCGGTCGCTTGCGTCAAACTCCACCCCGGCAACGATCCGCCCGCCGTCGCCAAGGTCACGGGTCAGGGACGGGTCGATCTGGTCGGCGGGCAGCGCCAAGGAACCAAACGCTGCCCGTCCTGATCCGTCGGCGTCGCTGCCACCTACGGATGTTCTGATAAAGGACTCACCGTCGCGCACCAAGGCGCGCACCGCGACTGGCAACAAGGCCAGCATCTGCCCTTCAAACTCATTGTTAAGTGCCCGCCGCGTTGCCGGGTCCGGGTGCTGCGAAAGTGCCTGCCAGCCCTTGCCAGCGAGTGCCGCAAGCCACGTCTCCACGATCCGCGCTGCCGTGGGGTTGTTCATGGACAGCGCCGCCGCACGGGCCTTGGCTGGCGCGCGGGCCGCAAGGATCGACGCTTGCGGCGCGTTCATCATGGGCGAACCCTGCCATCGCCGCCCGCCGCCGCCAGCTTCAATCTGGCGCTTTTGCGTCGGCCCGGTCATCCGGTCCAGAAGGCGGGCAAGAAAACTCATTCCGCGCCGCCATCCGCCCGGCGCAGGGTCACGACATGGGTTTGCAGGGGCAGCGTGACACGGCTGTAAACCAACGCCGCCAGCGCGTTGAGGTCGATCAGAACGCCATGGAAAGAACCGTCCTGCCCCACAAGGTCCGCCAGATCGGCAAGGGTTTCACGTTCCCAGCCTTCATTCGTGCCGGGTGCGTCGTCGCTTTGCGGCAAGGGCAGGAAGATGTAGCGGGTCTTGAACATGCGCGCATAACTTTGCAGGCGTTCGCGCTCATAGGCTTCGGCTTCGGGTGTTTCGGCGTCGATATCGACGGCCCCGTCCATCGCCAGCAGCTTCGCCGTTGCGACAACCGACGCCTTCAGGGAAAACGCCGCCGTCGCCTTGGTGCTGATCTTGCTGTCTGAAAACGCGGCCATGATCGTCATGCGCATCACGTCGGCAATCTTGAACCGGGCATGGCTTGCGCCTTCGCGTTCGGGCAAAAGCCCACGCTGGCGGTAGTGGCGTTGCAGGATCGGATTCAGGCCAGACACGCGCGCAGCCTGTCCGGCACTGAATTCCGCTTCGTCGGTGTAGTCGGTTTCGAAGTCTGGCACGGCGCGCCCCTCTCTTGACTATTTCGTCAGTGTTCTGACGAATCGACCATCTCTGTCAAGAGTCATGTGGGGATTTCGTCAGATCAGTGACGATTCATCGCGGCAAGGAAGCGGTGTGGTTGCTGTCAAGCGGCTTGATCGTCAGACCGTTGCTTGCTTGGTGCGGATCATGCTTGCAGGGGCGTCACCGCAAGGCCAAACTCGCACAACACTTCGAGCGAGAGGGGCAAAGCATGGCAAGGCGAACAAGCAAAGCCGACGAATTCCGAATCATGGAAACTTGTGCAATGTGCGGCAGTAGTTTTCAGTTCGGGCCGCACGTTTATGACGGCAAATTCATCCCTGCTTATCAAATCAGTGTATGCAGACCTTGCTTTGAGGGAAATTGGGATGGTTGGGCACCACACTACGAATCAAGGCTTGAGGCTCACTTGAAGGGCAAGGGTATCCCGTTCCCAAACCGAAATGCGGAAGGATATTACCCGCGCGGTGCTTGATCGCTATTAATAGCCAAATCCCGAACATAAGGTGACACTTTGAAGAAAGACGAAGCTGAACAGGGTATCCGCCACCTTTGCGGTATTTGGGCCAAGGAAAAGGGATATCGGCAAACGTCGGATGAAATGCCAAGTTTCAGCGAATTTGCAGGTTGGGTGCGTGATCGCTATCCGCAATACTTGGACTTTCGCAGCCGCATGGGCGCGATGTATGACGCTGAAGCGTGGTTCGACGAAGAATTCAAGCAGACTTGGCGGCGCTGATTTTCAACGCTGCATCCAGCTTGACGCAAGCACCGGGGCGCGCTTCGGCGCTGGCGCGGCTTCGGTCGATAGATCGGCGCGGCGCTGGTCATAGTCCAAATTGAGCAATCCCCGCGCGGCGAAAGCATAGACCACACAGTCAAGCGCCTCTGCCCGTCGCCCCGGTATCCGAACGAAGCTGCGCGTCGGCTGGCCTCGCGCGTAGCGCACCACAGACCGTTCGGACGCAAGCTGTTCAAACCAGACCGGGGGCAGATCGGCCGAAAAGCGGAAGCTACCCGCCTGCGCCAGCCGCCCGAACAGTTGCAGCTTCACCGTATCCACGCCGATGATCCACAACCGCGCGCCCGTCTTGGTGGTCGATCCGGCCCGTTCGATCATCGGACGGTTGCCGGGCGCGCCCTTGATCGCCAGCACCTTGCGCCGCGTCCGGGGCGTGGCAAAGGCGGTGACATGGTGCATGGATACCCCGTCGCCCGCGTCTATCGCGCAGGCGTCCACCCCGATCTTGCCGCCAAGTGCATGGGGAAAGCGGGAACCGATCAGCCCGTCCAGTTCGACCCACGTTTCTTCGGCGTCATACTGCCCCCAGATAACCCGATGCCCCAGCACAAGCGCCACTCCGCCTTCGGTCCAGCCCAGATAGGTGACTTCTAGGCGGTCGTGTTGCACGTCCACCCCAACCGTTACCGCCAGCACTTCGGCGGGAACAGCGGCAAGCCCGAAGGGTTCGGCGCGGGCCATCAGCTCATCTTCGGCCAGCTCATCCCCGGCGCTGCGCCAGCCTTGGCCAAGGATTGTATTAACGAAGGTTTGCAACGTGGTCGGATCGTCCTTCGCCTGGACGAATTCCACCGCCAGCTTGCCCCAAGCCGCGTTGGTGTGAAGGCTGATCAGGGCGTTCATACGGAACCCCGCATGGCCTCTGACTTCGGGCCTTGTGGCGCGCCACGCGCCCGCCGCGACCATATCCGGCTTGTGCCGTTCCGATACCTCTGCGGCGCAATGGGGGCACCGCCAGCGGGCCGTTTCGGGCGCGCCTGCATCCCAGACGATATCGGGCCACAGAAGTTCGCTCATTGCCCCACATTCGGGGCACGGCACTTCATAGATTCGCGCGTCGGATTGGGCATAGGCGCGCAGAACATGGCTGGTTTCATCGTGAACCGGAGTGCTGCCCAGAACGATCTTGCGGTCGGGAAATGACATGGTGCGGCGTTCGGCCAAGAGTATTGGCGAACCTTCGGCGGTCGACTCCATGCCGTCGGCTTCGTCCATGAACAGAACGCGGACGTTGTGACGGCGCAGGTTGCGCGGTGCCTTCGCCGCGACCACTTTCAACGATCCGCCGGGGAAGCGGCGCGACAGAAGCGTGTTGCGCCCGGACTCGTCCTGTTCATCCGACAGGGCAGCGGCAAGCGCCGGGGATGCCCCGAAGATCGGTTCGATATCTGACACCATGTAGTCGCGGCAATCGGCTTCAGCGGGCAGAAGGCAGAGGATCGGCGCGGGTTCATTGGCGACGAAGGACGCAAGGGCGCTGGTCAAAAGGGTGGTGAACCCCACGCGGACGGGTTTCACCAATGTCACCCGTTCGATTTCCGCGTCGCCTATGGCGTCGGCAATCTCGCGCTGAAAGGGCCAAAGGCGAACCGGGCCGGGCAAGGCGGAAACCCCGTCGGGCAGCACGATTTCCCGTTCGATCCATTCCGACAGGCGCAGGCGCGGCGGGGGGATCAGGGCGCGCAGCGCCTGCTTCGTGATCTGGTCAAGCGTCGGCATTGCCAAGTTCCTGCAAGGCGTCGCGCAATTCGCGGTCGATCATGGTCACGTCGCTGGTGGTCAGATGCTGCATGGATTGGCGCAGCCGGGAAGGCACCGCCAGAAGCCGGGAACGAAGGGCGCGCAGGGTATCGGACCACGCCCGTTCCACGTCGCCAGCGGGCACGAATTCGCCGCGCAGGACGGCGTTCTTCAGGGCCTGCGCGTCGGCCTGTTCCCGTGCCAGTCGCGCCCGTTCGCTGGTCAGGTTCAGCACCTGTTCTTCGCCGCCGCGTCCGCTTGCCGTCTCGCGCAGACTGGCGATGTAGCGGCGGGTGCTTTCTTCAAGGTCATAGGCATCATGGCCAAGACGAACCACGATATCGCGCTTGCCAAGGGTGGTCAGCATCCCCGGCGTGATGCCGAACAGGTCGCAAAGGTCGGAACCGCCAATGCGATGGACGGGCTTGTCGCCCCCCAGCCCCGGCAGTTCCGACATGATCCGCATCTTTTAACCCCTTGTAAATTCTTGCATAGCTTCAAGCATCGCGCCTCTGCCCCCCGTATAGGTCAGGGCTGGCAAGGACCCGCGAAGGTCACGCGCTGCCCGCTGGTCTGGCGCTGGCAAGCGCATGATCCGCCGCCGAAGGCAGAGTGCAGACCCGTTCGGCGGCACTGGTGCAGCAATGCGCTGCCATCTGCCCGCCGAAGGTCAGCGTCATGGCGCTGATAACCTCGGCATGTGCACCTGCAATGATGCTATCCCAAGGCATCCCGCTTTCGCGCATCAGGGCCATGCACTCGCGGATGCAGGACGCCGCCTGTTCCGCCGCCGCCGCTTTCGTTTCAATGCGGTCTTGATCGGTCATGTGGTTGTTCCTTGATGGTTCGGGTTGCGGCTTGGGAAGGGCAGCACGGCGCTGCGTTCGGTCAGGATGATGCAAGGCGGGTTGCCCCGCTTGGGGCGGTCAGGGATGGTCAGCCATCCCGCTTGTTCCAGTTGGTCCAGCGCCCGTTTCGCGGCGCTGTGTGACACGCAAAGGGCCTTGGCCAGATCGTCGATGCTTGGCGACTTGGGCAGCCCAAAGAATTGCGCCACCAGAACCGCGCCCAAAAGCCGCGCCGTCGGCGATAGTCCGCGCTCGCGCATCAGCGCCCGAACCCATTGATCTTTCGCTTGCTCAAGCATTGGCCCGGTCCTTCGCCTTGTGGGCAAAAGCCCGAACCCATTTCTGCGAAAGCATGGCTTCGATGCCCGCGCCGTCGTCATTCGGTGGCCTGCGGAAGGGCACTCCGAATTCCCCAGCATGGTTCTTCGGTGCAACCTGCGCGACGGTCGGATGCCCGTTCTTGGCAAGCCATCGGTTCCAATCCGCCTCTGCATCGCTGCCCGGCTTGATCGGGTGCAGCGGGCGCGTCCAAGCCTCTGGCGGTGCCGCTGCGGCGGCGACGGCGCGGTCATGGGCCGTCCAGTCGATCCGGCCAGACTTGCGGTGGGAACCAGACGCTTGGCCTTGCGCGCGCTCTTTCTGGTTAAGAGTCTGGTTGTTCCTTATATAGGCGGTGCCACTACTGGCACCCTTTCCCGCAATTAGTGGCACCACTTTCGGCTTGGGATAGGCCATCGTTTCGGGCCGAACGGGTGCCACTTCTGGCAGGTTTTCCGTGTCGCGCGATGCCATGTAAGTGACCCTTTCAGACGCTTTCAGGGCGTGTTCCCCATGCCCGCTCATGAAGGAAATTTCGCTCCGGTCGCCCCGGCCTTGGGCATAGGCGATACAGATCAGCCCGGCGTCGGACAGTTCGGCCAAGGCGCGCTGACAGGCGCGCAGGGACACGCCAGACGCATGGGCAAGGGTTTCCACCTTGGGATTGCAGAAGCCCGTTTCGTGGTTTGCGAAGTCATCGCAAAGGCTCCACGCGACCATGCGCGCAGGATAGGACAGGCTCACGTCCCGACGGATCGAACGCTTCCAGTCGTTCCGGGCGAGTTTCCAGTTGCCGTTCCGGTCGATCCGCCTTGCAGCGTCAGGGGCGTCGGTGTAATCTTCCCCCTGAAGCTGAAATGCTTTGTCCATAGCCCCGGATGCGCCCGCCAGCGCGCCGGGGTTTTCGTTTTCATCGGACGGCGAAAGGTTCGCCTTACCCCGATTTTCCCCAATGAATTCAACGCGCGAAAACTCGCGGTTCGCCGTTGCAAGCGATTGATTTACGGCGGATTTTCGATATCCTCCGGGCCTACCATGCGTTGGATCGTCGGTCGAAACCGAAAACCCCAAATGCAGGCGGGGTTCAGGTTGGCCAGCACCTGCGATCAGACCGGAAAGCCCAAGGTTGCGGCGGCAGCGGCGATGCCGGTCATCAGGGCACCGTGCACTGTGCCGGGGTGGTCATGCGATGTGGCCTCGCCCGCGAAATGCAGCCTGCCCTGCCAGTCGGCCCCGAACAAGGCGCAACGGTCTTTGGCAGAGGCGCCGACAGCGTTGAACGAATACGAGCCCAGCGCAAAGGGATCCCTCGACCAGCGGGTGATCTGGTGGTGCGTGGGGTCAGGAATGGCGCTGCCGAACATGTCTCGCAGCGCCACCATTGCTGAAGAAACCGTGGCGCGGTCATCCCATGCTTCCATCTGCCGGCCCATGTCAGCGGCGTTGAAGCCGACGAGCAAGGGCAGGCCCGTGCTGGGAAAGCCGTTCAGCCAATTGCCCCAAAGACCATCGACCGGCGCCAGATAGTCGATCCAGTCTACGTCTGCGGGCCAGAAAACACGGTCAAAGCGCAGCCAGCATTTGTTCAGTAGCCCCATCTCAAGCCGGTCGATGGCACGCTGGCGTTTGCGCGCAAGCGGTTCGCAGATCTCGATTTTGCCGGATTTCAAGACGCCAAGCGGCAGGGTTACGATGGCCCGGTCTGCCAGAAGCAAGCCGGTGCTGGTGGTGATGCTGACACCGGCAGGCGTCGGGGCGATCTGATGCACCACTTCGCCCAAGCGAATATCAAGGCCCGCCGCCTGATGCGCGACAAGCGGAGCGTAGCCTTTGTTGAACACGACATCGCCGCCCGGGAATTCTGTTCCATCGTCGAAGGACCAAGCCGACAACCGGGACCAGTCGCCGGAGTATTCGTGTTCGATCCGGGTATTGATGGCAAGCCGCAAAAGCCGCCGTTCGGCCCCTGGAAGGGCCGCCCATTCGGGCAAGGCTTCGATCGCTTGCTTTATCGAGAGGTCCTGGTCAAGCGTATCGGCCGCGGCCTGCGCGCGGGCGACCAGGGCAAACGCACGCTGCGCAATGTCCTGAAAATCACCGCGCTGCCCGTTCCGGTCGAAGGTGAGAGACCGGTCATAGCTGGTCGGCGTTCGCCGCGCCCCCAATTGGTTTGCAAGCGTGGTCAAGGGGTTGCCAGTGACGCCGTGCAGCCAGCTTGCCCCCATGTCCACCGGCAGATCGGGCCAAAGATCGCTGGTCCATGTCCGACCACCGATCCGGTTGCGGGCCTCGATCACGGTGACGCTGGCACCCGCTTGTTTTAAATGGCGCGCAGCCGTCAGCCCCGCCATGCCCGCCCCAAGAACCAAGACATGCAGATCGGACGAGGGACGGTCCAACGGGCCGGTGTCAGCAAGTCTCTCCAAATCGTTCTTTCGAGTTCTCATCGTACAGCCTCAGGTCTGGGTTTATTGCCGGACGCGTTCACTTTTGGGGTCGTAGAATGGGGCCAGTGACAGGGTTGCGGCAATGCGACGGTCGTTGCACTCCACCTCAAAGCGGTTGGCCTTAAGGAAATCAGCCGTCACGCCGTCTGCATGTTCAATCATCGCAAGGCCGACTGCGGCCCCCAGCGTGTGACCAAAGGCCCCGGCACGGATGTAACCAAGGGCCACGTCGCCCAGCCAGACCGGTTCATTGCCCAGCAGCAAGGGGTCTGTTTCGTCCAGTTTGACCGCAACCAGCCGCTTGGTAAGCACGCCCTTGGCTTTTTGGGCGACAAGCGCCTCACGGCCGACAAAATCGCCCTTGTTGAAATCGACAACGAAACCGAGTCCCGCTTCCAGCGGGGTATCGGTATTGTCGATATCGACTGCGAAATCACGGTAGCCTTTTTCCAGCCGCAGGCTTTCCAGCGCCATCATCCCGCAATGAGTGCAAGCGACGCCCTGCGCCTCGATCCCGGCAACGAGTGCATCATAGACGGCGTGACTTTGCTCGGACGGAATGTACATCTCATAGCCCAACTCGCCCATATAGGTCACGCGGACCATCAGAATGCGGGCGGGGCCGATCTCGACGGCGCAAGACGCGCGAAAGGGCAGCGCTTGGGTGGACAGATCGGCGCCGGTGATAGTTTGCAGCACCTCCCGCGATTTGGGGCCTTGCAAGCTGAGAATTGTATAGGCCGAGGTCACGTCAGTCACCGTGCAGCATTCACCTTCGCGTGTGTGGCGGCGCAACCAGGCGGGGGTGAGGCGCTGCAGGACATCACCGGTGACCAGCAGAAATTCGGCCTCGCCAAGCCGGGTGATGGTCAGATCCGAAATGATGCCACCTTGGTTGTTCAGCCATTGGGTGTAGACATTGCTACCCACCGGGACCGACACTGAATTGGCGCTGACCCGGTTCAGCACGGCCTCGGCATCCCGGCCTTGCACGATGAACTTTCCCATGAAGCTTTTGTCGAACAGGCCAACGCTGTTGCGGGTGGCGTGATGTTCGGCGGCGGAAAGATGGAACCAGTCCTGCCGGCCGAAGTCATGGCTGACCGCTGGCATCGGCCCCGAGGGCGCGAACCAGTTCGGCATTTCCCACCCCGACAACGGCACGAAATAGGCCCCCATCGCGGCATAGCGGTAGTGCAAAGGCAAGCGGCGGATGTTGCGGGCGGTTTTATGCTTCCAGTTTGGCAAGGAATAGTAAGTGAAACCCGCCCCCAGAAGGGCCGGGGTGCGATCGGCCAGATAGGTACGGGTGGCCTCATTGCGGGTTGTGCGCGACGGCGCAAGACCGGTCATGTCCTGGCTGGCATTGCCCGAAATGATTTCTTCGGCCAGCAAGGCACCCACACCGCCACCCGACAGGATGCCAAGCGAATTCAGGCCGGTGGCCAGATAAAGCCCATCCACTTCGGGGCTTTGACCGACCAGAAATCCGCCATCGGGGGTAAAGCTTTCAGGGCCGCAAAAGAAATTGCGGATGCCTGCGGTGTTCATCACCGGATAGCGCTTGAAGGCATGTTGCAGATGCGGGGTCATCCGGTCCCAATCGGGGGGAAGAGTAGTGAAACTGGCGTCTGTCGGAATGCCATTCAGTGACCATGCAGCGGCCACAGGTTCAAACAATCCAAACAGCAGCCCGCCGCCTTCTTCGCGGACATAGGTGAAGCTTTCAGGGTCTTCGACCACCGGCAGGCCGGGATGCGCCCCCGCCATCGGTTCGGTGAGCAGGTAGTAATGTTCGGCGGCCTGCAGGGGCACGGACACGCCGATCTTTGCCCCAAGCTGGCGCGACCACATGCCGGTGGCCAGCACCACCACCTCTGACTGAACAGTGCCCTGGGGGGTGACGACACCGGTGATGCGATGGTTCTTTACGGTGAAATCGGTGACCGGGCAGCCCTCGATGATCCGCACGCCCCTTTTGCGTGCGCCTGCCGCAAGCGCCATTGTCACATCGACCGGATTGGCGCGGCCATCTTTGGGTGTCCAGATTGCGGAATGCAGGCCCTGTGTTTCGACCAATGGACACATCGCACGCACCTCATCGGGCGACACTTCGTACTTGTCATGTCCCATGATGCGCATGAAGTTCATCTCGCGCCGCTGAACTTCGCGGCGGGTGGCGGTGCTGGCA
>JANNSG010000165.1:0-13204 GCA_031402355.1 Pseudorhodobacter sp. | reverse complement strand
CAAATCCGTGCGGAAAAGAAGATCACGCCCGAAAAGACCGATATCTGGGGCGATTTGAAAGCTGTCGTTCCCGAAACCCTCTATCCGCCGAAACTGGTGCTGCGACGTGGCAAGACGCTATACGATTTCAACGGCGGTCCGGGTGGGCGCATTGTGAGCCAAAGGTTCAAAGAGGCTGTTGAGGCGATTGACCCCAACGTCCACCAGTTTGTGCCCGTTGCCGTCGAGATGAAAGACGGCACAATCTGCCCAAACGGGCCGTTTCATTTCTTTCGCGTTCAGCGCGTTTTGAACGCTATCAACCCTACGGGAAGCACTGGGCTGGATCCCGTCGCCGTGAATGCAACGATGGGTGACTTAGAGCCATTTCAAATACACGCCGCCGCGCATTTTTCTGTATATTCCGAACGGATTCAGGATGTTGGTATCTGGGCCGACATGCGTTCACCACTACATATCTTCGTTTCAGACAGGTTGCTGGACAAACTGCTGGTCAACGCACCGCAGGGCTGGGACATAATAGTGCGTTTCATTGAAACCTGAGCGTAAGCGGTAGGTGGGCAAAAAAGGTCTTAATGTTTCACTATCGGGTAGGGTGTTCTAACGCAGGCGTACGTTGCAAATGCCTAGCATGCGACCCGCCTAAACCGGCCGATCAATCTTCGTCGACAGATGGATCAGGCTTTCGGACGATTGCACCCCGGTGATGGTGCCGATTTCATCGAGCACTTGATCTAAGACCTGCGTATTCGGGGCCGCGACCTGCAGCAGCAAATCAAAGCGGCCCGAGGTGGTGAAGGCGCGCTCTACCTCGGGGATGGATTTCAGGCGGGTGACGATGCCGGCTTGAGCGCGGGCCTCGATTGACAGCAGAATCGAGGCGCGGATGCGGCCTTGGCGGGCGGCTTCGCCGAGTTTCAGGGTGTAGCCGCCGATAATGCCAGTGGTCTCTAACCGTTCCAACCGGGCTTGGATAGTTGATCGCGCGACCTTCAGGCGGCGGGCAAGAAGCGCCACGGACATGCGCGCATCGGCTCCCAGCAGTGCCAGAATGTTCCTATCAACTTCATCCATACAATATGTCCAATTTTTTGGTCATTATGACAGATAATTTATGCATTTCTACTATTTTCATCGGTCACTTTGTGCCCCATATGCAAAGTCCACGTTTTCAGGAAAAGGGCGGCTCATACGCACCTGGCCTGGTTTGTAAAAAACCGCGCAGGTGCCGCCAATCCGCAAACATGCGGGCGGTTCTCTTGCGTCTTATTGGCTAAAGAAGGAATGCGCCGATGGGACTTTCTAAAACAATCTGGACCAATCCATCTGAATTTCTGCGCTCTGTGCAGCCGGAAAACCCGGTGCTGTTCTTTGCACCCTCGGCGCTGCAAGCGGCGGCACGTAGGTTCATCGACGGCTTTCCCGGCATGGTGACCTATGCGGTGAAATCCAACCCCGGCGAGGCTGTGGTGGAGAATTTGGCAGCGGCTGGGATTCGTGGCTACGACGTTGCGTCGCCGTATGAGATGCACCTGATCCGGCGTTTGGCCCCGGATGCAGCGCTGCATTACAACAACCCAGTCCGGTCGCGGAGCGAAATTGCGGTGGCGGTGGGATTGGGCGTGAAATCCTATTCTGTCGATTCACGGTCTGAACTTGAAAAGCTGATTGCCGATGTGCCAGCGGAAGGCACTGAAATCACTGTGCGCTTCAAGTTGCCGGTTTCGGGTGCGGCCTACAACTTTGGCGCAAAGTTTGGCGCGACTGCCGATGTGGCGGTGGGCCTGTTGAAGCGTGTGGCGGAAGCGGGCTTTATCCCGTCAATCACCTTCCATCCCGGCACGCAATGCACAGACCCTGCGGCATGGGACAGCTATATTCGCGCGGCGGCGACGATTGCGCGCGATGCGGGTGTCACCATTGCGCGGCTGAACGTCGGCGGTGGGTTTCCGTCGCACCGCCTGCACGGTGTGGTGCCGCAGCTGGAGGCGACATTTGCACTGATCGACCGGGTGGCGACCGAGGCGTTTGGCGATGATCGGCCCTTGCTGGTCTGTGAACCCGGCCGGGGCCTGTGCGGGGATGCGTTTACTTTGGCGGCCCGGGTCAAGGCCGTGCGCGATGAGACCCATGTGTTTTTGAACGACGGCATCTATGGCGCGCTTGCCGAATTGCCGTTGATTGGCGTTATCGACCGCACGCGGGTGGTGACACCGGGCGGTGAGGCGCGCCGGGGGGCCGCGAGTCCACGCATCGTGTTTGGCCCGACTTGCGATTCGGTGGACCGTCTTCCCGGCGATGTGATGTTGCCGGGAGACATAGATGAGGGCGATTTCGTGATTTTTGAAGGGCTTGGGGCCTACTCAACCGTCACCAACACCCGCTTTAATGGCTTTGGCGAGCTGACACTGGCGACGGTATTGTCGCTTCGGCCTTAAACCGCAGGCATATCGGCTATTTCGCAGCGCCCCTGGCTGGACAAATCCTGCCGGGGGCGTAGCTTTGGCAACCGGGCACTGGAATTGGAATTGGAACCTATCGCATGACGTCAGTGGCAAAGTTTGGATCGGCACAGCCATTAAGACGCCGCGAGGACATCCGGTTTCTGACCGGCGCCGGGCGTTATGTGGATGATATTGCCCCCGCAGGCGCGCTGTATGCGGTGTTTTTCCGGTCTACGGTCGCGCATGGCGTAATCAAGGGGCTTGATCTTGCTGCCGCACGCGAGGTGCCCGGAGTGCATCTGGTGTTGGGGGCCGATGATCTGGCGGCAACCGCCATCATTCTGGGGATGAAGGGCGCGCGGGTAAAGAACCGCGATGGGTCGCGAGGGGCCGTGACGGAACGGCCAGTTCTGGCGCGGGGCCGTGTGCGTTATGCGGGCGAGGCGATAGCCGTAGCAATTGCCGACACGGTAGAGGCCGCGCGCGATGCCTGCGAAATGATCGACGTGGAAATTGACGATCTGCCGGTGGTGCTGGAACTGGCACCCGGTACGGCGGCACTGCATGACAGCGCGCCGGGCAACCTTGCTTATGATTTCGGGATTGGTGACCCGGCCGGGACAGATGCGGCCCTTGCGGGATCGGCACACAAGATCAGCCTTGAGGTGGTACATAACCGGATCATCGCCAATGCGATAGAGCCGCGCGGCGCTTTCGCCGAATGGCAAGATGGCCGGGTTCATCTATGCGTCAACGGGCAGGGCGTTTGGGATCAGAAGGAAGAACTGATCCGGATGTTGCGCCTGCCCGCAGATGCCGTGCGGGTGACCAACCCCGATGTGGGCGGCGGCTTTGGCATGAAGGCTATGGCATACCCTGAATATGTGGTGATCGCACAAGCCGCGCGTATGCTGGGACGGCCAGTGCGCTGGATGTCGGAGCGCGGCGAGGGCATGCTGAGCGACAATGCCGGGCGTGATCTGGTGGCGGAGGTGGATATCGGGTTTGACGCTGATCTGCGGATTACGGCCTATCGGGTCAATCTGGTGTCGAATCTGGGCGCCTATAACTCGCAGTTCGGGCAACCCATCCAGTCGCAGCTTTTTGCCAAAGTGCTGACCGGGGTTTACGATATCAAGAATGCCTATCTGGGCGCGCGTGGGGTTTACACAAACACGACCCCGGTGGATGCTTACCGTGGCGCGGGGCGACCTGAGGCGATTTATACGATTGAGCGGATGATGGACCACGCAGCACGGGTGCTGGGGGTAGACCCGTTCGATCTGCGGGCGCGCAATTTCGTGACCGAGTTTCCTTACGCCACGCCCACAGGCGAGGTTTATGATGTGGGCGATTTTCACGGCGTTTTGAACAAGTTGCGGGTTGAGGCTGATGTTGGGGGATACAGCGCGCGGCAGGCCGTATCGGCGGCGAAGGGGCTGCTGCGGGGGCAGGGTCTCGGCGTCTACATCGAATCGATACTCGGCGACCCGGAAGAAACCGCGCGGCTGACGCTGGATGCAGGTGGCAGGGCCACGCTGTATGTGGGCACCCAATCGAACGGGCAGGGGCATGAGACAGTCTATGCCATGATGGTGGCACAAGCGACCGGGTTAGAGGTGCAAGCGATCACGATTGTGCAAGGTGACAGTGACCGCATTGCCGTTGGCGGCGGCACCGGCGGATCCCGGTCGGTGACAGTGCAGGGCACGGCGATCAAAGCGACGGTTGGCCATATGATTGCCGGGCTCAGCGCGTTTCTGGAAACTGAACTGGGTCTGCAAGCGGTGACGTTTTCAGATGCCACATTCGGTGCGCCTGGGTCTAACCTGCGGTTGACGCTGATCGAGGCTGCTGATCTGGCGCGGCAAAAGGGACGGACGGATCTGCTGGATATCGCCCAGACCACGGAAATTGATGGCAAATCCTTTCCCAATGGCGCGCATTTGGCGGAAGTCGAGATTGACCCCGATACCGGGTCGGTCAGGCTTGACCGTTACCATGTTGTTGATGATTTCGGCGTATTAATTGCACCGAAGTTGGTTGAGGGACAGATACACGGCGGAGTGGCGCAAGGCTTTGGGCAAGCGGTGATGGAAAACGCAGTGTTCGATGATCAAGGTCAGCTTATGTCGGGCAGTTTCATGGATTATGCGATGCCGAGGGCAGATGACTTGCCAATGATCGGGTTTGCGGCGCATTCCGTGGCGACAAAGCGCAACCCCTTGGGGATGAAAGGCTGCGGCGAGGCGGGGACAGTGGGCGCGCTGGGAGCGATTTCCAACGCGGTGCTGGATGCTTTGGGCCCGCGCGGCGTAACCAGAATCGATATGCCCTACACGCCAAGCCGGGTCTGGGGCTGGTTGCAGGAGGCATCGGCTGGGCATCTTTAACCGCATACGTCACTGGCTTAACCCTCGACCACAGGTCAAGATGGAGCCTGTCGCCGCCCCGAAACCAGGGGTTCAGCGGGGTATTGTCGATCATGTGATCATTTTGGATGGCACATTTTCCAGCCTTGATGATGGGATGGAAACCAATGCTGGCAAGACATTTCGATTGCTTAAAGAAAAGGGCGTGGCGGGCCGCAGATCGGTTTACTATGAACCCGGCCTGCAATGGGAAGGCTGGCGCTACGCTGCTGCAGTGGCGCAAGGACGTGGCATCAACCCGCAAATCCGGCGCGCCTACGGATATCTGGCCAGCCACTATCGCCCCGGAGACAGGATATTTCTGTTCGGGTATTCGCGGGGAGCCTTTGCTGTACGATCCCTTGCAGGTGTGATCGACCGGGTTGGTCTGTTAAAGCGCGATCACGCGACTGAGCGCGCTGTCAGTTTGGCTTGGCGGCACTACCGCACGGACCCGTCGCGCGACTCTGCCCGCGCGTTTTCAAGACGTTTTTGCCACCCGGATGCGGTGGTTGAAATGGTTGGTGTCTGGGATACGGTGAAGGCGTTAGGACTGCGGTTGCCGTTGCTTTGGATGCTGACCGAACAGCGCAGTGCGTTTCACAACCATCAGCTTGGGCCAGCTATCAAACATGGGTTTCACGCCTTGGCACTTGACGAAACCCGCGACGTGTTCGAGCCGGTTTTGTGGGAAAGTCGCGATGACTGGCAAGGTAACATCGAACAGGTCTGGTTTCGCGGCGCCCATGGCGACATTGGCGGCCAAATCGGAGACTTCGCGGCGGCGCGCCCACTTGCCAATATTCCGCTTGAATGGATGCTGGGCCGGGCGGAAAGTTGCGGTCTGGCCCTGCCAAACGGATGGCGCGACAGATTTCCCTGTGATGCGACGGCCCCAATGGTGGGCACCAACCGCAGTTGGGGCAAATTCTTTTTGCTGCGGCACCGAAGGGTGATCGGTAAAGATCCCTCCGAGCGGGTCCATCCGACAGCGCTTGTTGTAAAGCGCCGCTGGTGGCAAGCCCGGATCGCCTTTGTGCGGCCCACGAAACCGGGTTGATCCTAGGAGGCGGGTTTACGCCCTACATGCAAGGCTGCAGCCAATTTGCCGCCGTTTCCATCTGATGTCTTTGGGCGTGATGAGGAAAAGTGGTCCTCAGGCAGCCACATCAATCACGCGGTCCCCGGATAGTCTGGGCAGGATGATGTTTCGGCCAAACTTCATCCTGCATTGGAGATTAGCGGTGGCGCACATCGACATAGTCGCGTTGCGTCTCACCAATGTACAACTGGCGCGGGCGACCGATTTTCTGGGTCGGGTCGGCGATCATTTCTTTCCACTGAGAAATCCAGCCCACAGTGCGCGACAGCGCAAAGATCGGTGTGAACATCGCGGTTGGAAAACCGATCGCATCCAGAATGATGCCGGAATAGAAATCGACGTTTGGATAGAGCTTCTTCGAGATGAAATAATCATCTTCCAACGCGATGCGTTCCAGTTCCTTGGCGACTTGCAGGGTCGGATTGTTGTGCACGCCCAGAAGATCAAGCACCTCGTCACAGCTTTCCTTCATCACCTTGGCGCGGGGATCGAAGTTTTTGTAAACCCGGTGGCCAAAGCCCATCAGGCGCACGCCAGATGATTTATCTTTCGCCATTTTGATGAATTCGGGAATGCGGTCAACGGTACCGATTTCGCGCAGTTGTTCCAATGCGGCTTGGTTGGCACCACCATGAGCAGGCCCCCAAAGGCACGCAATGCCCGCCGCAATACAGGCGAACGGATTGGCACCCGATGATCCGGCCAGGCGGACAGTGCTGGTCGAGGCGTTTTGTTCGTGATCGGCATGCAGCATCATGATCCGGTCAAGCGCCTTGGCGATGACCGGGTTCGGCACGTATTCCTCGCAGGGTACGGCAAAGCACATGTGCATGAAGTTCGATGCATAATCGAGGCTGTTCTTTGGATAAACGAACGGCTGGCCGATCGAATACTTGAACGCCATCGCCGCAATTGTCGGCAGCTTGGCGATCATCCGGATGGCCGCAACCTCGCGCTGCCAGGGATCGTTGATATCGGTGCTGTCATGGTAGAATGCCGACATCGCCCCGACCACGCCAACCATGGTGGCCATTGGGTGCGCATCGCGGCGGAAACCACGGAAGAAATAGTGCATCTGTTCATGCACCATGGTGTGGTTGCGCACGCGGCTTTCGAAATCGGGAAGTTGCGCCGCGTTGGGCAGGTTTCCGTAGAGCAGCAAGTAGCAAACTTCCAGAAAGCTGGATTTTTCGGCAAGCTGCTCAATCGGGTAGCCGCGATACAAAAGCTCACCCTTGTCGCCGTCGATATAGGTGATGGCACTTTCACAAGCGGCGGTTGAAGTGAAGCCCGGGTCATAGGTGAAAACATCCGCCTCAGTGTACAGTTTGCGAATATCGAGCACATCAGGCCCAACTGTCGGCCGGTGCACGGGCAGATCAAAGGTTTTGCCGTCAAGGGTCAGGGTGGCTTTTCTGTTTGCGTCAGACATCTGTTTTTCCTTCACTTTTCACGGGCCGGCAGCCGGCCTGTCTGGTGCGGGGGGAATACACGGCGGCGGATCAGGCCGAAGCGTCTTTCAACCGCAAAATTGTCTCAGTCTGACCGATGACAAGCATCATGTCATAGACGCTGGGCGTAACCGATCGCCCGGCAAGTGCAGCGCGCAAAAGGGCGGCCAGTTTGCCAAAACCCAGCCCGTGAGCTGCGGCTGTTGCTGAAAGAATGGCCTCAAGCCGGTCCTTTGTCCAGAGAACACTTTGCAGCTGCGGCGTCAACTCAAGCAAGATTTCGCGGGCCGTTTTGTCAAGAACCTTGGCGGATGCATCATCTTGCACGATGGGCCTGGAATCAAGAATAAACGATGCTTTTTCAATAAGTTCCGGGAATGTCTTGGCGCGATCTTTCAAGCAGTACATGGCGCGCAGAAGGCCATCGTGCTGGGCCGCGTTGAGGGCCGGGCGCCCAGTGGCGGCCATAAAGGCCTGCAATTCATGCAGCAGTGCAGCATCATCGGTGGCCGCCATGTGCAGACCGCAGATATGTTCGAGTTTCTTGAAGTCGAGCCGGGACGGCGCGCGACCGATGTCGGTTACCTTGAACCAAGCCATCGCTTGCTGAGAGGTGAAAAATTCGTCGTCCCCATGCGACCAACCAAGGCGCGAAAGGTAATTTCGCATGCCGGCGGCTGGATAGCCAAGGGCTTGATAGTCCTCAACCCCGAGGGCGCCATGGCGTTTTGACAGCTTTTTGCCATCCGGCCCGTGGATAAGCGGAATATGCGCCCAAACCGGCACCTCCCAGGCCATGGCATGATAGATCATCGTCTGACGCGCCGCATTGGCCAAATGGTCATCCCCGCGAATGACATGGGTGACCCCCATGTCATGATCGTCGACCACGACGGCCAACATATAGGTCGGTGTGCCATCAGAACGTAAACAAACCATGTCATCGAGCAGATCATTCCTGAATGTCACCGTGCCTTGCACGGCGTCCTGGATGATGGTCTGCCCGGTGCGGGGGGCTTTCATGCGGATCACAAAGGGTGCTTCGGGGTAGGTTGCGGGATCCGCGTCGCGCCAGGGGCTGATGAAGAGGGAGGAGCGTTTTTCAGCCTCGGCCGCCATCCGAAAAGCCTCAATTTCGTCTTGGGTACAAAAACATTTGTAGGCGGCACCCCGCGCCAGCATTTCATAGGCCACTTCGGCGTGACGGTCTTTGCGGGCAAACTGGCTGACAACTTCACCGTCCCAGTCAAGGCCAAGCCAGGTGAGGCCGCGCAGAATGGCGGCAGAGGCCTCAGGGGTGGAGCGTTCGCGGTCGGTATCTTCTATGCGCAGAAGGAAAGTGCCGCCGTGGCCGCGCGCAAAAAGCCAGTTGAAAAGAGCTGTCCGGCCGCCACCAATGTGCAGATACCCTGTAGGCGAGGGCGCAAACCGGGTGACGACGGGTTTTTGGGGCATAGCAGGGGCGGGCACGGACATGTGCGTTAACCTTTCGGAAACCATGGTTGGTTAATTTGCGTCTGTCTAGGCAATCAGGGACCGGGAAACAAGGTGGCGAGCTATCGGCAAATTCTGGCGGCCCCGTTGCTTGTCTTGCAAGACACCCCGGCGTCGCTGTTTCCGTGGGTCGCTGTTTTTCTGGCAACAGGCATCGGTATCTGGTTTTCCTTGCCGACCGAGCCGGGCCCTGGATTTTACGGCTTTGCTGCGCTGTGTCTGGTAGGGGCCATTTTGGTGAGGCTTTGGTCTGATGAAATCATGCATCCGGTTGCCGTGGCGGTTGGGTGCCTGGCGCTGGGGGTGCTTGCGGCCGGAGTGCGTGGCCATCTGCAATGGTCGCCCATGCTGGACTTTCGCTATTACGGCGCGGTTGAAGGACGGATCATTGAAATTGACCGGTCACAGTCAGACAAGTTGCGCCTGACACTGGACCGGATCGTGCTGGAGCGGACATCGCCGGCCCGAACGCCGACGCGGGTGCGAATATCTTTGCATGGCGACCAGGATCATCTGGTTGCCGTGCCGGGAATGACGGTGGTGATGACCGCCATGCTGACCGCGCCAGAAGGCCCGGCGGAACCCGGCGGCTTTGATTTCCGCCGGATGGCATTTTTTGACCGGTTAGGGGCAGTTGGCTACACCAGAACCCCGGTTCTGGCGATGGCAGCACCCGAACCCGGTGCGCAGATGGTCAGCCGGGTGCGTACCTATCTGTCCAATGCTATCATGACGGCGGTGCCCGGCCAGTCCGGGGCCTTTGCATCGGGTGTGATGACCGGCGACAGATCGGGTATCTCACTGGATACGGTTCAGGCCTTGCGCGATTCAAATCTTGCGCATCTGCTGGCGATTTCGGGGATGAACATGGCCTTCATCACCGGGTTTGTCTTTGCGCTGATCCGCTACGGGGTGGCATTGGTTCCGCCTTTGGCGCTGCGGGTGAACAGCAAGAAGGTAGCCGCGATCTTTGCGCTGGCGGTGGCCGCGTTTTATCTGGCGCTGTCGGGTGCCAATGTCGCGACAGAGCGGGCGTTCATTACAGTGGTGGTGATGTTAGGGGCCGTATTGATCGACAGGCGGGCGCTGTCTTTGCGCACGGTTGCCATATCGGCGTTCATCTTGCTTTTGTGGCAACCCGAAAGCCTGCTGAGTCCGGGCTTTCAGATGTCATTTGCGGCGACAGTGGCCTTGATCTGGGGGTTTGGCCTGTTCCAGAACCAGATTGTGCGGGAAAAGGTCCCGCGCTGGACGATGCCGATTTTCACGCTTGTAATGTCATCTGTCATTGCGGGGGCGGCAACGGCGCCCTTTGCTGCGGCGCATTTCAACCGCATGACCGACTATGGGCTGATGGCCAATTTGCTGACCGTGCCTGTCATGGGGGCAGTGGTGATGCCGGCGGGGGCGTTGGCCGCCTTGCTTGCGCCATTCGGGCTTGCGGCCCCGGCCCTGTGGGTGATGGACCTGGGGTCGCGCTGGATATTGTGGATCGCCAATTGGATTGCTAGCCTTGACGGCGCGGTATCAGGCATTCATTCGCCGCCGCCCCATGTCTTGCCGGTGCTGGCGGTGGGAACCTTGTGGGTGATCCTGTTTCAGGGCCGGATCCGCGCCCTTGGTCTGGTGCCGGTCCTGACGGCGTTTCTGGTTTGGGGCGTCAGCGGACGACCGGCCCTGCTGATCAGCGCAGACGCAGGCCTGGTGGGCTTGGACGGGACTGAGGGGCGGGCGATGTCTTCGGCCAGAGGGGCAGGCTTTTCGGCTGACAGTTGGTTGGAAAACGACGGCGATCTGGTCGACCAGGAACTGGCCGCGGCGCGTGCAGGGTTTGACGGGCCTAAGGGGCAGCGCCGCTTTGTGCTTGCAGGTGTTAAGGGGATCCATCTGAAAGGCAAAGCCGCCGAAGCGGGTCTGATGAAGGCCTGCGAAACGGCCGAACTGGTGATCATTGCAGCCAAAATCAAGGCCCCGCCTGCAGGCTGTCTGGTGATCGACGAGACAGTGCTGCGCAAGACCGGGGCGATTGCGATCTGGGAAAAAGCGGACGGCCTGATGCTGCAGCCGACGATGAATGCAAAGCGGTTATGGACAGTTCCGACTGCATCGCTGGCACCGCTGCCTGACCTGCCAAAGCCAATCGCGGATCAATAGCCCCCGAGCTTAGGCCCCAGAACATGGGTTGCGGATCAACATCAGGGGATCAATAGCTGCGTATCAGCCCCACCAGCCGCCCTTGAACCTTGACCAGATGATCGGGGTAGACGCGGGTTTCATAGGCGGGATTGGCGGCTTCAAGCGCTATCATACCGCCGCGACGGCGAAACCGTTTCAAAGTGGCCTCTTGATCTTCGACCAGAGCCACGACGATATCACCATTTTCGGCGGTGGATTGTTCCTGGATCACCACGATGTCACCATCGTTGATGCCGGCTTCGATCATGCTGTCGCCCTTGACTTCGAGGGCATAGTGCTGGCCTTTGCCCGACAGCATCGAGCCCGGCACCGCGACATGGTGGGAGACCTCGGAAATGGCCTCAATCGGAACACCTGCTGCGATCCGGCCCATGACCGGAATTTCAAGTGCATAAACGCCCTCGATCGGCATCGCACCGCGCGGCGGATCAACTTTGTCACCCTTGATGAGTTTGGGGGAAAAGCCGGGTCTTTCCATGGCTTCGGGCAGTTTGATGATTTCGAGCGCCCGCGCCCGGTGGGCAAGACGACGGATAAAGCCGCGTTCCTCAAGTGCCGTAATCAGGCGGTGAATGCCCGATTTTGACCGCAGATCAAGGGCATCCTTCATTTCATCAAAAGACGGCGGCACACCATCACGGTCTGTGCGGGTTTTGATGAAATCCAGCAGCTCCAGTTGTTTGCGGGTCAACATTTGCCACTCTCCGTTGTGGTTAACAATACGTGTTAACGTAATGTTCTGCCCGCGTTCTTGGTTTGTGTCAAGCCCGTCGCGCTGGGGCCGCGTCAGATCGGTATATAGCGAACAGGTTCACCCGCCCGGCGCGCGCTATCGCCTATGGGGCGGATCAGCAAGGCATTTGCCTGGGTGAGGACGGTCAGCAGGGCACTGTCCTGTCGGTCAAAGGGGGTGATCAGACCGCCGGACAGACGGGCCCGCATGTAATGGGTGCGCGGCCCGTTGGCAGGAATGTCAACGGCGAGTTCGGCGATCTGCTCTGTCTGCGGTGCCGTGCCTTGGCCGGACATGGCGCGCAGCATGGGCAGCAAGAACAGATGCCCGCAGACGATGGCGGAGACAGGATTGCCGGGCAGACCCAGCATCGGCACACCGCCAAGCCGACCCGCCATCAAGGGTTTGCCCGGTCGCATGGCGATTTGGTAAAAGGCGCGTTGCAGGCCCATCTGTGCGGCAACCCGGCCGACCAGATCATGATCGCCCACCGACGCGCCGCCAATGGTGACAATCAGATCGGCGTCCAGCGCCATTTCCAGAACCGTGCTGAGCGCGCGTTCGGTATCGCGCGCGATGGGCAGCATCCGCCCGATGCCGCCTGCGTCTTGCACCATCGCCTTCAGAGCAAAGCTGTTGGAGGCGATGATCTGATCGGCACGCGGCACGTCGCCCGGCATCACCAGTTCATCGCCCGTGGCGATGATCGCGACGACGGGGCGGCGGGTGACGGCCACTTCGGCCAGGTTCATTGCGGCCAGCAGGGCAATGTCGTTTGGCCGCAGCAAACGGGGGCCCAGGCTGTCACCGGCGCGGAAGTCCTGACCTGCGGGGCGGATATTGGTGCCTGCGTCCAGCTTGCCGCCGAGGGTGATCTGACTGCCGCGGGCGATTGCGTCTTCCTGGATGACCACGCAAGTGGCCCCGTCCGGTACCGGGGCCCCGGTGAAAATGCGCAGAGCCTGACCGGGGGCAAGACTGCCCTCAAAGGCGTGTCCTGCACCCGCTTCACCGATGACGGTGAACCGGGCCCCGGAGCTGGCCTTACCGTTCACCGCATAGCCATCCATGGCTGAGGCGGCAAAGGGCGGTTGGTCGCGTTTTGCGAGGGCAGGCTTTGGCATGTAGCGGCCATTGGCCTGTGCCAGCGGGACGATCTGGCTGGGCAAAGGGGCAGCAAGGGCGATAACTGCGGCAAGGGCTGCTTCGACCGTTATCACCGGATCGCCTCGTATCGGCCTGATTTGCCACCCTCTTTCAGGACCAGATGGATATCGGTCACGGACATAGATTTCTCAACCGCCTTGAGCATGTCATAAACAGTCAGGCAGGCCACGCTGACGGCGGTCAATGCCTCCATTTCCACCCCGGTC
>JANNSG010000164.1:0-5256 GCA_031402355.1 Pseudorhodobacter sp. | reverse complement strand
AGCATAGCCACCCATCTGGTCATAGTTCGGATCGTTCTCATAGCCCGCGACCGTGTCGGAAATCGCGTCGATGAAATCGTTGAACATCGGGCAGATCGTACCGCCGTCGTCATGCACGATCGCACCGATTTGCGCATAAAGTTCGGTGCGCTTGGCAATGTCGGTTTCAGCACGCGCCTGCAAGATCAGCGCATCCAGATCCTTGTTGAAGTACTTGGTGTCGTTCCAGTCGGCGGTAGACAGATAGGCTGTCGACCACATCTGATCTTGCACAGGGCGACCGCCCCAATAGCTGGCGCAGAACGGGTTCACGTTCCAGACGTCATTCCAGTAGCCGTCATCGGGCACCCGGTTCAACTCCAGCGGAATACCCGCAGCCTGTGCCGATTGCTGGAACAAGGACGCGGCATCCACGGCGCCCGGAAAGGCGGTGTCGGCGACGGTCAGAACAATCGGTGATCCATCATGGCCCGACGCCTTGTAGTGCTCCGCGGCCTTGGCGGCGTCGTACTCATATTGGGGTTGCGCCGTGAACAAAGGATAGGCCGCATTGACCGGGATGTCATTGCCGATCCCGCCAAAGCCATCCAGAATCTTGTCAACCATTTCTTGCCGGTTGATCGAGTATTTCAACGCAAGGCGCAGGTCCTTGTTGTCAAACGGTGCCTTGTCGCAATGCATGATGAACACATAGTGGCCGCGACCTGACACGTTCTTCACTTGGATGCCCGGGGTCTGACCCAGAAGCTTGGCAACTTTCGGATCAATCCGGTTGATCAGCTGAACCTGACCCGATTGCAGCGCCGAGGTGCGTGCCGTCGCATCATTGATGACCAGGATCTCGACGCCATCGTAATGGCCGCGTGTCGCATCCCAATCGGCGGGGTTTTTCTCAAAGACATACCGCACGCCAGCTTCGGCGCTGACCAGCTTGTATGTGCCGGTGCCAATTGCCGCGTTCGGGTTGTCCACACCGCCCTTGGGTTGCACCACCAGGTGATAATCCGATAGCAGATAGGGCAGGTCGGCATTGCCGGTCGACAGTGTCATGACAACATTGGTGCCATCTGCCTTGATGTCTGAAATGCCCGACATGATGCCGAAGGCGCCGGACTTCGAGTTTTCGTCCGAATGCCGCTTGAACGTCGCCACAACGTCATCCACCGTCAGATCAGTTCCGTCATGAAACTTCACGCCTTGACGAATGCCAAAGGTCCATACCGTGCCTTCTGGGTTCGACGCATAGGTTTCAGCCAGACGCGGTTCGATTTCGCCTGTTGCTGTCACGTTAACAATGGTGTCGCCCCACTGCTTGTTGACAGCAAAGGGAACCGGGCTATCCGACAGACCCGGATCAAGCGCATCAGTGGTTTCGCCGCCGCCCAGACCAATCTTCAAGACGCCGCCCTTCTTGGGCTCTTCAGCCGAAGCACGGCCCGCAAGCATCGACGTGCCAAGTGCCGCTGTCAGACCAAAGGCTGCCGACCGGTTTAGGAACGAGCGGCGGTTCAAACGAGCCAGATCAATTTGGTCCAGCAACAGGTCTAGTTTGTCTTTCATTGAATCCTCCCAAGGAATTTTTTCTTGATTGCCGGGTCAATGATGCGGCTGTTTCTATGGATTCGTAAATCACTTTTTTCATGCCCCTTGCCCTTCCTTTGGTTCAGACATGATCGCGCGGGATATCATGCAGCCAATCCCGGGAAAACACCTGTACCGGGCCCTCCCAGGCTTCCAGATGGGCCGTCAAAATCAAGGACTGTTTTGTCGCTTCCATCCGCGCCCATCCCTGCGTTCGCACCGCCCAGTCTTTCCTCGCAAGGCTTTGACTGAACTCACAAAAAGCACTAGCGCTCAAAGGATCGTCCGGCTGAATTGACCATCGCTCCGACATGCTTTCCCCCGTGATCAACCCATGCTCAAGGTTTTCCACCACCCCGGTGTCATGCTCTACCACCAGCGCCACATGCCCGGTGATCAGATCTTGTTCGATGCGCCGCGAAACCCGAGGTTCCGTCAAGACGCGGTGCGCCCAAGAAGCCGCGCTTTCTGCCTGCGGTGGCAGCCATTCCTCTTCTGCAACTCCCGAATGTACCGGCAAATTCAGATCACCGCCCAGCACGGTCACCGTCGCGGCCTCGGCGCTTGGCCAAAGAAAGGGCCAGTAGGTCGTTGACAGCGCCAATCGCAACCGATGCCCTGCTGCCAGACTGTAGGCCATCTGGTCCAGAACCAGTTCAATTTCAAACGGCTGACCCACAGGAACAGCCGTAGGATGTTCCATGCTGTCGCGATGCCGCAAATTCAGCATGCCGTGACAGATCCGTACCGAAGCCCCGTCCGGTGCCACATCGCAAAGCCGCGCCGCCAAAAAGGCAAACGGCGTGTCGCAGGTCAACGTCAACCGCACCCGTGCCGCCCCGAAAAGGCTCAGATCAGCGTCCAGCGCCGCGCTATCGAAACACACCGACATCGCATCGTCCAGGGCCTGATCGCCCGGCATTTCCGCATTCAGACCCATCGGGAAGAACTCTCCCGAATGCAGCCCAAGATGTTGTGGCGTGTTTACCGAAACCGCCAGCGCGCCACCGTCCCCGCCCAGCAAACCAACCGCTGACAGCGCCAACACCTGACGCGACAACCGCGGCGACGGCCACTCTGCCTCTGCCACCCACTGCCCCGCCCGATACGCCAATGACGCATCCGGCGCTTCTGACTGCAGCATATAGCCCCGCATCGCCGGGTCATTCTCAGCCCCATTCGCGATGCCCTTCAACCATCTGTCCCACCACCGCACTGCCAGTTGCAAGAACCCGATGCTTGGCCCGGGCACTGCCGAATGCGGATATTGATGCACCCATGGCCCGACGATCCCCTTCACCGGCGCATCAAGATTTTCGACAAGATGCGCCACCGTGTTCATATAGTTGTCGGCCCAACCGCCAAATGACAACACCGCAGCCCTGATCGCCGAGTAGTCCTCGCAAACCGACCCGTGCTTCCAATAGCTGTCCCGGCTTTGATGCGCGGCCCAGACCGGGGCCAGAAACGGTTCTGCCTCAAGCCGCTGCAACCAATCCTTGCGCCAGTTCTTGCGCAGAGCAGGGTCGGCCGGGCGTGAGGAATACGACAACATCACCGCCCCCCAGCCCAGATTTTCGCCCAGCAGACAACCGCCCTTGAAATGCACGTCATCGGCAAACCGGTCGACGGTTGAACAGACCGTGATCACCGCTTTCAACGCGGCAGGGCGCAGCGCTGCAGTTTGCAGGCAATTGAACCCACCCCATCTTTTGCCCATCATGCCCACGCTGCCGGTGCACCAGGGCTGTGCCGCCAGCCAGGCGATCACATCACAGGCATCTTGCAACTCCTGCGACGTGTATTCATCGGCCATCAAGCCTTCGCTGTCGCCGTTGCCACGCGTATCCACCCGGACACAGGCATAGCCATGGCCTGCCACGTAAGGGTGCATCATCTCATCGCGTGGTGTCGTGCCATCGCGCTTTCGGTAGGGAATGTATTCCAATACTGCAGGCACCGGCTGTGCGTCGGCGTCCACCGGCATCCAGACCCGCGCGGACAACCGGCAACCGTCCGGCATGACAATTCCCAAATCGGGGTGATCCACGATGGCCTTTGGAAAGTCTGTCACAACGCGCATTGCCAAATCCCCATCCTGCCGCTTTCATCTGTTCTCAAATATCCTCGCCGAAGGCTTCACCATATCCGCCAAAAAGCGTCGTATTAGGAACAGACCCTGCCCAAGTGCCAAAAGACTGTCGTTCTGCATAGCGGAGGCCAAAATGACCAAACCCAACATCCTGATCGTGATGGTTGATCAGCTCACCGGAACTTTGTTCCCAGACGGCCCGGCCGGTTTTCTCCACGTCCCGCATCTGCGCAAACTTGGCCAGAGATCCGTCCGTTTTGCCAATACCTATACCGCCAGCCCGCTTTGCGCCCCGGCCCGCGCCTCATTCATGTCCGGCCAATTGCCCAGCCGCACCCGCGTCTACGACAATGCCGCCGAATTCGCGTCAGACATTCCAACCTACGCCCACCACCTGCGCCGCGCCGGTTACCAAACCTGCCTTGCCGGCAAGATGCACTTCGTCGGCCCCGATCAGTTGCACGGGTTTTAGCAACGTTTGACCACCGACATTTACCCAGCCGATTTCGGCTGGACGCCGGATTACCGCAAACCGGGACAGCGCATAGATTGGTGGTATCACAACCTTAGCTCCGTCACCGGCGCAGGCGTTGCCGAAATTACCAACCAGCTCGAATACGATGATGACGTAGCCCACCAATCGGTGCAGAAAATCTATGACCTCTCACGCGGGCAAGACCCCCGCCCGTGGTGCCTGACCGCCAGTTTCACCCACCCGCATGATCCCTTTGTGGCCCGCAAGAAATACTGGGATCTCTATGAGGGTCACCCCGAACTGACTCCACCCCCCGCAATCCCCTATGCCGACCAAGACCCCCATTCCAAACGCCTGATGGATGCGTGTGATCACACCGCGTTTGATCTGACCTCTGATCAAATACGCCGCTCCCGCCAAGCCTATTTCGCCAATATTTCCTACATCGACGAAAAGATCGGCGAGATTTTGTCCGCTCTGGACGCAACACGGCAAGACGCCATCATCCTTTTCGTCTCCGACCACGGCGAAATGCTGGGGCGTCGCGGCCTGTGGTTCAAAATGAACTTCTTCGAAGGCGCCGCCCGCGTCCCCCTCATGATCTACGCCCCCGGATTGGCACCCCAGACCATCACCACCCCGGTCAGCACAATCGACGTCACCCCAACCCTGTGCGATTTGGCGGGCATTTCCATGGCCGAAGTCATGCCATGGACCGAGGGCCAAAGCCTCGTCCCGCTGGCCAATGCGACCCCGCGCGAAACCCCCGTCGCCATGGAATACGCGGCCGAGGGCAGCATTACCCCGATGGTCGCCCTGCGTCTGGGAGACTGGAAATACATTCACTGCCCCGCCGACCCCGATCAGCTTTTCAACCTCGTGCTGGACCCGCAGGAATCGCAAAACCGCGCCGATGATCCTGCCGCCGCCGATATCCTCGCCCGATTCAGGGCCGACGCCTTCGCCCGCTGGAACCTGCCCGCCTTCGACGCCGCCGTGCGTGAAAGCCAGGCCCGCCGCTGGGTGGTCTATCAGGCCCTGCGCAACGGCGCCTACTACCCCTGGGATCACCAGCCTTTGCGCGCCGCCTCTGAACGCTACATGCGCA
>JANNSG010000163.1:0-5459 GCA_031402355.1 Pseudorhodobacter sp. | reverse complement strand
AAAGCCATGGCACGTTGTGAAGCCCCTTTGATCCGCGGCGATGTCAGGATCGTGGGCAATTCGAACAGCGGAGATCCGGAAACGGCAATCATGCGGCCGATCCATTTCAGGATGCCGGACGCTCCGGGTGTCTTTTCTTCAAAATCATGGGCGATGTGGCGATCCCATTTCTGGGTCAGTTCGGAAAAACTTTTGCGTGCGGGATGATAAACCACCATTGGGGCGATATAATCGGTGCTGTATCCAAGCGCTTTGGACCGAAGACCCCAGTCACGATCTTCTGCAATACTGATCCCGGCAAAGGGCCCCACATGACGCAAAACGGCCGGGCGCGTGGCAAGATTGCCGGTGCCGGAAAACCCTTCGGCGATGTGTTCCTTGTTGCGAAAGGAATAAATCGCCTCATAGGGTTCAAGGAAGGTCGGGCGCTTTGGATCGGCATAGCCCACTTGCACATCGCCCCCGATGATCTGGGTATCGGGGCTACCAAAAGCCTGTTCAATATGGTGTAGCCAATCGGGATGCGCGTAACAATCGGCATCAATGAAAGCCAGAACATCGCCCTTTGCCGCCGAGGCCCCGGTATTGCGCGCAGGCCCGGGGCCAGGTGTCTTTTCTGACAGCAGGGTCACATCAGGCCAGGCGGCGCAGATCGTCTCTGGCATCCGGCGCGAAGCATTATCTACCACGATGATCTCGACGGCTGCCGTCACATCTTTTTGGGCATGCAACACAGACAGGCAGATCTGCAGATGATCTTCCTGGTTGAAATGCGGGATGATGACAGAGATCAGCATGGGGCAGCTTTCAGAAAAATTCGCGTAAAAAGGTTTCCAGCGCGAACAGCGCCCAAAGCGTCTTGGCGTGATCGTGGTTGCCCGATCCGTGTTCCGCCATCAGGCGCCGGATCGCTTGTGGGTCAAGATAATCACGGGTGATCGTCCCCGGCCCCAGCAGCAGGTCATTGAACGGCTCGCGCAGGGGGCCACGAAACCAGGCACTGACTGGCATCCTGAAGCCGTTTTTCGGGCGCCGGATCACCGCGTCAGGCAGACGCGGGCGCAGGGCTTCGCGGACGATGCGCTTGGTCATGCGGCCCTTGATGCGCCATTCCTGCGGTAGGCTGGAGGCGTATTCGGCAAGCCTGATATCCATGAACGGCGCGCGCCCCTCAATCGAGGCCGCCATGGTCATCGCATCCATGCGTTCCAGCAGGTTGTCGGGCAACCACGATGTCTGATCGAAATGCAGAACCTGCCGCAGTGGAGATGCATCCTTGGCGGCTTGAAACGGAATCTGGCCGGGGAGCCGGGTTGATCTCGGGCCAGTCCAAAGCTGTGTACGTTCCGCAGGCGTGATCGCCCCGAACCAGCGGACCATGCGGTCTTCAAAGCGCCGCTCGCGCAGGGCACGGCCTGCGATGGAAAAACGGCGCGCCGCTTTTGGGGCAAGGGCCGTAGCGGCCAGCATGCCGCGCCCGACCAGTGACATCAGACCCGATGGCGCAAACCGGCCCAGATAAGCCTCGGCCAGATGTTTGGGATAACCCGCAAACAGCTCGTCCGATCCTTCGCCCGATAGCACCACCTTCACATGACGCGCAGCTTCGACCGACATCATGTAGATCGGCATATCGGCAACCTCGCTCATCGGGGCGCCGCGATGCCGGCTGAGCATGGGCAGAAGATCGGTCATGCCGTCGGTCTCAAGCTCGATCGGGGTATGGATGGTACCCAAAAGCCGTGCTGTTTCGGCGGCATAGGTCAATTCGGCATCCTTGTCGCCGCGAAATCCAACCGAGAAGGTGCGAATCTCGGACGCGCCCAGATGTTTCAGCGTGGCCACGATGGAAGACGAATCCAGCCCGCCCGACAGAAACGCCCCCAGCGGCACATCAGCGCGCAGGCGCAGGCGCACGGCCTCATCGAACACCTCAAGAAAGCCTTCAACCGGGTCTGAAGGCACGGGAAGACGACCGCCACCGGTGGCTTCAGGGGCGACCCAATACTGTTCTTCGTGCCATGCCCCCGCCTTCCAGATGATCAACCCGCCGGGTACCAGTTTGCGAATGCCGCGGAAAAACGTGTTTGGGGCCGGGACGTAGCGCCAGCACAGAAAATCATGCAACGAGTCTATATCCAGGTCAGCACGGATATCGGGATGTTCCAGCAGGGCTGTCACTTCTGAACCGAAAACCAGACCCTCGCCACCCGGCAGGGGGGTGGTGGCATAGAAAAGCGGCTTCTTGCCAAAGGGATCACGCGCCAGAACAACGGTATTGTCGGCCTTGTCATGCAGGGCAAAAGTGAACATGCCGCGAAATTTGACCAGACAGTCCTTGCCCCAGAACCGCCAGGCTTCAAGGATCACTTCGGTATCGGACCGGGTGCGCAGCACCGCCCCTTTGGCGCGAAGTTCGGCCTGCAATTCGACATAGTTGTAAATCTCGCCGTTGAAGACAATGGTGAAGCGGCCATCATGGCTGTGCATCGGCTGATCGCCGGTGGCCAGATCAATGATTGCAAGCCTGCGGTGGCCAAAGGCTGCCACAGCCCCACCCTCCAGCGGAATGATGGCATGGCCATCACCATCCGGGCCACGGTGGCTGATGATATTGGTCATCGCTTTCAGTGTGGGCTCATTAATTGCCCTACCAATCCAACCGGCAATTCCACACATACTCTGCAACTCCATAGGTACTAAATTTTGAGGCTCAGTTAGTCAGACTTGTCAGTCAGAACAAGGGATTTTCTGAGGCGCATTTAGTCAAATTGTGGCGCGCATCGTACTTTATGAAACACAGAGTTACGCTTGTTCGATCGGGGTCCGCTGGTGTAGATACGGCCATGGTGTTTGGTCATGCTGCCGCCAGTGTATTTGAGCGAAGGAAATTTCTTGTGACGCAGCCCGACCTTTCCATCATCGTGGTCAGCTACAACACCGCCGAGATGACCATTGCCGCGCTGCAATCGGTGTTTGACACAGGGGGTGGCGTCAACTTCGAACTGCTGGTCTGTGACAATGAAAGCCCCGATGGCTCGGCCGACAAGATCGAGGCGGCCTTTGCGCAAGACCTGGGCGGGCGATTGAAGCTGGTCAGGTCCGGGGGGAATCTGGGCTTTGGGCGCGCTAACAACCTGATGGCAGAGATGGTACAGGGACGGCGAACACTGCTGTTGAACCCCGATACCATCGTCCTGCCGGGCGCCTTGCAAAATCTTCTGGCTTTTGCGGATCGCACACCGGCCGCGCGCATCTGGGGCGGGCGCACCTATGATGGCCAGCGGCAACTTGACCCGTCTTCGATCTGGTCGCGGATGTCGGTGTGGACGGTGTTTTGTTATGCTTTCGGTCTGCAAAAGATGTTTCCAAATTCGGCGCTCTTCAATTCCGAAGCCTACGGTGGCTTTGACCGGCAGACCGAGCGCGAGGTTGATATCGTCACAGGCTGCTATCTGCTGATTGATACCGATCTGTGGCATGCGCTTGGCGGCTTTGACCGCCGCTTTTTCATGTATGCCGAAGAGGCTGATCTGTGTTTGCGCGCCAGAGCATTCGGAGCCCGGCCGCGCTTTACCCCGACATCGGAAATTGTGCATTTCGGGGGGGCTTCTGAAAAGGTCTATTCCGGCAAGATGATAAAGCTTCTTGCGGGCAAGATGACGCTGGCCGAAAAGCACTGGCCCGCCTGGCAGCTATGGCTAGGCCGTTTGTTCATGGCGCTGGCCGTCTGGCTGCGCGCCGTGGGAGTTCCACTACTGGGTGCTCTTAGTGGGCGCGGGCGCTGGAAAGCCCTGGGCGCAGAATGGCGTACGGTCTGGCAACGCCGCAAAGATTGGATCAGAGGGTATCCAAACCAACTCTAGCTGCGACAGCATTGTGGTCGTTACCTGAACCGTCCTACAGCAGAATTTTCATAAGATAGACATAATCTTGAGGGATCGATATGTCAGTCCGAATACGGAGAACTCCCTTTGAAAACTGACCAAAAGATCATGGCGATTGCATCTGGCGGTGGGCATTGGGTGCAACTGATGCGCCTGCGGCCGGCGTTTGAAGAAATGAATGTTTTTTACGTCAGCATGGACAAATCGGCCGCAGTGGATGTGCCTGGACAGCGCTATTACACAATCCGCGACGCCTCGCGGAAACAGAAATGGGGCTTTTTCGTTGTCATGCTACAACTGTTCAGGATCTTGCTGACGGAACGCCCCAAGGTGGTTATCACCACTGGGTCAGCGCCGGCGCTGATTGCACTGATCCTTGCGAAACATCTGTTTAGCGCCAAAACCATCTGGGTGGATTCCATTGCCAACGCCGAACGCCTGTCAACGTCGGGTAAAACGGCGGGGCGGTTTGCCGATATCTGGCTGACGCAGTGGCCGCAATTGGCCAAGTCTGATGACGGCACACGCCATCCGGAATACTGGGGGGCGGTGTTGTGATTTTTGTAACGATAGGGTCGATGTTTCCCTTCGACCGCCTCATTCAGGTAATGGATGCCTGGGCACTGGCAAATCCAAGGCAGGACGTTTTAGCGCAGATCGGCAACGGGACTTACGCGCCTAAACATATGAAATTTGTGCGCCGCCTGTCGCAGACCGAATTCGGGGCGACCGTGGCCGGCGCCACACTGATCGTATCACATGCGGGCATGGGCACGGTCATCACGGCAGGCCGTGCGGGTCGCCCGATGGTGTTGTTGCCGCGCCTGCAGGAATGGGGCGAACACACGACCGATCATCAGATTGCAACCGCAAACTGGTTGGGCGGCAAGCCGGGCATTCATGTAGCCGCTACGGATGCCGACCTGCCCGCCGCCATTGTGGCAGCGTTTTCTGAACAAGATACCGGCTCGCGGATCGCTCCTGTGGCAGATCCGGCCTTTACCGACCGGCTGCGGACCGCTATCCGCGGCTTCAACAATTCTGTGAAAGTGACTGTGCAATGATTAAACTGGGTGTTGTTGGCTTGGGCAAAATGGGCCTTTCACATTTTTCAATCGCCAATGCGCATGCGCAAACGGAGGTTGTGGCCTGCGATGCCTCGGGATTTCTGCTGGATATCGTGCGCAAATACAGCGCCCTGCCGACCTATAAAGACTTTGACGATATGTTGGCGCGCGAACCACTGGATGCCGTGATCATCGCCACACCGTCACGCCTGCACGCCCCCATGGTGCGCAAGGCACTGGAGCGCGGCTTGCATGTGTTTTGCGAAAAGCCGTTTTGCCTTGATTGGCGCGAGTCCGAGGCGCTGTCAGACTTGGCGGCCCAAAAGAACCTGATCAGCCAGGTTGGCTACCATTACCGCTATGTTGGTGCGTTTCAGGAAATGCGCCGCATCATCGCCTCGGGCGCGCTGGGTCAGATCACCCATGTGCTGGCCGAAGCCTACGGCCCCGTCGTGCTGCGCCCCAAAGGCACCACATGGCGCACTGACCGCGCCGAAGGCGGCGG
>JANNSG010000162.1:0-39340 GCA_031402355.1 Pseudorhodobacter sp. | reverse complement strand
CTTTAACCGCCGGTTCGATCCGCATTTCATGGCGGTGCGCGCAGCGATTGATGCGGGCAAAATAGGTGCTGTGGAAATGATCACCATCACCTCGCGCGATCCGGGCGCACCGCCGCCTGCCTATATCAAAGTATCGGGCGGCATGTTCCGTGACATGACCATCCATGATTTCGATATGGCGCGTTTTCTGCTGGGCGAGGAAATCGCCACCGTTTACGCGGCCGGGTCTGTGCTGGTGGACCCTGAAATTGGCAAGCTTGGCGATTATGATTCGGCGTCGGTCGTGCTGACCACGGCGACAGGCAAGCAGTGCATGATCTCGAATTCCCGCCGGGCCACTTATGGCTATGATCAGCGGATCGAGGTGCACGGGTCCAAAGGCATGATCGCTGCCGAAAACCAACGCCCAGTCAGTGTGGAATTGGCCACCGCCGATGGCTACACGCGGCCCCCGCTGCATGACTTTTTCATGACCCGCTATACCGAGGCTTATGCTGCCGAAATCGCCGCTTTTATTGGCGTTGTTGCAGGCAACGCCGCCCCAAGCCCAAGCGGCGCAGACGGTCTGGCAGCTCTTATGTTGGCCGAAGCTGCTGTGCTTTCGGCGAGCGAAGGCCGCGTCATCACGCTTTGACCAAACAGCACCGCGTCTATGGATACCCCTCCCGCCCTTTGCAACAAAGGGTGGGTGTGCGTTGACACATAAACCTGCACTAAGCCGGGAAAGCCTGAGAATGGGTGAAAAAGAGTGCAAAGAGGCGCGATTATAAAGGGTTGCGAGGTAGTGAGTGTGGGCCATAATGAGGCGCGACAGAGTTGGCATAAATGCCGAAAACAGGCGTTTGGCCCGAGAAACGCCAAAATAGCGCGCGTTATGCGCCGCCATTTTAGGCACCGTTTAATAGGCTGTTAAATAAGCATTAAATGGGGTGGCGCGAGCCGCAATCAGACCGAAAACGGGCTTGATGGGTGCGCGGAACTTTACACTTTCGCGCAAAGTTCGTGGGCCAGCGCAAAGTTGGCTGTAAAGCGTTGAAATATATAGGATAGGTGAAAGCCGGAGGTCGGCGTGGCACCTCTTCAACTTTGCACTGATTTCAGGGCGTTTTGTGTGATGAAGGGGCAGCGAGGCGTTTGCTTGCCTCGCTGCAAAATGGCGTCAGAGGCAGAGATATAGGTGTTCGACTTCGTATTCGCCAGACTGACGGGTCGAGGCGTATTCGGCACGTTTCTTCGAACCAGTGGTGCAGATGCGCAGTGCTTCGGCGTCCGTTTTAGGGCCACGAACACCTTCACCGAAGAAGTTGGTTTGGGCAATTTTTACGCTGGCACCATTGTAGTCAGAAACGAGCGGTTTAGAGCCCTCGACATCGCAGGCTGCCATGGAAAGAGCCGCAAAAAGCGGCAGGTAAAATTTCATGCTTATCTCCAAGATAATGACCAAAAATTAACGGTTTGATTCCCCGTGTTTGCACGGTCACGACAACGTGTCCTCTGGTCAATCCTTATCGGTGTTGCGTGCGAAAGTCCTGTGGGTCTTCGTCGGTTGCAAATGACCTGCAGTGCGTCAAAGTGATGTCAGGACCGCGCGCACCCTTCCCACGACTTTTAGGGTATTCATGCCTTCACCGGACAGCGCAATCGGAGCGTAGGCCGGATTGTCCGAAACCAGCAGAATGGCAAGCGGGCGTCCATCCTTTGCGGTGCCTGACGGCACGATACGCTTCACATACGACTGCCCATCGAGATTGAAGGCGTAGACGCCGGTCTTCGTCGGAGATTTTTCCCCAACGTTGAGCAAAACCAGTGCGCCATCTGGTATCGACGGCATCATGCTGTCGCCCGAAACACTGACCAACACTACCAAGTCGGAATTGATACCTTGTCGTGAAAACCAGAGAATCGGCAAAGCAACGCTTTCTGCATCGCCATTCCGCACTGGCATCAGGCCACTGCCAGCTGAAACAGATAGATCCATGCGGCGCACGAATGCATAGTCTTTCCCCTCAAACTTGAGGTCGCCATGGCCTGGTCGATCATAGTCGGGCGGAGCGATCTCTTTTCCCTGACGGCTAGGAAATCCGGCGAGGCTTTCGAATATCATAGGGTCTCGGCCATCAAGTAACCATGCAGAATTCAAACGATAGTTGTCGGAAAGCTTATCCAAGAGCTCACGTGACACGCTGGTCTTGCCAGTCTCAATCTGGCCAATAAGTCCGCCCGTATAGCCAAGCCGCGCAGCGAATAATCGCTGGCTAAGCTTGGCTTCATTTTCTCGGAAGAACTTGAGTCGATCTCCTGGTGTTCTTTGTTCAGCCATAACAACGCCCTTGACATGCTTAGGTTGGCTAAGCATATTGTGATTAATTATACTAAGCGGCCAAATTGTGGCTACTTACCGGAGAACGATATGACAGATATTCGAACATCGCTCCAGCCCGGCCCCGTCTTCTATGACGTGTTCTTGGGCGCATTGCGTGTTTTTGGGACCAATCTAAAGGATTGGTCGGCACTGCAAGGGGTGGACCCCAACAACGCGAAGATGGCGGCGACTGGCGGCTGGAACGGCCCGAAGGCGCGCGAGTTGCGTGACAAGATGGTGCAAATGGTTGGCGAACAGACCTTCCGCCAACTTTATGCGCAGCGGATGTCGCGTGAAGACGGTCAAGCTGCCTGATGTCAGCCCGCGTCGGACCCATTGCAATTTCACGCGCCCTGTTTGGGCAAATCGCCCCTGAGCAGCGGATCGCGCTGGCGTTGGAGCTGATCACGTCGATCGACGACCCAAAACTTTTCTACCCGCTCGCCCAGACCATCCGGGATGCGGACAAGCATGCACAAAAACTGGCCCGCAAGGCCTTTGGAATGGGGGACGACTGATGCGGAAAATATGGGCTGCGATGCAGCGTTTGGATGACCACTGGATCGGCGATGCGATCGGTACGGTGGGCCTGTTTGCAATGCTGGTGATGGGCCTGTTTGGCATTCTGGCTTTTGGCGGTGCGCAATGAGCGGCGCGCTGAGGTTGGCAACAGCATTGGCACCCGATGCGCTGAGCCCGGCGCAGCGCTGGGACCGCATTTGTCACGCGGTGTGCGAGGCACAAATCGCGTCTTGCCACAGTGGGCAGGCGCAGTCTGAGGCCGCAGAATATCTTGCGGGTGAGGCCTATGAGGCCGCTTGCGACAGCATTCTGGCGCTGATTTTGGCGCCCGAAGCGATCCCGATGATCAACGAGGCACGGGAGTTTCTGCATTTCAACTACGGGGGCCAGCCATGAGCGGCGTGCCCCACGAATGGACTAAAATGATCGCCCATCTGCGGGAGGCACAGGTGGCGCGGGATAGCTTATCGACCCCCGACCTAAATCAAGTGATGCGCGACGAGGCAACGATTGCCTTGGTGCGCGCGAGTGATGCGGTGATTGCCAACCTGAGCCTGCTGTCGGAGCGGCAAGTGCTGGGCCGGATCACGCTGTTCTTGGCGCGGGTGGCCAAGCCATGAGCCTGAAAGCTAATCATGAGGCGAAGCCATCCCGCCCGAAATACACGGTCGAGCATATGGGCAAGCGCGGCTTTGTCGTGTTGGACCCGGCAGGCAAACCTGTCACCGAAGGCACGGCCTTTGTCATCGCGGCCACACGCGACTGCCGCGATTTGCAGCAGGCGATGGACCGCAAGAACAAGGTCGGTCCGCGTGCTTGCCTGAGCTGCGCACGCGAATTCGAGTCAGAAGGCATTCATAACCGCCTGTGCAGCGGATGTCGTGGCCGCGATGCCGGGGCTGACCCGGTGCGGCCCTATATCGCGAGGCGCAGTGCGTGATGCATGCCGCGACCCTGCAATCCCCCCGCCTGCAAAAGGTGCTGCGTCTGCTGGCTGACGGCAGGCCGCACACGACGCGCGACATCGTGCGGCGGGCAGGGGTGATGGCGGTCAACGCCTGCGTGGCCGAACTGCGCACCCATGGCGCGGAGATCACCTGTGTTCGGCAGTTGGCCCCAAAGGGGTTTGGCTGGGTTTGGTATTACACAATGACAAAGGGGCCGACGGCCAAATGAACAACGATAAGACCGCCCCAATCCTGCAGCGCGTGACCTTGGCAGACATCAAGGAATCACAGCGTTTGCGACCCGTATCTGAAGCAGGTGTTCAGTCCATCTTGGCATCCGTTGCCGAGATCGGGCAGATTAAAGACCCCATTCATCTGCGTAAAAAGCGTGACGGATTGTATTTGCTGGCAGGCGGTCACCGCCTTGCTGCCTACGGTCAACTCGGCATCGCCGAAGTTGATGCTTGGGTGTGGACCGACATCACCAACGACAAAGCCAGCCTGATTGAAATTGACGACAATTTGGCCGGTGCTGAGATGTGCGCGCTGGATACGGCTATCTTTCTGGCGGCGCGCAAGCGGGTTTATGAGAACTTGCACCCAGACACAAAGCGTGGCGGTGATCGCAAAAGTGTGGAGTTCAAAAATCAAACGGACATCGAGTCCGTTAGATCGTTTGTAACCTCGACCGCCGAGAAATTCGGCTTGTCTGAACGGCATGTGCGCCGCCTTGTCGAGGCCGGTGACAAGCTTGGTGTCGATTCCGCCAGACTGCGGAACATTCCGCACCCCGTCACCCTGAAAGACTTGATCGAGATTTCCAAGATAGGTCAGCCGACTGAGCGGTATGCCATTGTTGACGCCATGCGGGCAGGATCGGCCAAGTCGGCTGCCGAGGCGCGGCGCATATGGAAAGCCCGCGAAACAGGCGTTCAAACCCCGGTTAAAGACCCTGTTGAAGAGGCGTTTAATGCCCTTTCAAAACTCTGGCAACGTGCACCGCTGGCGGCGAAAAAGCGGTTCCTGCTGGAACATGCGCGCGACATTTGGGACACGCAAAACAGAGGCGTCGCCCTGACCAACTGGTCGGCGGCCGTCGAGGAATGACCCTTACACCCGCCCAGATTTGGTGGACCATCGAGCAGATCGCGGCCAGTGGTTTGCCCGATATGCCAAGCAGCCAAAGTGGCGTGGCATCAATGGTTGAACGCCTGCACTGGCGCGCCAATGCCACTTTAGCCCGGCGCAAGTCAGGCAAGGGTGGCGGCTGGGAGTATTCATGGCGGGTTTTCCCAAGTCGCGCGCAACGCAAACTGCTTAATGCAGTGCTAACCCCTAAGCATGCCGAAAGGCCAGAGCGCGACGAGGTTTGGGCTTGGTACGAGGCTCTCCCGCAGGCGATAAAGGACAAAGCTGCTGCCCGCCTGTTGATCATCCAAAAGGTCGAGGCGATGGAGCCGGTGCTCGGGCGTCACCTCGCGGTTCATCAGATTGCACAGTCGGATGGCGTTGGGGCCCGCACCATCTGGACATGGTTTGCGATGATTGAAGGCGTCGCCGCGCACGACCGGCTGGCCTATCTCGCGCCGCGCAACCGCGCACAGGAAAAGCGGGCCCGCGCCAAGGACTGCGATCCTGAATTCTTTGCCTTCCTGAAGGGCGATTATCTGCGGCTTGAAGCGCCGCCCTTCACCGATTGCTACCGTCGCGCGGCCCGCGTGGCCAAATCCAAAGGCTGGGATATCCTGCCAGAGCGCACCATGCGGCGGCGGTTGGATGCCAGCATTTCGATGGCCACGCAGATCCTGTCCCGCAAGGGCGTTGATGCGGTCAAGCGGATGTATCCGACCCAAGTGCGCGACAAAACCTGCCTTGTGGCGCTGGAAGCGGTCAATGCCGACTTCCACAAGTTTGATGTTTTCGTGCGCTGGCCCGCCCCGCGCGGAGAGGCACCGCAGATTATTCGCCCACAGATGGTGGCGTTTCAGGACATATTTTCCGGTCGCATTTTGGCATGGCGGATGGACGTCACCCCGAACAGCACCGCCGTCTTGCTGTGCGCGGGCGACATGATCACAGACTGGGGCATCCCGGCCCACGTGCTGCTGGACAATGGTCGCGAATTTGCCGCCAAAGCCATCACGGGCGGGGCCGCAACGCGCTACCGGTTCAAGGTGAAAGAGGACGATATTCCGGGCCTGTTCGTGGCGCTGGGGTGCAAAATCCACTGGGCGACACCGTATAGCGGGCAATCGAAACCAATCGAGCGTGCCTTCCGCGATATGTGTTCCACAATCTCAAAAGACCCGCGTTTTGCCGGGGCCTATACGGGCAACCGGCCCGAGGCCAAGCCCGAAAACTATGGATCGAAAGCGATTGATCTGGAGGCTTTTCTTGCCGTCGTGGCCGAGGGCATCGAGGAACATAACACGCGCGTCGGGCGGCGGTCTGAGGTGGCGTTCGGGCGGTCATTCGCCCAGGTGTTTGACGAAAGCTATGCATCCGCCCCTATCCGAAAGGCCACGGAGGCGCAGCGCCGGTTGTGGCTGCTGGGCGCAGAAGGTCTGCGCGCGGACCGCAATTCGGGCCTGATCAAGTTTCAGGGCAATGAGTTCTGGGAGCCGTGGATCAACGAGATCGCGGGCCAGCGGGTTGTCATCCGGTTCGATCCGGCGGCGTTCTTTGACGGCGTGCATGTCTATTCGCAGGATGGCGCCTACCTTGGCCATGCTGAATGCCGGTCCAAGGTTGGTTTCTTTGACATGGACGAGGCGCGCACCCACAGCCGCGCGCGGTCGGCATGGCTGAAGGCCGAGCGCAATGTGGTGGAGGCCGAGCGGCGCTATACCGCCTCGCAGATCGGCGATGCGCTGGACGATATCACGCCATCGGATACGACAAAGACCGAAGCAAAGGTTGTGCGCCCGACCTTTGGGAAGCCCACACAAGAAATGCGTCAGGCGGGCACCGGATCACCGCCCGTGCCGCAGGCAGTTATTGCCCGGCTGCAATCGGCGATGGTGGCCGATCTGGCCGCACATCGCCCGGCCCCTGTGGCCGAGGAGGGCGAGCGCGAGCGGTTCCGCCGTGCCTTGGACATGGAAAAACGGCTGACAGCGGGCGAGCCGGTGACACCGGACCAGCAGCGCTGGCTGCACCAATACCAAACGACATCGGAATACCGATCAGAGCGGATGCTTTGGGATGATTTCGGGGAGGCTATCTTTGGAGGCTGAGACCCGCCGGGGGTGATCAAGACCCCCGGCGGCAATAACGAGCAGAAACGAGCAGAGGGATAATGATGGCAGACACAGGTAGACTTTACAACAGCGTAGCCCCTTTGGCCAATGTGGCAAGGCTGCAGGCGCTGGTGGATCGGTGCGAAAACCGCGCCCACGGCTTGCCGGGCATGGGGTGTTTTTACGGTAAGGCAGGGCACGGCAAAACCACGGCTGGCGTCTATGCCACCAACCGCAAGAATGCTTGCCATGTCGAGGCTTTGCCCTTCGGTGGCCTGAAGAAACTGCTGGAGATGGTCGTGATCGAGCTGGGCCTGCGCCCGGCGCGATTGGTGCCACAGCTGTTTGATCAGGCGGCGGAAGAACTGGCCAAAACCAACCGCCCGCTGATCATTGACGAGGCGGATCACATTCTGACCGACAAGCTGATCGAGACGGTGCGCCATCTGCACGACAAGTCGGGTGTCCCGGTGATCTTGATGGGGGAAGAAACCCTGCCGCACCGTTTGCAACGCTGGGAGCGGGTGCATGGCCGGATGCTGGCATGGGTGGAGGCCGAAGCTGCAACGATCGAGGATGTCGGGCATTTGTCCCCGATCTATGCCTCGGGCATCGAAATCACCACTGATCTGAAAGCGGCGGTGCTGGCATCATCGCGCAAATCAATGCGCTATATCAGCACCAATCTGGCCGCGATCCATGAGTATGCGATGGTGCGGGATCTGGACCGGGTTTCGCTGGCCGATTGGAATGGACGGGCGTTTCACACGGGCGAGCCACCTGCGATCAGGCGTGACAGTTCGGCGCATCTGGCCAAGGGCCGGAGGTCAGCAGCATGAAACCAGTTGTCTCCCACGCCACACGAAACACTCGGGCAGAGCTCATCAAGGCCTGCTGGGCTACGGCCTGCGCCTCGGCCTATTTTGGATATGCCGAGATAATCGCCGAACAAAAAATCAGCAGCCATCAGGCGGCTTGCATTGTGCGGGATTGGTTGCGGTCAGGATTGGTGCTGCCCGTAGAGCGCGAAATCAATGGCCGCAAGCTGTGGAAAACGATTGCAGGCACGGAAGGTGGTTTTGATCCGTCGGCGCTGAAAACACAGACCCGGATTCGCACACGTGACGACAACATCTGGACGGCGATGCGGGGCCTGAAATCGTTCAGCCCAACAGAGCTTGCCGCCCATGCAAACACTGACACTGTAGCGGTCGGTATAGATGCAGCGCAGGCCTATTGCCGGGCACTGCTGGCATCTGGCCATCTGACAGTGGCGCGCAAGGCGCAACCGGGCCGCAAAGAGGCGATCTACCGTCTTGCCCGCAACACCGGCCCCCGCGCGCCCCGTGAAAAGCGGGTCCGGGCCGTGATCGACGACAACACGGACGCTGTGGTCGTGATCAGCGGGGTGGCGCTATGAGTGCTTTGCAAGCCATCGCGGAAGAGGCATGGGGTGTGCCACTGCCCGACTGGATCAAGGCGCTGGTCATTCAATGCGATCGGACCAGCCAATCGGATGTCGCCCGCAAGCTGAACCGATCCAGCGCCATGGTCAGTCAGGTTCTGCGGAAGAAATACACCGCCGATCCTGCCCATATCGAGGAGCGCGTGCGCGGCCTGTTTTTGAACGGCATCGTGATCTGCCCGGCGCTTGGTGAACTGCCCACGCATGAATGCCAGGATTGGCGCGGCAAGGCGCGTGTGTTCGCGGTGGGAAACCCCACGCGCACCCGGATGTACCGCGCCTGCGGTCGCTGCCCCATCAACAAAAAGGAGGCCGACGAATGAACATGTGTTCTGCAACGCCTTTTCCGCAGGTCAAGCAAACCCGCGATGCAGAGTTTATCATAGCGGCGTATCTTCGGCTGCGCGGTGCGTCACGAAGTGATGTCGTGGATGGATCAAGTAAAAACCGCGCTGTCGTGGTCCCCCGGCATGAGTTGATGTGGCTTTTGCAGGATCTGACATTCCTGAGCAAATCAGCGATTGGCAAGCTGATTGGTGGCCGGGACTATGCAACGGTCGACAGCGGAATCGCCAATATTGCCGATCGGCTGGCGGCAAATGCCGACTACCGCGCCCAGATGTTGCAGGCGCGGGCGTATATTTTGTCCTGCGATCAGGTCGATCCTGACCCACAGAACGATGCAGCGACAGTTCTGGCGCGCCGCGAATTGCTGGACCCGACCAGCTCAGCCAAGGTGCTGGCCATTGCCATGGTGTCCGTTGCGGCCGTGCTCCGATCGCCGGACCTCACGGATGCAGAAGCACGACTTGCCGCCCTGACCTTGATCCGAAACGCAGGGAGGGGCAGCGATGGCCGCTGACATCACCCGCATGACGGAATCGCAAATGCTGCGCCGTGCCGCGACCGGCCTTGGCAAGGTTGATGCCCACGGGCTGCGCGGTGCCAGCCTGATCAGCCTTGATGAGATCGAGGCCATGGCGGCTCTGCTGGCGTTCTGCGGCCTGACCCCCATTGCACCGGGGCCGGAGACGCGGCCCCCACACATCACCCTCAATAAGGAGCGACCCGATGCCCTCTGATTTCACCCCCGCCCCGATCCCTGATGGCCGTGTGCCGGTCGATGGCGTTCCACATCTGCGCGACGGCAAAGGCGGACTGATCCCGGTCGCCCTGGTCAAACCCCAGCACCTGCTTGAGGACGAGCTGGTCCGCCGCGTGATGGGCTTTGCCGTGGCGCTTTCTGACCAGGTTGCCCGGTTCAAGGCCCATACGTTTGATGATCTGTCGGCGTTTGAGGCGGTTCTGGCGCAGGAATACGACGCGCAGGTCGGCGGCGTGAAGGGCAACAAGACCCTGACCACGCATGACGGATTGTTCAAAATATCGGTTCAGGTGGCCGATAACATCGTCTTCGGGCCGGAGCTGCAGATCGCCAAGGCGCTGGTTGATGAATGCCTGAACGAATGGGCGGCAGGGGCGCGCGACGAAATCCGCGCCATCGTGACCCGCGCCTTCAATACAGACAAGGCCGGCCAGATCAACCGGTCCGAGATTTTCATGCTGCTGCGGCTGGATATCGAAGACAGCCGCTGGCAGCGCGGCATGAAGGCCATCCGCGATGCGATGCGGATTGAGGGGTCAAAGACCTATGTTCGCTGCCACCGCCGCGACCGCGCAGACGGGCCGTGGCAGGCCGTGACTATTGATCTGGCGAAGGCGTGAGGGGGCAATGATGACACTCTTTTTGTTCCTGATCCTCTCGCTTCTGACGTGGAGCCTTGGTGACATCGGCGTTGCCGAAATTGGCCGTGGCAACCACTTCAGTGGTGCTTTCGTTTTGGCGTTGGCATTGATCGTCGCCCTGACGGCAGGACTGATAATCAACGTCAATTTCTTGCCGGTGGCGCAATGAAGGTGGCCGCAACCCTCCCGCGCCCCGGAAGTGCTGATGCCCGCGAGCTGGGCTGCACCTGCCCGGTGATCGACAACCATCATGGCGAGCGTGCGACGGGGCCCAGCGGCGACTGGTGGTATAATCACTCCTGTCTTTTGCACCGCGAACAGCACGCGCAGCGCATGGCTATTGTGGCTGCTGTATCCGCTGAAGTCGCCCTGCGCCGCCGCATTTGGATTGCGGGCATCCCGACACCCGCCGACATCGACGCGATGGTCAGCCATCTGGCGCACCGCCTGAAGCTGTCTGAAGCCACCATCCGGGACATGCTTGGCCTGATGACTGCGGTCGCCTGACCCCATTCCGGCGGTGCGCCGCCGGTGTCTACCCGCTTGGGGCTATTCCCGGCGGTCACATCAAAGGAGCTGCCCCAAATGGGAACTGTATCGAAATCCAAATTGATCGACGAAGTAGCTGACGCTGCCGAAATCACCAAGACGCAGGCCGCAAAAGCCATTGATGAATTCCTTGCCGCCATCCGCGATTTCGCGGGTGCTGGCAACAAAGTTATCATCCAAGGTTTCGGCACCTTCGAGATGAAAACCCGCGCCGCCCATACGGGCCGCAATCCCGGCACCGGTCTTCCGGTCGAAGTGCCGGAACAAACCCGCCTGACCTTCAAAGCCTCAAAAGCGAAGGCGTAATGCCCCTTTTAACCCCCTGTTTAAGGATACCTAAAATGAACGCTGCCACGTTTGCCATCTATCTGCTGATCGCCCTTGTCAAAACGCCCGGCGAGGGCGGCACGGTGATGATCGAATACCCCACTATGGCCGAATGCGAGGCCGGAGGGGCCAAGCTGGAGGCCCAGTTTGAGGGCATCCAACTGGACCCGCGCAAGGACGGCACGCCTGAGACCAACCGGGCGACCGTCTACCACAGCTGCATGGAAGCCCCATCGCAGCGCTGACCTTTGCGCGCGCCCCTAGCCCCGCGCGAAAGTGCGGGGCCATATTTCACCCCATGAGGTTTGGCAATGCTAAAACGTATCAACAAGAAACAAGACATTTGGCGACGCAGGATGGCGGCAGAAATGATGGCCTATACCGCGTGGGCCGACGAAAAGGATGTTGTCGTTTTAGCAGCGCAAGCACTGGGCCGATTCATCGCGGACCATGCCGATACCCCTCATTCGGTCGAAGCTCTTGAGGAGACTGCGTTCAACAATCTAAATGAGGCAGCTGATTGCAGAGTCCAGCAGCTGAAAAGAAGATTTAGGGAGCGCGTGTGATGGTTGCCTATTCGTTCAACAAGCAGTTCATCACACCGATCCGCGAGGGCCGGAAAACCCAGACCATCCGGGCCATCGGCAAGCGCCGCCATGCCCAGATGGGCGATACGCTGCAGCTGTATTCCGGCATGCGGACGGCACATTGCATGCGGATCATCGAGGACACGGTCTGCACCGATGCCAGCGCGATCTGGATCGATTTTGATGATGCCATGCGCATCACCCGGATTGAAACCTATGGCGTCCCCGTCATTGATCTTGACGCTTTTGCCCGCCGCGACGGGTTTGAAGATATCAAGGACATGGGGGCGTTTTGGGAATTTGCCCATGGCCCGATGGCGCGGTTTGAAGGCGCCCTGATCGAATGGGTGCCGCCTGTAATCGCGCGGGCGGTGGCAGCATGAGCAGCGAAACCGCATTCCCAGCCGATATGCTGGAATTCACGACATTGGTTATCAAGACCAAACGCGACATCGTTTCGGCAAACATGATGGAGGGCTTTTTCGTTTGCCTGAGGTGCCAGCAGCAAGTGCTGGTTAGGGTTGTCGGCCCTAAGAACCATGCCCGTGCAGCCTGCGAGACCAATGGCTGTCTGAGTATGATGGAATGAGTACCGCCCTGATCCGCCTGATCCATGTCGGCTGCCGCGAGCTTGGCCTTGACGAGGACACGCGCCGCGATTTGCAGCTAGTAACTACCGGAAAGGCCAGCCTGAGCCAAATGAGTGATGCCGAGCAGGAGCGTGTGGTTGCCGCCCTGAAGGCGCGCGGGTTCAAGGCGCAGGTGGGTAAGCCCGCGCGCCGACCAGCCCGTGCTGCCGCTCCGCGCGGCGATGTGCGGTTCTGCCATGTCCTGTGGGGCAAGTTGCACCGCGCAGGCAAGGTGGATGTGGCGGGGGCGGCGGGCCTGACTGCCTTTGTGCAAAAGCGGTTCGAGAAGGCATGGGGTGCGGTGCCCCTCGATGTGGACCAGATGCGCGACTGGAAGCAGATCGCAGCCCTTGTTGAGGCGCTGAAAGCCATGTGCATGCGCGCGGGGATCGTAATCGAATGAAAAAGCCCGCCGTGCCTGTGACCGATCATTGCGTCATCCGCTACATGGAGCGGGTGATGGGCATTGATATTGAGGCGGTGCGTCAGAAGATCGCCGCAGATCTGGCCCCGGCAGTGCGGCTGGGCGCGGTTGGGCTGACCAAGGACGGCTTCAACTACCGGATACAGGACGGCGCGGTGATCACAGTGATGCCAGCCGGATCCGGCCAGCGCCGCTATTCAGTTGAGGGGGGGGGGCGAATGAAAATCATGCCAACGCCCTATTTTCAGCTAATTCTTCATCCACGCTCGCTTGGCGGTTTGGAGAAAAAGGCGTGGACATTCGGCGCTACAATCAACTTGTCGATGCCCAGTTTGAGTTCTGGGTTTTCCGGCTACACGATCCACTGGCATTTTGCGCCGAGGCCCATGCACCGTTTGACGGCATTGCACTTTCACCAGAACATCCGTTCTGGCAATCGTACCAGGTACCAAACAGCGAAGATTGTCGCTGCGGCATTGTCGGAACGCATTTCAAATCTGGCATCAAGCGACTTGGCGGCGACCCTGATAAGCCGCTGCCCACATGGTGGCAGTCGGTCGATCCTGTCACAGGTCGAAAGGTTAGTTAGACAGCTTCGCCTCCTGCAATGGTCTGCGGCGGCCGAATGACCCCTTGGCCCTTCAACCACCTGACCCCGATGAAATACGGCGCGATCCTTGCTGATCCGCCGTGGGCCTACGAGATGCGGTCCGCCAAGGGCCATGCCAAAAGCCCGGAAGCGCAGTATCAGACCATGCCGCTGGAGGCGATCAAGGCGCTGCCGGTCAACCAGCTGGCCGGGCCGCATTGCCTGCTGTTCATGTGGACGACATGGCCGCACCTGCCGCAGGCGCTGGAAGTGATGGCGGCGTGGGGGTTTTCGTACTCCACCGGCGGCGCATGGGTAAAGCGCACCAATTCCGGCAAGGCCGCGTTCGGCACCGGCTATGTGCTGCGATCTGCGACGGAGCCGTTTTTGGTGGGTAGACTTGGCAGCCCGGAAACCGCCAGCCGGTCAGAGCGCAACCTGATCGAGCATGTCGATCGCAACCGCGTCTTCGATCTGATTTCCGGGCTGCGGCGTGAACATTCCCGCAAGCCGCCCGAGATGCGCGCGATGATTGAGCGGTTGTTGCCGCGCCAGCATTTCTGCGAGCTGTTCGCCCGCGAGGCGTGGGATGGCCATGAGGTCTGGGGCGATCAAACCGACAAGTTTGAGGTGGCGTCGTGACAGCGCCTGCCAAAATTCCGCCTAAGCCACCCGCACATGTGGAACCGTATGTCCGCGTGCTGGGCCCGGAGCTGGCAGTGACCTTCTTTTTGGAATTCGGCGGCGGTCAGTTATACCTGGCTGAGCGGCCAAAGGGCGGCAGCCGGGTCGAGCAGCTGCTGGGCGCGGATCAGGTTGCAGCGCTTGCGGCACTGCATCTGCCACGCCGCGTGCCCACGGCAAAGCCGTGGATCGCGCGGCATCTGAAATTTACAGGCTTGTCGCATCAGGAAATTGCCCGCAGACTGCACACGACTGATGTGACAGTGCGCAAATATCTGGCGGACGGCGATGGCAAACCGCAGAAATGGACGCACGATCCGCGCCAGTCGAGCCTGATCTAGGCCTGCGTCGCAAGCCCTTGCGGCTGATACTGACCCCCCAAACAATCGCAAACTAACCCCAGCAACCACCGGGGTTTTATCATGCAGACAAGCGCGCAAGGCGTGGCCGACCTTGAATTACACGAAGGTGTGGTTCTGAAAGCCTACCGCGATGCGGTGGGTGTTTGGACCATTGGCGCAGGCCTGACCAAGCATTCTGGCGCAATTGACCCGCGCCCTGGCATGAGAATTACCGAAGAACAATCGGCGCGCCTGACAAAACAGGCTTTAGAGCGGAACTATGAGCCGCGCGTTCGCAAAGCGATGCCGACCGCCACGCAGCATGAATTTGACGGCGCCGTCAGTTTCGACTGGAATACTGGCGCGATTCACAAGGCGAGCTGGGTCAAGGCCTGGGCGAGCCTGAACTGGCTGAAGGTGCGGTCTGGATTGGCCGCGTGGAACAAGGGCGGGGGCCGCGTTCTGCCCGGCCTGACCCGGCGGCGCGAGGCGGAATATCAACTGATCCGCCATGGCAAATATGCCAGCCAAGTGAAGGTTATGTCGAAGGAGCCGTTCCTGTCGGCAAATGCCGCCCGGATCACATTGCAGTTGAGCGAGGCCGAGATCGAACAGGTGCGCGGCGGCCTGTTTGCTTTGGGCTTTGATGCAGGCCCGGTTGAGGGCGAAATCCATGCCGCCGCTGTTGAGGATTTCCAGCGCAAGTATTACCTGACCGTCGATGGCATCATCGGGCGCGCTACCCTGTCCACCCTGCAGCGCACCATCGATGCGCGTGGCAAGGCCACAGTGACTGCATCCGCAGGTGTGGCAACCGCAGGTGTCAGCGCAACCGATCTGACCGGACAGATTGCCGATCTGCCCTACATTGCCGAGGCGATGTTGGCAGGGGCGGTGATCTACGGCCTGTGGCAGGCCTATCGATACCGCGATGTGGTTGCCGCCAAAATCCAATCATCCCTGCCGCGCCTTGCGGCCTATCTGCGGAGCTTCTGATGCGCCCTTTTCTGTGGTTTCTGTTTTTGACCTGCCTTCTGGCGGCATCAGCGGTCCTTTCAACTGCGATGATAGGTAGTCCGGTCTTTGGCCAGACTGCTCCGCAATGCGGCAGCTTCGCCGAATTGCTTGTGCGGATGGAACAAGTTTACGGCGAAACCGAAATCTGGTCCGGCACCATTCAATCGGGGGGGGGGCGGATGGCGATCACCGTTAATCCCGACGGCACGACCTGGACCGCGATCATCGTCAATGCATCGGGCCTTGCCTGTCTTGTGACAGCGGGGCCGGAATGGGCGACCGGTGGCTTTCCTGATGCACTTACCCCTCCCGGAACGGAGGGTTAAGTCATGAGCGCACTTGCAGGACTTGCCATTCAATTGGGTCTTCCAGTGATCAACAAGATACTCAACCGCAAGCTTGGCGATAAAAACGGTGAGTTGGCCACGCAGATCATTGAGGCGATCGCGAAACGCGCTGGCGTCAGCGTGGATCAGCTGGACGGTTTGGTCGAAGACAGCCAGCCCCGTGTGATCGATGCGATGCGCGACGTCGAGCGAATGGCACCGGAGATGATCTCGCTTTACACTGTCGGACTGGAAGGTCAGTTCGCCTTGCTGCAGGCCGAACAGGCGGCGGGCGGCTGGCAAAGTGCGTGGAGACCCGGCTGGATGTATCTGCTGGGCTTCTTCTGGCTGTGGAACATCGTCGCCCTGCATGTGCTGAACGCGATCTACAAGATCGCGCTGCCGCCAATGCCCTGGGAAATCCTGATGGGCCTGACCGGCATTTACCTGAGCCTTTATATGGGTGGGCACACCGTGAAGGATGTGGCTGCGAAGTGGGTGGGCAAATGACGCCTGCTGATACCAATGTCGCCGACATCCTGTTGTGGGTTGTTGCCCTGTCGACCTTTTTCAGCTTCGGGTCGTTGGTCTGGACGGTGTTTTCCGGGCCGTCCCGCAAGAACACCACCCGGATCGATCAGATAGAGGCATCGCTTACGTTGCTGGAAAGCGGCCATCAACGCCTGCGTGATCGCGTCGATGGTCTGCCCAATGCCGACATGATGCACCGGCTGGAATTGTCCCTAGCCCGGATGGAAGGGCACATCGACCGTCTTGACGAGCGTCTGAAGCCTGTCGCCGCGATCTCGGAGCGTATGCAGGAACTGTTGATTGAGCAAGGCCGGAAATGACAAAAGATATGGATACCCTGATCCGGGAAGATGCCCGGTTGATCATGCTGAAGGCGCTGGCAGAACAGACCGACGAGCGGCTGCATTCTGGCTATCTGGCCGAAGAGCTGTCGCAGTTCGGCATCGATCGCCCGCGCGCATGGATCCACGGCGAGCTGGATTGGCTGGCCGAAATGGGCGCTGTCACGCTGCTGACGCCGGGATCGGTCGTGGTGGCGACCCTGACCGAGAAGGGCCACCGCCATCTGCGCCGCGCGATTGTCATCGAGGGCATCAAGCGCCCTTCGCGCCCCGGAGAGTGAGATGGGCAAATCGAAGGTCACACGTGGCTGGCTATCCTCTTTTGATACGATGCCGCCGGAGGCTGGCGATATTATCAGCTGGGCAGGGATCGAACTTGGTAAGCGGGACCGCACGCAAACCGATATCTATGCCGAGTTTGTGACGATGTGCGAAGCCTTGATGCGCGAGCACCGGGGCGAACTTGAATTCAAGATCCCGGCCTTTGCCAGTTTCCACCGCCATTCGATCCGGCTGGCGCAACTGACCCGCCGCCTTGATGAAACCCGCCAGATCGTCAAATCACTATCCGCCAGTTTTGACGCCAAGGATGCCGACGATCTGACGATCATGACCGCCGAGACGATCAAGGCGATGGTGCTGCACATGCTGGGCGATGCGACCGATGGCATGGAACCGAAAGATGCCATGATGCTGGCCGCCGCGTTCAAATCGGCCACGCAGGCGCAGCACATCAGCACCGATCGCCGCCTGAAGGTGGAAAAAGACTTCAAGACCCGCGTCACCACGGCGATGGAAACGGTGGCCAAGGCCAAGGGCCTGACCATGCAAACAGCCAATGCCGCGCTGGAAATGATCCTTGGCGTGGCCCTGCCGGGGGAAAAACATGAGTGACGGAATCGACGACAGCTATTCTGTCACCGCCGACGAGCTGCGCCAGTTCATCGAACGCTTCGAGCAGCTTGAGGCCGAGCAGAAGGATTTGGCCGAACAGCAGAAAGAGCTGATGGCCGAGGCCAAGGGGCGCGGCTACGACACCGCGATCCTGCGCAAGATCATCGTGCTGCGCAAACGCAAGCCGGATGATGTGGCCGAAGAAGAGGCCATCCTCGAGATGTATAAAACCGCATTGGGGATGCAGTGATGGGACAAAAAGCCAAGACAGAATTTCGCATCGTCGGTGGGGACGGCCATTGGATTGCGTATCACACTTCGCTCAATCCAGCTTGGGGGCCGCATCAAGTGAGCCACATTGTGCGAAGCCGGAAATGGCGGGATCGCAAAATTCTGGCCGTTCAAGGCAGGTCGCCGACCGAGGCCCTGCATAGGCTGAAGCGCCAGTTGGTGGCAGCATGAGCATTAGCAGGGTCAAGGGCCTGCCCGTCGCCGGATACCGGGCCCAGTGGCCCGAAGCGGTTGAGCGGGTGAACGCCAACAAGGAGATCGAGGAGCGCGTGCTGCGGATGCTCGACGAGCTGGCGGTGGTTGGTGACGATTTGGGAGGCAACCCTCAGATCGACAAGGATTGGCTGGCGATCGGGCGAAAGCAGATCGAACAGGGTTTCATGGCCGTGAACCGTGCCGTGTTCCAGCCGGGGCGCATCCGGCTGCCCGGCGACGGGGTCTAAGGCATGGGCGCGCTTGGCACAAAGCTGCGGAGCATGGAGGGCGGTCACATCGCCTTTTGGTGCCCCGGTTGCAATCAGGCGCATACGATCCGACTGCGGACCGACACAACGGATGGCTGGGGCTATTGCGGCAATGTTGAATCGCCGACGTTCACGCCATCAGTGCTGTGCCGATCGGGCCACTATGCGCCCATAAACGCAGGCAAAGACTGCTGGTGCACATTTGAGGAGCGCAATGGCAACAAGCCCGCCTTCACCTGCTACCAATGCCATCTGTTCGTGACCAAGGGCAAGATCCTGTTCCTGACCGATTGCTCCCATGCGCTTGCGGGTCAAACGGTCGATCTGCCGGACTTCCCGGACGATTGGGGCACCAGCCCATGAGCGAGATTATGTCCGCCGAAGAATGGGAGCGCCAGCGCCGAGCCGCAATGGACGCGATGCCCGCCGTTATTGCGAAGGTGGGCGCGCCCAAAGCCCTGCTGCCCTATCAGGCGCGGGCTGTAGCCTTGCTGGAAAGCGCATCCACCCGCGCGCTGTTTGTGGAAAAATCCCGCCGCGTGGGCCTGACATGGGGCCTTGCGGCCTACGCCGTGTTGCGCGCCGGTCGTGAGAAGATCGCGGGCGGCATGGATGTGATGTACATCAGCTATAGCCGCGAGATGACGCGTGAGTTCATCGATGCCTGTGCTATGTGGGCCCGCGCCTTTGATGTGGTGGCAGGCGCTGCCGAAGAGACGCTGTTCGACCAGGACGACGAAGACAAGGCGATCAACGCGTTCCGGATCAAGTTTGCGTCGGGCTTTGAAGTGCTGGCGCTGTCATCCGCGCCACGCGGTCTGCGCGGCAAGCAGGGTGTTGTCATCATCGACGAGGCGGCGTTTGTGGACAGCCTCGCCGAGCTTCTGAAGGCGGCGCTGGCCTTCCTGATGTGGGGCGGGCAGGTGATCGTCTGTTCCACCCATGATGGTGCCGACAACGCCTTCAACGAGATGATTCAGGACATTCTGGCGGGGCGCGCGCCTTACGCCCATATGCACATCGATTTTGATGAGGCTTTGCGGCAGGGCCTTTATGAGCGCATCTGTCTGGTCACCGGCAAAGACTGGTCACCCGAGGCCGAGGCGGTCTGGCGGCAGGATATCATCAAGTTCTACGGCGACGGTGCCGACGAAGAACTGTTCTGCATCCCCTCGATGTCATCGGGCGCATGGCTGCCGGGCCCGCTGATCGAGGCGCGCATGACGGTGGAAACACCCGTGCTGCGTCTGGAACTGCCAGCCGATTATTTGTTTCGCAGCTACCTGCAGCAGCTTGCATTGCTGGATCCGTTCATGGCCGAGCTGAAGGCGCAGCTGGCAGCGCTGGATTTGAAACCGCATTTTGCCTTCGGGTCGGACTTTGCCCGCAAGATCGACCTGACCACCGGGTCTTTAATGGCCATTGAAGGCCAGTTAAAACGCCGTGAGGTGCTGGCTTACGAGCTGCGCAATGTGCCGGGTGACGAGCAGAAGCTGATCGCCAAGACCATTCTCGATCATGTGCGCCAACGGCTGGTGGGTGCTGCGTTTGACGCCACCGGCATGGGTTGGACCGTGGCCGAAGATATGGGGCGGCTGTTCGGCATTCGCGAAAAGCCCGACGAGCCCGGCTTGATCATGGCCGTGAAGTTTTCCGAGGAGTGGTACCGGCTGCAAATGCCGCCCCTGAAGGCCGCGTTTGAGGATGACATGCTGGCCATCATCCGGGATGCCGAACACCTGGTCGATCTGCGGGCCGTAAAACTTGTGCGCGGCATTGCCCGCGTGCCGGATCTGCGTACCGGCGAGGGCACCAAGAAGCGCCACGGTGACCACGCGATTGCTGTGGCCTTGGCGCACTATGCCAGCCGCTGGCCGTGGGTCGAGTATGACTATCGGTCTGCATCGACGGCGGGACAAAGCGGCGGCGCGGGTATGTATCCGAACACGGATGAAGTTGACCGGGGGTGGTGGAAGCCACCGCTTGGGGCTGGCTTGCGAGGGGGCTTGTGATGAAAACACCGCAACTGTTGGATCATCGCGGGGTGCCGATCCAGAAGGCCGCGCTGAGAACCGAGGTCGCAGCTGCCACGATAGGCGGCGTGCGCAGCCCCACAACCGGCTATCCAGGAGATGGGCTGAACCCATCACGGTTGGCGTCGATCCTGCGCGAGGCAGATGCTGGCGATCCGATCCGCTATCTAGAACTGGCCGAGACGATTGAGGAGCGGGATGCGCATTATCTGGCGGTGCTGGGCACCCGGCGGCGGTCTGTCAGCCAGATAGAGATCACGGTCGAGGCGGCGTCAGATGCGCCCGAGGATGTGCAAAAGGCCGATATGGTGCGCGCGTGGCTAAAGCGCGATGAGTTGAGCGACGAGCTCTTCGATATCCTCGACACAATCGGCAAGGGCTATTCGCTGACCGAAATCATCTGGGACACATCCGAAGGGCAATGGATGCCCGGCAAATTGGAATTGCGCGACCCGCGTTGGTTCCGGTTCGACCGCACCGATCTGACCACGCCCATCATGCTGTCTGCAACCGGGCAGGAAGAGCCGCTGCCGGGCTTCAAGTTCATCTATGCCAACATCAAGGCCAAATCCGGCTTGCCGTTGCGGTCGGGTCTGGCCCGCGTGGCGGCGTGGGGCTGGATGTTCAAAGCCTATACGCAGCGCGACTGGGCGATCTTTACCCAGACCTACGGCCAGCCGTTGCGTGTAGGCAAGTTTGGGTCGGGGGCGAGTGAGCAAGACAAATCGACCCTGCTGCGGGCAGTGACCAACATTGCGGGCGATTGTGCGGCCATCGTTCCGGATACGATGATGATCGAATTCATCGAGACCAGCAATGTGGGGGCGTCGACCGATCTGTACCTGAAGCGCGTCGATCATCTGGATCAGCAGATATCGAAACTGGTTCTGGGTCAGACGGCGACGACGGACGCTGTGACCGGCGGGCTGGGGTCAGGCAAGGAACATCGCGAGGTTCAGAAAGACATCGAGACGGCAGATGCGAAGGCATTGGCCGGGATCCTGAACCGCGATCTGATCCGGCCATGGATGGATCTGAATTTCGGGCCACAGAAGGCCTATCCGCGCATCAAGATCGTGCGACCCGAGCCGGAAGACCTTGCCGCTTTTTCAACAGCGATCGGCGGGATGATCGATCGGGGATTGGAGGTCGATCAGAAAGACGTGCGTGAAAAGTTCGGGCTGCCAGAACCGAAAGCCGGGGCCAAATTGATGGGCAAGGCGCAGGCGGGCGCACCTGCGGCGGACCCCAATGATCCGGATGCGAAAATTAAAAGCAATCCAGCCAAAATTAAACGGGGTGAGCCTGTTTCAGATGGTAGCGTCGCCCTGAACCAAGAAGGGCCTCTGGCGGGCAAAAATGAGGGGTCTGACGATCCGGCGCTTTTGGCCGACAGATTGGCGATTGAGGCCGAACCTGGCATGTCCGACATCATGGCACAGATCGAGGCAATGCTGGCGGCATCGGGCAGTCTGGAAGAGTTCCGCGAAATGCTGCTGGCCGGGTTTCCGAAGCTGGATGCGACGAGGCTAAGCCAGTCGGTGCAGCAGGCGATGGAAGCCGCCAATCTGGCAGGGCGGATCGTGGCGGCGGGCCAAAACGGTGACTGACATCACCGGCGATTTCCGCAGACCCTTTGCCGAGCAGATTGCCGCGTTCCGCTTGCGCCTTCAAAATCTGGTCGGTACGGTCAAATGGGATGACATAAGCCACGCCCAGCATGACCGCGCATTCATGGTCGCTGGCGCGATGAAAGCCGACTTGCTGGCCGATCTGGCAGAGGCGGTCGATAAGGCGGTGTCGCAAGGCACATCCTTGCAAGAGTTCCGCCGCGATTTTCGCGGAATCGTCGAGACGCGCGGTTGGCATGGTTGGACCGGCGAAGAAACGAAGCGCGGGCAGGCATGGCGCACGCGGGTGATCTACAAGACCAACATGGCCACGTCCTATGCCGCCGGTCGAATGGCGCAACTGGTCGAGGGTGGGTTTTCGCTTTGGGTGTACCGGCATGGCAACTCGATGGAGCCTCGCTTGCAGCATCTGGGCTGGGATGGCTTGATCCTGGCGCCGGATCATCCGTTCTGGCTGCAACACGCGCCGCCAAATGGTTGGGGGTGCAGCTGCTATGTTGCGGGGGCGCGGTCAGTGGCTGGTGCGGTCCGTCTAGGCGGCAAGCCGGGCATGACACTGCCCGATGGGTGGGATGCCATAAACCCAAAGACGGGTGCACAGGTGGGCATCGACAAAGGCTGGGGCTATGCGCCGGGGGCGTCGGTGGTCGATGATATCATCGCGGCGGTGAAGGAGAAATCAAATCTGTTGCCGCCACTGCTGGCGAAAGAGCTGGATAAGGCTGTGACCCAAATCAGCGAACGCCCTGATGAAGAGGACGTCGCTGAATTCTTGGCAGACGTTCTGGACTGGGATGTGCGCATGACCGATTACGCGCGCCGACTGTATGATGCCGCCGATATGAAAGAAATCACGTTCCCAGAGGCACTGGTGATCCACGCCTACACAGGTAGCTTCTCGACGATGATCAATGAGGCTGCGCGTGCGGTTGCAATAAATGAACCTGTCAGTGCGCAGGCGGCCCGGTTGGTACAGATTCGGCAAGGCGCATTGCAGCGCTTGAAGCCAGCACCCGGCATAACAGTTCGCGGAGTTCCTGAACCGTCGTCGCGGCTCCTTGCGTTTTTTCAGGATGCAAAGGCTGGAACAAGGTTCGAATTCAATGGTTTTAGTAGCAGTTCCAGAGATCCTGACAAGGCTTTTGCGGGGCCGCTTCGGTTTATCATTCAAGGTCGAAGTGGCCGGGATGTGGGACGTTTGTCGCTTCATTCAGGCGAACAAGAGGTGCTCTTGTCATCGGGCCTTCAATTCACCATCTTAAGCAAGACAGAACGAGACGGCGTGCTTACCATTTGGATTGAAGAGGTTCGCCCGCATGCCTACGTTGTGTTGACAGAGGAAGCACGACATGCCGCAGAATTGGGATAACGAAACGCGTCGGGTCATCATTGATGATGTGAAGACGTCTGTGCCCTATCTGTTGTCTACGGAACAGGTTTCCCGATGGTCAGCCGCTGGATTTGATATTGTTGCAGCAGCCCGTCGCGTAGCAGCTTTCCATGTGATCTACCGCGCCACCCAGACCGCTAAAGAGGCAACTTTGGCGCTGCGTGATTTCTATCGTGCCGAAGCCGAGATCGCGATCGCCCAAGGTGTGAGCGAAAACGATACCAATCTGAGTCGTATTCGGTCAGCGCCTTCAAATTACATGTGGTCGCTTGCCGCATAAGCGGAGCCGTTCATGGTCACCCTGAAAATCAAGAATGATGAGATCACGGGCGCGCTGACCAGGCTGTCGGCGTTTCTGTCCGACATGACCCCGGCCAATCAGGACATTGGCGAGTACCTGGTCGTTTCCACCAAGGAGCGCTTTGGTGAGGGCGTGTCGCCTGAAGGCGTGAAATGGGCCCCGAAATCGGCAACAACGCTTGCAGCTTACGGTGCCCGCAAATCCAACCGAATTGACGTGCGCCCGCTGTTTGGCCCGTCAGGGTCACTGTCGACGCAGTTTTCATACGACGCCAAGCCCGAAAGTATCGAATTCGGATCGCCGATGGTCTATGCGGCGATGCAGCAGTTCGGCGGCACCAAGGCGCAGTTCCCAAACCTCTGGGGCAACATCCCGGCAAGGCCGTTCCTTGGGCTGTCGCCGAAGGACGAGACCAACATCGTGGCGATCCTTGCTGAATGGGCGGAAACGGCCACCAACGGCGGCGCTTGACCGATCGGGTTTCAGCCGTCAGGCTGTAACCATCTCCAAAATCACTTTCTGATCTGATTGGGCCGCAAGCCCTTGCGGCTGTTTTGCCTTGGCGCGGTTCGCGATGATCGGCCTATGAAAACAGCTGCTCCCCACCTGCAGCGCGCCCGTATGGCCGCGCTTGATCTCGCCGAAGCGGCGGATGTGCCTGAATGGGTGCACCTGCTGCCGACCGAGAAGGGCGCTGTGCAAACCCAAGATGCACGAGGGCCCTATCATGTAGTAGACGCTGACGCGATCATCGCTGCCAGTTTTGCCGAGCAGGCCAAGCTGCAGATCGACGAGAACCATTCCGAAGACCTGCGCGCGGGCAAGGGCGAGCCATCGCCTGCCCGTGGCTGGATCACCGAAATGCAGGCCCGCGCCGATGGCATTTGGGGCAAGGTCGAATGGACCGCCGCTGGCCGCGCGCTGGTGGCCGACAAAGCCTACCGCGCGATGTCGCCCGTCATTCTGCATGACGCGGGCAAAAAGATCGCCTCGATCCTGCGCGCATCCCTTGTGAACCGCCCCAATTTCCGTGGCCTCGCCACCCTTAATCAGGAGACTTCCATGAACGGCATGGACAAAATCGCTGAAGCGCTTGGCCTTCCGGCTGACGCAGAAGCGGGTGCCATCATCAGCGCCATCAAAGCGATGAAGGGCAAAGACACCGAGCCCGCGCTGCAATCCGCGCTGACCGCGATCGGCACGGCGCTTGGCGTCGAGGGCACGCAGGAGGCAATCCTTGCCGCTGCCGCCACCAAAGCCGTGGCTAAGCCCGCCGAGATCGCAGCCCTGCAATCGGAAATGGCGGGCATGGCGACCGAGCTTGCCACCATCAAAACCGCCGGTGCCAAAGCCGCTGCCGAAGCCTTTGTCGACGGGGCGATCAAAGAGCGCCGCGTGGGCGTGAAGCCGCTGCGGGACCACTACATCGCCCGCCACATGGTGGGCAGCGCCGATGTCGAAAAAGAAATCGCTGCCATGCCGACGCTTGAGGCGTCAGGGATGGTGCAGCTGCCGCCAGCTGCCAAAGACGGCGCGGTGTCGCTGAATGCTGCACAGCTGGAAGCAGCCGCTGCGCTGGGGATCGACCCCAAGGATTACGCAAAAACTCTGGCTGAGGAGGCTCGCTAATGGTTGCCCTGACCGCTGACCGCAATACCGCCGAACTGCAGCCCGTCGAGCGCGAAGGCCTGCTTGGTGCATCACAGTCGATCTTTATCGGATCGATCCTGATGCGCAACGCTGCGGGCCAACTGATCAAAGGTGCCACCGCGACCGGCGCGTTCGGTGTTGGCCGGGCAGAAAAGCGCGGTACATCGACCACTGCCGGTGTCACCTCGCAGCGGTACCGCCCCGGCACGTACCGCTTTGCCAACTCGACGGCTGGCGATCTGATCGTCACCGCCGACATTGGTGCCCCTTGCTACATCGTCGATGACCAGACGGTGGCCAAGACCAACGGCACCAGCACCCGCTCCCCCGCAGGGATCATCGACGGCGTAGACGCCTTGGGCGTTTGGGTCCGGTTCGACGAAGCCCTGACCCGCGCCATTCTGTCGTAAGGATATCCTGACATGATCGTTTCACAACCAATCATCGACGCCCTGCGCGTTGGCTTCAAGACCGAGTTCCAAAAGGGTCTGGGCATGGCCCCGATGATGAAGGACAAGGTGGCGATGACCATCAAGTCCGCTCTTGCGGAAAATCGCTATGGCTGGCTCAACCAGATGCCGGGCATGCGCGAATGGATCGGTGCCCGTGTTGTGCAAAACATCGCGGAATCTGGCTATGCCATCCTGAACAAGCATTTTGAACACACTGTTGGTGTGGACCAGAACGACATCGAGGACGACAACCTTGGTCAGTATTCTATGCTGATGACCCGCATGGGTGAGGCGATTGCGGCCTTCCCGGAATTGCTGGTTTGGCAGGCGCTGAAGGATGGCTTCACCACGAACTGCTTTGATGGTCAGTTCTTCTTTGACGTCGATCACCCAATTGTCTTGGCAGATGGCACTACCAGCACCTATGCGAATACAGACGGCGGCGCAGGTACCCCATGGTACTTGATGGCCACCAACCAATCGGTCAAGCCGATCATTTATCAAGAACGCAAGCCCGCGACCTTCACCACGAAGGACAAGGCCACCGACGATAACGTGTTCAACGAGCGGCGCTATATCTACGGCGCGGATCTGCGCTGCAACGTCGGCTATGGCTTCCCGCAGATGGCGTGGGGATCGAAGCAGCCCCTGAACGCGGCGAACTATGCGATTGCGCGCGCAGCCATTCAGAACATGAAGGGCGATGGTGGTCGGCCACTCGGTCTGGTGCCAAACCTTCTTGTCGTGCCGCCATCCTATGAAAGTGCGGGTCGCCAGTTGCTGAATTCGGAATACGGCACGGGCGGCGTCACCAACGAATGGAAAGGCACGGCAGAACTGCTGGTCGTGCCGTGGCTTTCCTGACCTGAGCTTTGATTTTCCAGAGGGGGCGGCCACCCCGCCCTCTTCGATGATCAAATCTTGGGAGGCCTGATATGGCACGTCCGAAAAAACCAATCGCTGGCACCGGCGGCACCGAAACGGTGGCCGACGCTGCAGCAACCGCCGCTCTCGCCGCCCCCCAGGCAACGGAGCCCACTGGCGCTGCGGAAGGTGTGGCAGCCCCAACCGCAGCGCCAGTGGACGCGCCGATCGACGCCGGTCCCGCGCCTGTGGATCCGAAACCAGCTGCTGATCCAGCGCCGGTGCACCCGACACATGGCCCTAAAGGTTGGATCGTAAAGGTCACTGGCCCAGCCAAGGGTCGTTGGCGGATTGGGCGCAAGTTTGGGCCCGAGGCAGTTTACATCCGCGCGCCGGAGCTGACCGAAGCGGACATGGAAGCCCTTTCGAGCGACCCGGAACTGACCGTCGATGTGGTCGAGATCGAAATCTGAACCCTGAGACAGGGCAAGGGCAAAGGTCGCCAGAAACCAACGCCTGAAACCTGACCGGCGGTGCATCCTCCTCCCGCGCCGCCGGACCCTTTAACAGAAAGCCGCCCCGATGACCTACGCCACCCTTGCAAATCTGACCGATCGTTTCGGCGAGGCCATGTTGGTTTCGCTGACCGATCGCGGCGAATTTGCATCTGGCACGGTCGACGTGACAGTGGTCAACCGCGCGCTGGCCGATACCGATGCGGTGATCGACGGCTATCTGGCCCGGCGCTATGCGCTGCCGCTGTCGGTATCCCAGCCACTGCTGACCGATATCGCCGAGGCGATTGCCATCTGGAAGCTGCACACGTCAGAGCCTGATCCGAAGATCGAGGCCGATCAAAAAGCCGCCATCGTCATGCTGAAGGATATTTCCAACGGCGTGATCGCACTGACGGCGGCGGGCATCGAGGCCCCCAGCACGGGTGGCACGGGCGTGCAGTTCACCGACCGTGAGCGGAACATGACGCAAGACAACATGACGGGGCTGATCTGATGCAGACCGATCTTGAGGACAGTGTCATCGCCCGGCTGCAAGACCGTGTGCCCGACCTTTCGGGGCGCATCGAAGGTGCCGCCCATCTGGCCCAGCTGCAGGCGCAAAACCTGCTGCCGAAAGTGACGCCAGCCGCCAATGTGATTTCTACCGGGCTGCAGGGCGGCGTGGCGGATGCTGCAGCTGGTCTGTTCCGGCAGAGTTTTGACGAGACGATCGGCGTCATTCTGACCTTTCGCAACACACCCGGCAAAGGTGCGCGCGCCCTGGACAAGATCGCATCCGTCAAGCGGGCAGTGATCGAGGCCATTTGTGGTTGGGCCCCCGACGACGTGGTCGGCGTGTTCCGGTTGGTGCGCGGGGCCATCGTCAGTTTTGCAGGCGGCACGCTAGTCTATCAGATCGAATTCGCCGTGGGCGACCAGTTGAGGATCATGCCATGACCAAAGCACCAATTCCGCAGGCCCTGCCACAATCGGGTGGCAGTTACGCCCGGCTTGCCGATGGCAGTCTGGTTCTGACCGCGGAGCCGACGATGGATGCCGCCGTGGCCAGTGAACTAGCGGCGGCGGCACCGTCCAGCGCCGCTGTTAAAGCCCCCGTTAAAACCCCTGTGAAGGAGGCCTGAGATGCCCGCAGCCCTCAAATGGAAAAAGACCGCCCTTCTGTTCAAAACAGAGGTGACCTACGGCCTCGACCCCGTTCCAACCGGGGCCGCGAACGCAATCCTTGCGACAGACGTCAAGCTGCAGCCGATGGAAGGCACCGATGTCGACCGGGATCTGGACCTGCCGTATTACGGCGCGCAGGGCACGATCCCGAACGAGCTGCATGCCAAGCTGTCGTTCAAGGTGGAACTGTCACCTTCGGGCACTGCGGGCACAGCGCCGGGCTGGGGCCCCTTGCTGCGGGCCTGTGGTGTTGCCCAGGTTGTCAGCGCTGGCGTGTCGGTCACTTACAACCCGGTCACCGACAACCACGAATCCGGCACGTTCTATCTGCACAAGGATGGCACGCGCTACATGATGCGTGGCGCGCGCGGCAATGCCAAAATCATGGTCAATGCGCAGGGCATCCCCTATCTGGAATTTGCCTTTACCGGTCTGTTTTCGCAGCCGTCGGATCAGACTTTCCCGACACCAGTCCTGACCGCGTTTAAGGCACCGCAAGTCGCATCCAGCACCAATACGCCGACCTTTCTGATCAACGCGGTGGCGCTGGTAATGCGGTCGTTCACGCTGGACATGAAGAACGATGTCGAAAACCGCTTCCTGATCGGGGCGGAAGCCATTCTGATCACCGACCGTTCGGAGATGATCGAGACCGTGGTCGAAGCGCAGCTGCTGGCCGCGTTCAACCCGTTCGCATTGGCCGCCGCACAAACCACAGTGCCGGTCAGCCTGGTTCATGGTGTGGGCGCGGGCAAGATCACAACGCTGACCGTGCCTGCGGCGCAGATGATGCGCCCACAGGGTCTGGAGCAGAACCAGAACATTGTCGAATGGCCGCTGAGCCTCGCGCCGCTGCCTGTTGCCGGCAACGACCAGTGGACGCTGACCCTGACCTAAACCCAATCACACACCGGAGCTGCCATGTTCAAGATCGTCAAAGACCGCCAATTCACCCACGATGTGCCCGTCATGGTGCCGTCAGATGACGGCCATACGGAAGAAAAACTGCGCACGCGCTTTCGGGCGGTACCGCAATCGGAGCTGATGGAATTCGATCTGGGTACCGCCGATGGCACCTTGTCCTGGTTGCGCGCTGTCTGTGTCGGATTCCCGGACGTGGGCGACGAGCAGGGCAACCCGATCCCGATGTCTGATGCGCTGCGCGACGATGTTCTGGGGTCCAGCTTCATCCAGATTGCGATCATCCGGCACTACACGCTGGCGATGTCCAAGGCCCGCTTGGGAAACTGACATGGGCCGGGCGGGCTTGGGCAACCGGCACGCTTGGCGCGGACAAGGGATCAGAGGACGAGGCGGCACGGGATGCGCTGCATTTCGGGCTGATCATTGAAGACGACGGTGTGGATCAAGAGGGCGGTGATGACGGCATTTGGGAAGACAATGTTGCGGCGCTGGAGGGCTTTTTGGCCGTCTGCACGCAATGGCGTTACCTTGCCCTTGCCGACGGGTCAGTGCTGCGCACAGGCCTTGATTACACGGCTGTCCGTGCGGGCTTTGATCTGGCGGGTGTTGCCATGACACCGGAGCTGTGGACCCACATTCAACTGATCGAGTTCGGGGCCAAGGAAGCATCCAATGAGGATGGTGCCGGGGCATGACGCTGAACCTGAAAATGATCCTGGAGCTGGACAGCCGGGCGGCGAAAGCCGAGCTGGAGGCGGCTGTTCGCGGCATCAAGGGTGTGACGGTCGCGACGTCGGAACTGACGGGAAAAAACAGAGCTTCGGTTGCTGCCACTGATGCGTCGACCGCTGCGGCAAAACGAGCGGCAATCGCAAACCGCGATCTGGCGGCGTCGCAACGGCAGGGCGCATTTGCCGTTGGCAATATGGCCGCACAGTTCAACGATATCGGCGTCATGCTGGCGGCGGGGCAGAACCCGCTGCAGCTGGCCATCCAGCAAGGCACGCAGATCAGCCAGGCATTTGGAAATGCTGGTGCAGCAGGTGCTGTGAATATCCTGAAGCAGGGCTTCCTTTCGATCATCAGCCCGGTAAACCTGATCACTATTGGCGTAATCGGTTTCGGCGCAGCGGCCGTCCAGGCTATCATGGCAGGGATTGGCGCGTCCGAGGATATGGCGAGCGCCTTGGAAGGCGTCGAAAGTGCGCTGGCTGACACCAGCGAAGCAGCAGATATCACCGCCAATAATTTCCAAGGGCTGATCGAAAAATATGGACTGTTGAACGCAGAAATCCGTGCACTTGCCGTGGCGCAGGGCGAGGTTGGTTTGCGCACGCTGTCGGATGCTGCCACTGAACTTAATCAGCAACTTTCAGCGATGTACAACGGCAATGCGTGGTTGAACGTGTCGCGCGCTGAAGACCTCGGGAATGGTCTGGATTTAGGCGCGAAGAGCGCGCGTGAACTTGCGTCCTCGATGGCAGCACTGTCACAGGCTGCAACGCTTGATCAGCAACTCGCAGCTGCGTCCGGACTTCGGCAGCAATTTCTTGATATGGTGGGCCCTGTCGGGTCGATGACTGCTGCGCAATTCGCATTCTATAGCATCATCGTCGATACTGAGGCCGCGATGACGGCGGTCAAGACGCGAACCGATGAACTTGAAGCTGGCATGGATACTGCCGCTGGTAACGCCGCACTGCTGGAACAAGCCACCCAAGCCGTTCGCGATGCATTGGCCGCCGCTGCAGGGATCAATCTGTCGGGCGTGTTTTCCGGGGCCTTTGGCGCGGCGGACACTCTGCTGGGCAAAGTTGGCGCGATCATCCGTGCTGCGGGTGAGGCCAATGCAGCGCTGGCCAATCAGCAAGCTGCTGCCAATGCGCAACTGAAGCAGCTCGCTTTTGGCAACTCACCCGGCGGGCAGGCACTATCGGCCTTTGGTGGCCGGACGGTGGGCGGCACATCAGATCAGCGGGATTTGGAACGGCGCAATGCGCCCCGAATTATCCCCCGCACTGGCGGCGGTGGTGGTGGTGGTGGCGCGGGTGCAGCCCAGGCCGAAGCCGATGCCCTTCAGACCCTGATCGACAAGCTGAACGACGAAATCGCGGCGCTGCAAACCCAAGACCCGATTCAGCAGGAAATGCTGAAATACCGCGAGGCGCTGGCCGGGGCCACGGATGCCGAGCGCAAGCAGGTCGAAGCACTGATCATTGCACGTGAGCGGGAAGCGCTGGCGGTCGAGGGCATGAAGGCGTCGAAGGAGTTCTTCGAGCAGACGGCCGTGAACGCGATCGATGCGCTGATCACCAAGGGCGAAAGCCTGCAAGACGTGCTGAAGGGTGTGGCGGCGGCATTCCTGAAAGCGGCCATTCAAGGGGCTTTGTTCGGGCAAGGCCCGTTCGGCGCTGCGTTTGGTGGTAAGTCGATCCTATCAGGCTTGTTCGGCGGCGGTGGTGGCGGTGGCGGGTTTTTGGCCGGATTGTTTGGCGGCAAGGCTAATGGCGGCATGGTCTATGGCCGTGGCACGGCCACGTCCGACAGTGAGTTGCGCGCCCTGTCGGTGGGCGAGTATGTCGTCAATGCCAAGGCCACGGCGCGCAACCGGCACACGCTGGAGGCCATCAATGCAGGCGGTGTGCCGGGCCTTGCCGCCGGGGGTGCAGTCGACAACCGCAATCGCCGCACAAGCGGATCAGCTGCTGGATCAAACAGAGGCGGCTTTACCGCGAACTTTGATCTGCGCGGCGTTCAAGGTGACCGCGAAATTCAGGCGGCAGCCCGACGCGGCATGAAGGAAGCACTGAAAGAATACGACCGAACCAACTTGCCCACGTCGATGCGCCGGGTCTCTGGCGATGCAAAGAGGATTGGCTGATGGCGGCGCTGACATATCCATTGGCGCTGGCCATATTTGCCGACAGTCTGCTGGTCGCGCAAAATTCGTTCCACTTACCGGAACAGGTGCAACAGACGCGCACGGCGGGCGGCGAGCAGCTGGGCGCGGATGTGGCTGAGCGGCTGTGGACGGGGCAGATCACCCTTGGCCGGATGACAAAAGCCGAAGCGGGCAGGCCAGAGGTGTTGATCGATCTGATCCGCCAAGTTGGACGGCCATTTCTGATGTATGATCGCTACCGCACCAACCCCCTGCTGGACCCGCTGGGCACGGTGCTGGGGGCCGCGTCGGTAAGCATCCTGGCGCTTGGCGGCGACGCGCGCGAGATGTCTTTGTCGGGCCTGCCAGTTGGCTATACGCTGTCAGCGGGCGACTATCTGTCCTTCGCCTACGGATCATCCCCGGTGCGTCAGGCGCTGCACCGCGTGGTGAACACGAGCGTGGTGGCCGATGGGTCAGGTCAGACGGCGCTGTTCGAGGTGACACCCGCCCTGCGCCCCGGTGCTATTGCCACCGCACCCGTGCAGCTGAAGAAGGCCTATTGCAAGGCGGTCGCCATCTATGGCTCGATCGAGGAGGCCACGCGCCAATCGACGATGACCGAAGGACTTGGCTTTTCTTGGGTGCAGAGCCTTCGGTAATGCGCACATATGACAGCCCCACAGCGACCTATCTGGCAGCCCGCGCAGGCACGGTGATCCGTATCCTGATCTGGGCTGAGGCCAAGAACCGCAGCACCGGCCTGACCGAAGCTCTTGGTCTTTGGACCGGGGCCGAAGACCGCGCGTTCACCATCGAGGGCGGGTCGCGGACTTACGTGGGCGCGGGCACGGTGATGCAGGTGCCGCCGATCACCTATGGCACCGGGTTGGCTGTGCGGATGCAGCGGCTGACACTGTCGCCGCTGGCACCGGCAGTGGGCGATCTGATCCGCACCTACGATTGCCGGTTCGCGCCCTTGCAGATCCACCGCGCTTTGTTTTCCACCGATGACGGCGCGTTGGTGGCCGAGCCACACCGCTTATTCAAAGGCTTTATCGACGAATGCGAAGTGGTCGTCCCGGAAGCGGGCGGCGAAGCCCGCTGCGAAGTGACCGTGGCCAGTTCGGCGCGGCTATTGACCCGGACGTTGGCCCTGAAGAAATCGGACGAAACCCAGAAACTGCGGTCGGGCGATCGGTTCCGTAGATATTCTGAAGTGTCAGGGTCTGTTGATGTCTATTGGGGTGAGCGGCGTCCAGGATCGGCACCCGCGCCACGCCCCAAGCCGAATGTCCCGACTGGTTTCGGCAGGGGGTCTGACAGATGAGCATCGCCCGCCTGCCCGATTGGCAATCCCGCCTGACGTCATATCAGGCACAGGTGACACGATATGATTTTTCCTACGGTCGGCATGACTGTGCCTTGTTCGTTGCAGGCTGCGTCGAGGCGATGACTGGCCATGATTTCGCGGCTGGGTACCGAGGGCGATACAAGTCGTTGAGGGGTGGCCTGAAGCTTTTGGCAAATGATGGATTTGACAATCATCTGGCCGTTGTACGTCGGCACTTCGCCGAGGTTCCCCAAGCATTTGCCCAGGTCGGCGATATCATGGTGATCGAGCAGAGCGACGGCATTGCAGCACTTGGGATCAATTTGGGCGAACGCATAGCTGTGTTGAGGCAAGGCGAGCTGGGCTTGGCCTTGCGCGCCGATGCCTCGGTTGCATATCGGGTGCCCTGATGCCTTTTATTGGAGCAGCCATCGGCGCCATTGGAAGTGCCCTCGGGGCCGGAGGGTTTCTGACGACTTTTGTCGGACGGTTGCTGATTTCTGTCGCAGCTTCCTCACTTTTGCAGGCCTTGCAGCCAAAGCCGCGCCAGCCTGGTATCAAGACAGAGGTCACTCAAACAGGTGGCACCAACCCTTGTTCATTCGTTCTGATGAAATACGCTACGGCGGGGACCAGAGTTTGCCCGCCGATGAGCCATGGCGATGTCGACAGGACACCTAACGCCTATCTGACCGAAGTGATCGATTTGGGCGATATTGCCGGACAAACACTGTCACGCGTGATGATCAATGATCAATTTGTGACCTTGGGCACAGTTGCGCACGCAGACTATGGTTTGCCCGCCACCGGATTGCTGGCCGGAAATGCTTGGATCAAGTATTACGATGGCACCCAGACCACCGCCGACCCAATGTTGATTGCCAAATACAGCAGTTACCCCGAGCGGCCGTGGGCGGCAGACATGATCGGGCGCGGCATCTGCTATGCGATTTGTACGTTCCGGTATGACCGCGAGAAATTTCCATCTCTTCCGCGTCTGCGATTCGAGATGGGGGGAATACCCCTTTATGACCCACGGTTCGACAGTACCGTCGGTGGGACTGGATCGCAGCGGTGGGCCAATAAGGCCACCTGGTCGGCGACCCTCAATCCGATAGTCGCCATTTACAACATTCAGCGCGGTATCGGTCTGGACGATGGCAGCACTTGGGGCGGCGGTTTCGCTGCTGCCGATATGCCTTTGGCGAGTTATTTTGCCGCGATGAACGAATGCAATGTCCTGGTCGATAACGGTGCGTCTGGTACTGAGGCGCAGTTCAGAGCGGGGCTGGAAGTCAGCCTCGATGAACAGCCCGCTGACATCATCGCCGAATTGCTGAAAGTCTGTTCCGGCCAGGTGGCGGAAATCGGTGGCATTTGGAAGGTTCGCGCCGGGCCACCAGGCATTCCGGTGATGGCCTTGATTGATGACGACATCATCGTAACCAGCGCGCAGGACTATAAACCTTTTCCGGGCTTCGCAAATTCGTACAACGGGGTGCATGCGACCTATCCTGAACCTGCTATGCTTTGGGAGCAGAAAGAAGCGCCGCCCCTCTACAACCCCGTCTATGAAGCACAGGATCAGGGCCAGCGCCTGATTGCAGATTTGGGCTTGTCGGCATGTCCCTATGGCGCACAGGTGCGACGACTGCAAAAGGCCTACATTGCAGAGGAGCGGCGTTTCCGGCGACATGGACAGACTTTGCCGCCGGATTTTGCAGCATTGGAACCGCTGGACGCAATGTCCTGGACCAGCATCGCGAATGACTATGCTGCAAAGGTCTTTGAGGTGGCCGAGATCATCGACGATCCGATGACCGCCCACCAGCAGGTCAGTTTGCGTGAGCGCGATGCAAGCGACTACGTTTATGGCAGTCTGGCACCACCCGATTTGGTATCTGTAGCTGCTGTCGTGCCTGCAGCGCAGTCAGTACCCGGATTTGCCGTGGTAGGGGCATCGGTAAAAGATGCCGCCGACGTTCAGCGGCGTCCGGCCCTGCGCTTGACATGGGAAGGCGAACAGGATGATGCGCGGGCACTAAAATGGCAAATTCGGGTCCAAGCCACCGGCTTTGTGACCTCGCGCGGAACAACACATGATGTGGACGCCGGACAGGTTGTCATTTCCGATGGTATACTTAGCAGCAACGTCTATGAAGCCCGAGCAAGACTGATCACTGATCGACCCATGCTGTGGACATCATGGCTGCCAGTAACCAGTTTTGCGGTCATGCCGGTGCAGCGTCCTGACATTAAAGACGGCGCGGTTTCTGACGAGTTCCAGACAGTCGTACTTGGGCCGTTTGATCGCTTTGCGGCGGCTGCAGGTACGGTGCTGGCAACTCTTGATTTGGGGCCTGTAGCACAGGGGCAAATCTTTCAAAGGGGCATTCAGTTTGTTGCGCGCGGCGTCGGCTCAAATATCGCGACTGTCGATCTGCAGCGCAGATACGTTTTTGAGGGGGCTGCATTTACAGCGTGGGAAACAGTAGAGACTTTTACGGTTAACCCAGCGCCTGGCATTTGGGAAAATTACAGTGATGGTGCGCAGCTGAATGGATCATACGATGATTTTGAATATCGTCTGATTGTTGTCACGGCACCCAATTCGGGCAGTAACACATGGCTGCGGGATATCTATCTAACGGTTGCGCGGGTGACGAAATGATCGCGTTCGGGTTTGTCAACAGCGATGGCATCGTGACCGGCGGCGGAATGAAGCGGTCTTTGCCGCAGGGGGCTATCGCGCTGCCGGATGGATACAGCACGCTTGATCTGGGGCGTCTGATCTATGCAGGTGGGGTTTGGCAGATGCGGCCGCAGTTGCCACAAGCCTACGAAAGTGCGGCAGGCTTTCATCTGGACGGGTTGCCAGATGCGACGGTGACCATCACGATCAGGGATATTGGCACGGGCACTGAGGACAGTTTTTCTGCCATCGCGCCTGAGCTGAGGCATCCTTTGCCGCAGGACTGCACGGTGGAAATCAGCGTCAGCGGGCCGCTGCCGTGGCTGGCGTCCAGCGCGGTCATCATCCGAGGGACAGGATCGCCCGAGCTGGCGGTGGTGGCGCTGGCGCGGGCCAAGGTTGCGGCGATTGCACAGTTCAATGACTACATCGGCAAAATCCGGTTGAAATACATCACCGACATTCCGGGGCAGCAGACGATCTACACCCAAAAGCAGGCCGAGGCGTTGGCCTATCTGCAGGCGGGGCCCGACCCGGCCACGTTGACCGATTACCCGCTGCTGACGGCAGAGATCGGCGTGACCGCCCCCACCGCGTGGCAGCTGGCGCAGGTCTGGGCCAACAAGGCGGTGCTTTGGAAGCAAGTCGCGCCCTTCACTGAACGCCAGCGGATGGAGGCATCCGCCGCGATTGCTGCCGCAACCAATGAGGCCGGTGTTGATGCTGCTTTGCAAACCGCCCTGACCACACTGTTCGAAGGCCCGCTGTGATGCAGCGCGCCGCAAACCAAACAAGGGAGACTTGAGATGACTGTTACCTATTCCGCCGCTGTGAAAACTGCCCGTATGACCGCCGTTCGTGATCAGATCGACGCGGGGGGTGCTGCCGGGAAACTGGAATTTGGCACCACTGCCATGGCCTTGGTACTGGCCACGATTGCCTTGGGCTATTCGGGGGTCAGCACCGGCACAATCGCCGCCGATGTTCTGACGCTGGCTGGTTTTCCGCGCGCGGACGTTGCGGCGGATGCGACAGGCAAGGCGACGGTGGCGCGCATTCGTACATCGGCCAACGTTGATGTGATCACCACGCTTTCGGTGGGGTTGAATTCAACCGCAGCGCCTGCCTGGGCGGCAAGCACGGCGGTGGGTCTGGGTGTGTACCGCACCAATGGCGTCAACATCTATAAATGCGCTACGGCGGGCACCACAGCGTCGTCCGGTGGGCCGACCGGCACCGGCACCGCGATAGCCGATGGCACGGCGGTCTGGGATTACTATTGTTCGGCGGTGGCCGACATCAAGATGGATTCCATCGAATTCACCATCGGCCAAAACGTCAATGTCACATCAGCCGTGTTCACCCACGCGGCGTGACCACTTCCCCCCTTGAGAGACAAGGTCTGATACGCCATGGCATATGATTTCAGCACAGACGCGACACCGCGCCAACAAAAGGCGACTGACGGCTTTCTGGTTATGGACGAGGGATCGCCCGATGTGCCGGGGCTTGTCACGTCCTTTATTCAGAAGTCCCGGACAGAGCCTGCCACAACCTACACCTTCGCGCTGACCGACAGCGGGTTTCTTATCTTTGCCAGCGGTGCATCGCCTGCCTTCACGCTGCCTTTGGGCGCGGCAGTTGCGTTTGAGACCGGTACAGAGTTCATTCTGCGGCACACCGGCACTGGAAGGATGTTGGTCAACATCACCGGGGCGGGCACGCTGAATGGCAAGACAGCGGGGGTTTTGGCCATGCCGCCAAATCAGGATGTTCTGTTTTGGGAAAGCGCCCCGGATGTTTGGGAGGCGATCCTGCCCCCGGAAAAATACGCAATCGCGATTGTCATGGCGGCGGGCGCGTTCAACCTATGAGGATGCTATAAATGCCAAACTTCGCACCGATATTCACCCGCGTTCCCCGATCCGCATGGGCCACGATCACAGCCGCCAACACGGCCAAGGACGGCACCGGCACAACCTTGCTGGTAATGACGGCGGACGCGACAGAGGGCGGCAATCTGGGGTCAATCGTCTGTGAGCCGAGTGGCACCAATGTGGCCACGGTTCTGCGGGTGTTCCTGAACAACGGGCTTACCCCCGGCACTGCGGCCAATAACGTATTGATCGGGCAGATCGGCCTGCCAGCGACCACCTTGTCGGAAACGTCAATCGCGACGCTGCAAGCGGTTGAGCGCATTTTCAATCGCCCAATCCCGCCCGGTTACAGGATATATGTCTGCCTTGCGACGGCGGTAGCTGCCGGTTGGCAGATCAGCACGGTATCGGGGGATTACTGATGGGCAATTGGTTCAGCGGCATATGTCTTTCTTGGTTCAAAAAGCCATACCCCAAAAAGCCCGTGAATTATACGAAGGGCGCACCCCTGCCCGCTGGTAGCAGACTTGTGACTGTCTATTGCCTTGGCGGAAAGATGGTGGCGGGGGGTTCTGGGAGCCGCTTCTCATCACAAAATGGTTCAATGGGCGGTGGCGGACTTACCGCTGCGCAGATCGCGTCGGCGCGCGGTGCAGGGGGCAGCAAATGACATTCCCCTTTCCATGGCCAAAAAATCCGGGCAACACGCGGAAATTTGTGGCGCAGAACGGGGCCGTCTGGCAACCCTATGAAGTGCCACTTGGTGCCAACTTTCTGGAAATCATCGCTATCGGCGGCGGCGGCGCGGGCGGTCTTGGCCATTCGGCGGCGGCTGCGGCTGCGCGGGGCGGCGGCGGTGGTGGTGGCACGGGGGCGATCACCCGCCTGTTGATCGCAACCGCATTTTTGTTGCCAACACTTTTCTGTTCGGTCGGGCAGGGCGGCATTGGTGGCGCGGGTGTTGATAGCTATGTGGCGCTGGACCGCTCGAACGTTGCGGCAACCATGCTTGCCCGTGCGGCGGGCGGTGCTGTGGGCGGCAATGGCACGGGTGCTGCGGTTGGCGCTGCGGGCGCGGCGGGGGTGATAACCAGTTTGGTAAACTCTGGCGCTTATACGGCACTTGGACAATACGTTTCTATTGCAGGGAATACGGGTGCTGCGGGCGGTGCTATTGCAGGGGCCGTAGGCGGTGCGGGCACTTGGGGCGGCGGGGGTATATTTCTGGGCGGTGGTTGCGGCGGGGCTGGCACGACCAGCGCTGACTTTGCAGGCGGCGGCATTATCGCGGCAGGGCTGATGCCAGCCAACGCGGGCGGGCTTGCAGGATCAAACCCCGGCAATGGCGGGCATCA
>JANNSG010000161.1:0-14061 GCA_031402355.1 Pseudorhodobacter sp. | reverse complement strand
TGCGGGCTATGTCGCTGAATGCCCGAATACCGGCAAACTGCTGACCAATCTGGTCTTTTCGCTGGAAATGGAAAACGCCATCATGGGTGCTATCCTCAACGATGGCGCTGATCCTGCTGAGGCCGCGAAGGCGTGGCTTGCCGCCAACCCAGACGCGCTTGGCCCCTGGCTGGACGGTGTCACCACCAAAGACGGCGGTGATGCGATGGCGGCGGTAACAGCCGCGCTGCAATAAACCGACACAAAGGCCCCGGAGCGATCCGGGGCCTTTATTTTTCGGACCGTGGGGGACACATGGACTGGTTGACCAACACTAAAATTCCGGTGGGCAAAGTCGCCAAGGCGATTTTCGATTGGATGAACGAAAATCTAGGGGAATATTTCGACCTCATTTCGGAAGGTCTGGAAGCGGTCATCACTCTGTTCCTCAACATGCTGCAAAGCCCACTTGACTGGTTTTTCCTCTTGTGGTTCGCCGATTTCGTGCTTGGCACAATTGAGTTCATCGCCTCGATACCCAACTTCCTGCTCGGTCGACCAAAGCTAGACTTTCTGCCGTCCTTCTATCAGGCGAGTCATCCGATCTATCCGGAGGATTTTCATCCCTTTGTCATCATTATCCTTTTTATCGCCCTGACTTGGTTCTTGCAGCACAGCTGGAAGGTCTGCCTTGGCGTGCTGATCGGGTTTCTGTTCATCCTGAACCAAGGTTATTGGGAAGAAACCACAGAAAGCCTGACCCTGATCCTGTCCGCCTGCGTGGTGTGTATGGGCCTTGGCGTGCCGATTGGCATTGCCGTGGCGCACCGCCCCCGGCTTTACCGGTTCATGGTGCCGGTACTGGATCTGATGCAAACCCTGCCAACTTTTGTCTACCTCATTCCCGCCATCGTATTCTTCGGCCTTGGCATGGTGCCGGGTCTGATTGCCACCGTGATCTTCGTGCTGCCCGCCCCGATCCGGCTGACGCATCTTGGCATTTCGACCACGCCAAAGCCGCTGCTGGAGGCCGCAACCGCCTTTGGTGCCACGCCCAAACAAACGCTGTGGAAAGTGGAACTTCCCTATGCCCTGCCGCAGATCATGGCAGGCCTGAACCAGACCATCATGTTGTCGCTGTCGATGGTCGTCATCGCCGCCCTTGTCGGGGCCAACGGCCTTGGCGTGCCCGTTGTACGGGCGCTGAATTCGGTCAACACGGCACTGGGGTTCGAATCCGGTTTCATCATCGTGGTCGTCGCGATTGTACTTGACCGCATGTTGAGGGTGGAAACCAAATGAAAGACACATCCGCCCTGAACGCCGTCGAATTTGACGCAGTGAATATCGTCTTTGGTGACCGGCCAAACCAGGCCCTCCCCTTGATGGACAAGGGCCAATCGCGCGCCGAGATCCAAGAGGCCACGTCGCAGGTTCTGGGCGTGCATGATTGCAGCCTCACCGTCGGCAATGGCGAAATTCTGGTGCTGATGGGGCTGTCGGGGTCCGGTAAATCCACCCTGCTGCGCGCGGTCAACGGGCTGAACCCGGTTTGCCGGGGCGAAGTGCGGGTGCTGGACGGCGGTCAAATGACCTCCGTTACCCATGCCGACGCCGCCACCCTGCGCCGCTTGCGTCTGTCCAACATCGCGATGGTGTTTCAGGCCTTTGGTCTGCTGCCCTGGCGCACAGTGCGCGAAAACGTGGGGCTGGGGTTGGAGCTTGGCGGCGTCTCCGAAGAAGACCGCAAAGCCCGCGTCGATAAGCAGCTTGACCTCGTCAACCTGACCCAATGGGCCGAACGCAAGGTGGGTGAGCTTTCTGGCGGCATGCAGCAACGCGTGGGCCTAGCGCGCGCCTTTGTCACCGAAGCCCCGATCCTGTTGATGGATGAGCCGTTTTCGGCGCTTGATCCGCTGATCCGTTCCCGCCTGCAAGATGAGTTGCTGGAACTGCAAGACAAGTTGCAGCGCACGATCATTTTCGTGTCGCATGATCTGGATGAAGCGTTCAAAATCGGCGACCGTATCGCCCTGATGGAGGGCGGGCGCATCGTGCAATGCGGCACCGCACGTGAGATTATCGCCAACCCGGTGTCAGATTATGTTGCCGATTTCGTCAATCACATGAACCCCTTGGGCGTTCTGACCGCCCGCGATGCGATGGAACCTACACCGGGCGCTTTCCCCACATCGGGCAATGCCGACGCCGATGCGCCTATTCGTGATGTGATGTCACAACTGCGCGGCGATGTGCGGGCCGTGACATTGACCGAGCATGGCAAGATCATCGGCCAGATCACCCGCGAAGGCGTGATCCGGCGCTTGCTGAACCCGCGTGGCGTGTTGAAAGACTGACGCTACTCTGCCACGGCCTTCGCCTTGGCGGGGGCTTTTTTTGCGGCGGTCTTTTTCGCAACAGCCGCCTTTGCCGCTGGTTTTTTCGCGGCCGGTTTCTTGACCACAGGCTTTTTCGCCGCCGCCGCTTTGGCCACTGGCTTTTTCGTCACAGCCTTCTTCGCAGGCTTCCCCTTGCTGGCCTTTTCCGCCACCAGCGCCAGCGCTTCTTCCAAAGTTACCGTTTCGGGGTCTAGCTCCTTTGGCAAGGTCGCGTTGACCTTGGCCCATTTCACATAGGGTCCGTATTTGCCCGGCATCACCTGCACCAGACCGCCGTCAGGATGCGCGCCGAGTTCCCGCAACGGTGCCGCCGCCGCACCGCGCCCACCGCGTGTGGCTTTTTGTGCCAAAACCTCAACCGCGCGGTTCATGCCGATGCTGAACACTTCTTCAATATCGGCCACATTGGCGTAGACCGACCCATGTTTGACGTAAGGCCCAAAACGGCCAAGTGCGGCTTCGATCATCACGCCGTCCGCCGGATGCGGACCAATCTGGCGCGGCAGACTTAGCAATTGCAATGCCGACTCAAGTGTCATCGCATCCGGTGTCCAGCCTTTGGGCAGGCTTGATCTTGGCGGTTTCGGGGCCTCTTCCGTGGCCTCGCCGCGCTGCACATAGGGGCCAAAGCGCCCAGCGCGCAGGGTAATTTCCAGCCCGTTTTCATCGGTGCCCAATGTGCGGCCATCGACCGACCCGCCCTCTTCGCCACCCGAGATGGGCCGCGTATAGCGACACTCGGGGTAATTGCCGCAGCCAATAAAGGCAGACCCCGACCGCGCGGTTTTCAGATGCAAACGACCGGTGCCGCAGGTTTGGCACACGCGCGGATCAGACCCGTCTTCGCGCAAAGGGTACAGATGTGGGGCCAAGAATTCATCGATTTTGGTCAGCACTTCGCCAATGCGAAGGTCCGCCGTTTCCGCGATAGCAGCTGAGAAATCACGCCAGAACCGGGCGAGAACCTCTTTGTAATTGCGGTCGCCCGCCGACACATCATCCAGCTCCGCCTCAAGATCGGCGGTGAAATCGTATTCCACATATTTGCGGAAATAGTTGGAAAGGAAAGCAGTTACCAGACGACCTTTATCTTCCGGGATCAGCCGGTTCTTGTCACGGCGCACATATTCGCGGTCCACAATCGTGGTCATGATCGACGCATAGGTTGACGGGCGGCCAATGCCCAATTCTTCCATCCGCTTCACCAAGGTCGCCTCGGTATAGCGCGGCGGTGGTTGGGTGAAGTGCTGGTCGTGGCTTACGGATTTCTTCGCAACCGCTTCACCTTGCATGATTTGCGGCAGGCGACCTTCGTCGTCTTCCTCGTCATCGCGGCCTTGGTCGTAGATTTTCAGGAAGCCGTCAAACAGCACCACCTGCCCCGTCGCGCGCAAGCCAACCTGGCCGTCGGGCGACAGGATATCCACCGTGGTCCGTTCCATCCGTGCCGCTGCCATCTGGCTGGCAAGGGTGCGTTTCCAGATCAGATCATACAGTTTTTTCTGGTCCGCCTCGGTCAGTCGCAGGTTTTCCGGTGCCGCCGACATGTCGGTTGGCCGGATGCATTCATGCGCTTCCTGCACATTCTTGGCTTTATTCTTATACATGCGCGGGCTTTCGGGCACATAAGTTGGCCCGAACCGGCGCTTGATTTCATCGCGCGCGGCCATCACCGCTTCGGGCGCCATGTCGATACCATCGGTCCGCATGTAGGTGATATAGCCCGCCTCATATAAACGCTGTGCGGTATTCATGCACTGCTTGGCCCCCATGCCAAATTTGCGGCTGGCCTCTTGCTGCAGGGTTGAGGTCATGAAGGGCGCATAGGGGTTGCGCGACGCGGGTTTGGCCTCGACTGACGCAACCGAGAATGTTCGGGAATTGACAGCATGCACCGCTATTTCAGCCGCTGCGGCGGTAGGAATGTCGAATTTATCCAGTTTCTTGCCGCCAAGTACGGTCAACCGCGCCTCAAATTCCTGATTGCGCGGGGTCACCAGCAGGGCCCCGACCGTCCAGAATTCACGGGCTCGAAAGGCTTCAATCTCCATTTCGCGGTCTACGATCAGACGCAGACAGACAGATTGCACACGACCCGCCGATTTTGATCCGGGCAGCTTGCGCCACAGCACCGGCGACAGGGTAAAGCCCACCAGATAGTCCAGCGCGCGGCGCGCAAGGTAGGCGTCGACAAGTGGCACATCCACCTGACGCGGGTTTTTCATCGCCTCGGTCACGGCAACCTTGGTGATCGCGTTGAAGGTAACGCGGCTGACCTTTACGCCCTTCTTGATCTGCGCAGAAAGCGCTTCTTGCAGATGCCAGGAAATCGCTTCGCCCTCGCGGTCCGGGTCAGTGGCGAGGATCAGTTCATTGTCCGATTTCAACGCATCGGTAATGGCGCGAATGTGCTTTTTGCTGTCCGCCGCCACTTCCCATTTCATGGCAAAATCGGCCTCGGGGTCAACTGAGCCATCTTTTGGCGGCAAATCCCGCACATGGCCAAAAGACGCCAGAACGGTATAGTCAGACCCCAGATATTTGTTGATTGTCTTGGCCTTGGCCGGTGACTCGACGACGACAACTGCCATAAGAATCCCTGTTCAAAGCCAGCCTACAATGGCCGCGCAAGATGTGGGTCAAGGATATGATTGTCAATGGCAGCCCGAAATAGGGTGCGGTCGCCTAACCGATCCGCGACAAAAGTCCGCCCGCCTGCCTTTGTATCCGCCCCTCCAACTCCAGCGATAGAAGCTCCGACGCTACACTTGCCGCAGGCATCGCGAGGTCACGGATCAACTGATCCTCGGCCAGGGGGCTTGGCCCAAGCCTATCCAGTATCTTGCTGTGCAGCGCCGCAATTTCCGCCAAAGGCCGGTGTGTCGGTTGCGGCCCCGGCAGCACGGTCCGCGCCGCTGGTTCCACCCGAACAGCAGCCATCCGGCCGCCACCCAAAGCCTCAATCACATCGGCTGCCGACCGGATCAATGTCGCGCCGTCCCGGATCAGCATGTTGCATCCCGACGCCCTAGCATCAAACGGGTGCCCCGGCACAGCGAACACATCGCGCCCTTGGTCCAAAGCATTTTTCGCGGTGATCAAAGACCCAGACCGCGCCGCCGCCTCCACCACGATCACCGCGCGCGATAGCCCGGAGATAATCCGGTTGCGCAAAGGAAAATGCCGCGCCTGCGGCTCCATCCCCATCGGTTGTTCCGAAATCCGGCAGCCCTGCGCGGCGATCTTGCCCGCCAGTTCGGCATTCTCGACCGGGTAGATTACATCCACCCCGCCCGCCTGCACCGCCACAGTGCCAGTCGCCAGCGACGCCTCATGCGCCTCGGCATCAATGCCGCGCGCAAGACCTGACACCACCACAAACCCCGCCTCGGCCAGCGTTTCCGCCAACCGCCGCGCCATCCGCAGCCCCAATGAAGACGCATTGCGCGCGCCCACCATGGCAATAGCGGGGCGGTTCAACAGTGCAGAATCGCCCTGCACCCACAAAACGGGCGGCGCATCGGGCAGGTCCATCAGGGCCACCGGATACTCCGCGTCGCCAATGCACAGCATCCGTGCCCCGGCCTTGCGGGCCTGGGCAATCTCGGCCCGAGCGACACCTTCGGGACAAATATCATAGCCATCAACGCCCGCAGCCCGCGCGATACCTGGCAAAACCTCCAGTGCCGCCTGTGCAGACCCGTGGTCGGTCACCAGCCGGTGCCATGTCACCGGCCCCACCCGGCGTGACCGGATTAGCCGCAACATCGCCAGTGCCTCGGCCTGCCGCAAGACCCTATGACCAGAACCATCCATCCTGTTACTTTCACGCGAAACAGGTTAACGAATGGTAAACGCGCACTCTTGAATCCCCATTGAACCCGCCTCAGAAATTTGATCAAATAGGCCAACCCCGCCATAACCCATCGGAGCCCTAAAATGCTGAACGCCGAAGTAGCCTTACGCCGTGATGATGCCATTTCGCGGGGCATCGGCGTGATGACGCAGATCTACGTCGATCGCGCCCTGAATTCGGAAGTGTGGGATATTGAAGGCAACCGCTACATCGATTTTGCTGCGGGCATTGCGGTGGTCAACACCGGCCATTGCCACCCGCGCGTGATGGCCGCCGTCACCGAACAGATGTCGCGCTTTACCCATACCTGCCACCAAGTGCTGCCCTATGAAAACTACGTCCGCCTCGCCGAACGCCTGAACGCCGCCGTCCCCGGCGATTTCCCGAAGAAAACCGTGTTTGTCACTACGGGTGCCGAGGCCATCGAAAACGCGGTCAAAGTCGCCCGTATCGCCACCGGTCGCAATGCCGTCATTGCCTTTGGCGGCGCCTTCCATGGCCGCACCTTCCTTGGCATGTCGCTGACCGGCAAAGTGGAGCCCTACAAGAAGGGCTTCGGGTCCATGATGCCCGACGTCTATCACGTGCCGTTCCCGCAAGAAGTGCACGGCATCACCACTGCCCATGCGATGGATGGCATCACCAAGCTGTTCAAGGCCGACCTCGATCCTGCCCGCGTCGCCGCCATCATCTTTGAGCCCGTGCAAGGCGAAGGCGGCTTCTACCCCGCGCCAAAAGACCTTGTCCGCGCCATCCGCAAGCTGTGCGATGACCATGGCATCGTGATGATCGCGGATGAGGTGCAAACCGGCTTTGCCCGCACCGGCCATATGTTCGCGATGGAAGGCTACGGTGTCGCCGCCGACATCACCACCATGGCCAAGGGTCTGGCGGGTGGCCTGCCGCTGGCAGCCCTTACCGGCCGCGCTAGCCTGATGGACGCCGCCCACCCCGGCGGCCTTGGCGGCACCTACGGCGGCAACCCCCTTGGCATCGCCGCCGCCAACGCCGTGCTGGACGTGATCGAGGATGAAGACCTCTGCGCGCGCGCCAATGAACTTGGATCGCGCCTTAAACAACGGCTGGAATCGATCCGCGCCACCGCGCCAGAGATTGTCGACATCCGCGGCCCCGGCTTCATGGTCGCCGTCGAATTCGCCAACCCCAGCACGCATGAGCCTGACGCAGGTTTCACCACCCGTGTGCGGGTCGAGGCACAGAAACGCGGCCTGATCCTGCTCACCTGCGGCGTCTATGGCAACGTCATCCGCTTCCTCGCCCCGATCACCATCCCTGATGCGCATTTCGCCGAAGCGATGACGGTGCTGGAAGAGGCGGTCGTGGCGGCAAGGGTGGCGTGATCGCCAAACGCGCAGACTTTGCCAGCCGGAAATTGATCCGGGGGTTTGATTGAAAGGCACAGCGATGCAAAAGATGATACTGGCTGCTCTGGCATTGGGGCTGGCGGCAACCCTCTCCGCCTGCGGCCCCCTGCTGCTTGGCGGCGCTGGCGCCGTGATCGCCGACGAAGTGATCGAACAAGACACCGGCGGCGACGGGCTGTTCTGACCGCGCCCCGGCGAAGGCCGGGGTCCCGACGATTTCGCAACCGGGCCGAGGCCCCGGCCTTCGCCGGGGCGATAGGTGATTGTAGGTCGGGGCCTGCCCCGACATTTGCGCAAAGTCGGGGCACGCCCCAACCTACATTCTACTTCTCCCCCGCCGCAGAACAATCACAACCAAGGGCAGCGCCCGAACCGAGGGGTGGGCGAGAAGCGCCCGCCCCGTGGGGGGTGAGGAGGACCCGGAAACGGTCCAGTGGACCGTTTTCCCGCCGAACGCACTGCGCCACGCGCAAGGCCGGGAGATCGGGCGCTGCCCGGTCATAGAGACCGGGCGAAGAAGTGTAGGGTGGGTGAAACCCACCGTTGGCGCCAACATTGATAATTGGGAAAACGTGGGTTTCACCCACCCTACCCTTGCTAAACCATTCCGAGAATTCTAAGCGCCAAAAAATATGGGAAACCAAAAACAGCCCCGTTCTCAGCCAAGCCAACTAACAGGCTAATAAACAAAGTCAGCACGGCCAAACTAAACCCGATTGAGGATATGATCCAAAACAATAGGAAGGATGATTGAAGGAAAGATGGTTTTTTTGCTGATAATGACGTAATAAGAAAGCTCTTTGACCACGGCGGAACAGCCACCAGACAGGATATTGCAAAGAAGAGGTGTATGATTGTTGGTACAAAAGTGGAAAGAATCATTATTGTCATAGGGAGGGCATACGCAGAGAATGGGTCAGTTGATGCGAAGAATGCCTTATCTAAGCCACTGGATACTCCAAATTTATCAAAAACATAGACTATGCAGATCGCAAGAAGCAACGAACAAATAAAGGCAAACATAATATCATACACAATATGTTTAACTCCAGCCAAAAAACTGCGCGATCTCATGTCATGCCTTAACTGTATAAGTAAAAATCTGGTAACGGCCAGTGATAGATAATCAAAAAATCCATTTACCAAGGGAACATAGAAAAATATAGCTTTGAGTAGATTTGCCTCTGATTGCTGAACTTCTGCGGAGGGTATTTCTTGATGAACCGATAGAACTCTCCCTGATGAGCGCGTCGCCTCAATACTTTCAACAATAAAGTCTCGAAAAGTACCTGAAAAATTAGCATTGGCATAAAATATGTAAAGATTCAAAGTTATCATAATCAACGCGGCAACACATATAAAAAGCACATAGAGCATAGTGCCAACAAGCCGTAAGTGAATTGGCGAGTCTTTGTTGACGTTAAAGCTTAATGTTGGAAATTTTCCTATTAAGCCACTCACTAGGGAAACTGCTAAAAATGTAGCCATAAAGCAGACACCAAGCATATACTTGCTGCCCGTACTGTTCATGGCGAAATTAATGGTTGCGGACGGAATGGTAGCTAACGTGTACGCAAACGCTATTGCAACGCACAAGAAAAGTGACTGCATAGACAGTAGACTACTGCCAAAAACATGAACAAATCCTTTTTCCACTGATTCTAGTGACTTTGCGTAAAGTGGATTCCAGCCTCCCAACTTGACCCAATTAAGAATTCGTCTTCGATCTCGCGCATCTTGAATGAATTTATTTACCTGTCGCACAAAGAAGGCGAGAAAAATAAAAACGCCGGTTTTAACTATCAGCTCAGAATGAGCAATAACACCTTGCAAGAAGTGATCTGTGTTGTTGATCATCCACTTACCTTTCTAGCCAAAATGACATAGCAAAACAATTTTGCCTCCCTTCACCCATCCATCTTCAACGCCGCAATAAATGCTTCCTGCGGGATCTCCACTTTCCCGAACTGACGCATCTTCTTCTTCCCGGCTTTTTGTTTCTCCAAAAGCTTCTTCTTCCGGGTCGCATCGCCGCCGTAGCACTTGGCCGTCACGTCCTTGCGCATCGCGCTTAACGTCTCGCGCGCGATCACCCGCCCGCCAATCGCCGCCTGGATCGGGATTTTGAACATGTGTCTTGGGATCAGGTCTTTCAGTTTTTCGACCATCGCGCGGCCCCGCGCCTCTGCCCGGTCCCTATGCACCATCATCGACAGGGCATCGACGGGTTCGTCGTTCACGAGGATCGACATCTTGACCAGATAATCCTCGCGGTATTCGGAAATGGTATAGTCGAACGACGCATAGCCCTTGGTTACCGATTTCAGGCGGTCGTAGAAATCGAACACCACTTCGGCCAGCGGCAGATCATACACCACCATGGCGCGGGAACCGGCATAGGACAGGTCCAGCTGAATACCCCGGCGGTCTTGGCAGAGCTTCAGGATATCGCCAAGGTATTCGTCGGGCACAAGGATGGTGGCTTTGATGCGCGGCTCGTCGATATGGTCAACATAGGTCAGGTCGGGCATGTCGGCGGGGTTGTGCAGATCGCGCACTTCGCCGTCTTTCATGTGCAGGTGGAACACGACCGACGGGGCGGTGGTGATCAGGTCAAGGTCATACTCCCGCTCCAACCGGTCACGGATGACCTCCAGATGCAGAAGGCCAAGGAAGCCGCAGCGAAAGCCGAAGCCAAGCGCGGCGCTGGTTTCCATTTCCGACGAAAAGCTCGCGTCATTCAACGCCAGTTTATCGATCGCGTCGCGCAGGTTTTCAAAATCGGCGGCGTCAACCGGGAACAACCCGCAGAACACCACCGGTTGCGCGGGCTTGAAGCCCGGCAAAGCCTCGGCGCAGCCGCGCTTTTCATGGGTGATCGTGTCGCCGACACGGGTATCGCGCAGTTGTTTGATGGATGCCGTGAAAATGCCAATCTCACCCGGCCCAAGCTCGTCGATATCCACCATCTGCGGCTTCAACACCGCAAGCTTGTCGATCCCGTAAACTGCATTGGTCTGCATCATCTTGACGCGGTCACCGCGGCGCACCACGCCGTCCATCACCCGCATCATCACCACAACGCCAAGATAGGCGTCATACCAGCTGTCCACCAGCATGGCCTTCAGCGGTGCATCGCGGTCGCCCTTGGGCGCTGGCAGGCGGTGAACGATGGCTTCCAGCACGTCGGGAATGCCGATACCGGATTTGGCCGAGATCAGGATGGCATCTTGCGCATCAAGCCCGATGACGTCTTCGATCTGCTGTTTGATCCGCTCCGGCTCCGCCGCCGGAAGGTCGATCTTGTTCAGGACCGGCACAATCTCGTGCCCCGCGTCCAGCGCCTGATAGACATTGGCAAGCGTTTGCGCTTCGACCCCCTGGCTGGCATCGACCACCAGCAGTGACCCTTCGACGGCGCGCATGGACCGCGACACTTCGTAGGCGAAGTCCACATGTCCGGGGGTGTCGATCAGGTTCAGGATATAAGTTTGGCCATCCTTGGCCTTATACTCGATCCGCACCGTGTTGGCTGTGATGGTAATGCCGCGTTCGCGTTCAATATCCATGCTGTCGAGCATCTGCGCCTTCATATCGCGGTCGGCGACGGTGCCGGTTGATTGGATCAACCGATCAGCGAGGGTGGATTTGCCGTGGTCAATGTGGGCCACGATACTAAAATTGCGGATGAGGGAAAGCTGGGTCATGCGCGCGGATATGCGCAAGATTTGAAGGGCGGTCAAGCGTTCAACAATGTGATCGGGCGGGGGGTGGCCGTGCGATTGATCTGACGCGTGGTTTTCGCCATAGTCGGCCCGGAAAATGAGCCCGGTCCAAGTGAAAGCCCCGGCCAGCGGCAAGAGGCAGCGAAATGGTTCAATATGTGGCGCGGGGCGGATTGGCCCTGTTTATATCGGTCGCAAGCGCCAGTTTGTCTGCCGCCGGGCCGATTGATCAGGCTTGCCTGCGGTCAGATCGGGACGCGGTCAGTCTGGCGGCCTGTTCTTGCATCCAAGGCGTGGCCGATTTCACGCTGGAAGCTGGCGATCAGCGCAAGGTGGCCGGGTTTTTCAAAGACCCCGAACGCGCCGAAAAGGCCCGCGCCGCCGATGGCCGCGCGGATGAGGCGTTTTGGGAACGCTATGAAAGTTTTGGCACCCAAGCCGAACTTTACTGCGGCAGCTAGAGCGTGATGAGGGAAAATGGAATCCGGTTTTCCTCAAAAATCACGCGCCCAACTAAGGCCGCCGCTGACCGTTTCAGTTGGTGGCCGGCGTGCCGTGGCCGGAATGGTCCATCGCTTCGGGCGCGCGGTCATTGTCAACGGGGACGTCAATCACAATGTCGCCTGACCTCTCGAACGTCAGTGTCAGGCTGATCACGTCGCCCGGCGCAAAGGCGCGCGTCAAACCCAGCAGCATGATGTGATCGCCGCCCCGGTCAAGCAGATGCGTCTCCATCCCGGCAACCGGAAAACCCTCTTTCACTTCGCCCATTGTCATCACACCATTGGCATCCATGGAATGCGTATGAAGTTCCGACCGGGCGGCAGCATCGGTTTTAACGGCAACAAGGCGGTCATCTTCGATGGAATGGTTCATCAACGTCATAAACACAGCGCCGGATTTGGCGGATGCACCCACGACACGAGCGTAGGGGTCTTCCACGCGAATGCCGTCATGGGCGGCGGCCATCTGGCCTGCTGAAAGCGCGAAAAAGGCCGCCATCGCAGCGATGAATAGCGAAAATTTGGTCATCATGTTTCCTGTTGTTTGATCTGAAGTAGGGGTCAGTCAGACAAAAACAGGCGGTCCTCTTGCCATCGCCGCCAACGGCGTACTGGCCACAACCGGCGGCAATGGCGCAAGTTCGACGCGCACCCAATGGCCGTTTGGCAAACCCAATGCAACACTTGCGGGGGGCAAATCTGCAGCAACAGCAATGCAATCCGGGCAGGCATGTGCGGGATCAACCGGGTTTCCCTGCGCATCCAACATCACCATAACCGCTTGGCCGCCTGCGCAAAGCTGCATCATTTGGCCGGTCGGCATTTGCACCCTTGCCAAGGCCTGCGTGACCGACGTGGCAAGCAGGGTCAGGCAAAGGACAAAAGTCAGAATGGGTTTCAAAAGACGCATACCCCAAACCATATCCGGGCTTTGCTCACAGCGAAAGCGGACAATTGCCCGCAGCGGCGGGCAGATATCGCAGGGTCCAAAACCCGCCGCGCACAAGAAAAAGCCCCGCACCGTTGCCGGGCGGGGCCGAATTCACAGTTCTAGCGAAAAATCAGACCGCCGCGGCTTTCGCCAGTTCTTTCTTGATCTTCAGCGCCTTTGCCGACAATTCGTCATCGTTGGATTTCGCCAAAAATGCGTCAAGCCCGCCGCGATGATCAACCGTGCGCAGGGCGTGGGCCGATACGCGCAGCTTGAACGACTGACCCAGGATATCCGAAATCAGCGTCACGTCGTTCAGGTTCGGCAAGAACCGGCGACGGGTTTTGTTGTTGGCGTGGCTGACAGTGTTGCCAGACATCGGGCCTTTGCCCGAAAGTTCGCAGACGCGCGACATGGGGTATTCCTTCGTGTAAACAGCAAAAGACACCACGGATCGGGGCGGCGTCAGAATTCGATTTGTGGCGTCTAAGGGGAATCGGGCGCGGCGTCAAGCGCAACGCCCGTAAAAACTGGCGGAAAGGCGCGATCAAAGGCTGCGGTTCCCGACGCTGAAAATGTCAGGCTGCGCGAGGCCGCAGTGCGCCTAAGCCAGCCCTTTTCTTCCATCTGCGCCAGCAACGCTCGCCCCAAGCGGCCCGCCAGATGGCTTTTGCGCATGCTCCAATCCAGACACTCACGGCAGAGCGGTGGCTTGCCTGCGTGCAAGTCAGACTCGTGCAGGCCGAAGTCCACCGCAAATTGCTTGCCCTGCGCCGAGAGGCCCAGCCCATCTGCCCCATGCGCAAGATAACCGCGCTGCGTAAGGCTTTGATACAATTGCACGCCCGCCGCCCCTGCCAGATGATCATAACAAACCCGCGCATGGCGCAACGCGGCGTCCTTTGGCCCCGGTCTGCGGCGCATAGGTGCGGTCAGCCCCGATAGAGCCATCAACTGTTCGACCAGCGCCGCTACCTCGCCTGACGCCAGTTCCAGGTATTTGTGCCGCCCCGATTTGCGCGCGATGATCAACCCACCAGCCTGCAACTGTGCGACATGTGACGAGGCGGTAGCCAGCCCCACCCCCGCCTCTACCGACAGTTCAGATACCGTGCGCGCGCCACCCTGCATCAGGGCCATCAGCATATTCGCGCGTGCCGGATCCCCGATCAGCGCCGCAATGCGGGATATGTTTGGCGTATCGTTCATAGTTCGATGATAAGCGTAGCATTCCAGCCGCGCAATGGTGCATAAGAGCCAAAATCAGAAAGGCTACCTATGGC
>JANNSG010000160.1:0-3701 GCA_031402355.1 Pseudorhodobacter sp. | reverse complement strand
GGATCGCTCTATGTCTGGCCCGGCTGCGGCGAAGCCTACGGGCTTGCCTATCTTGAAGCGCAGGCTGCAGGCCTGCCGGTTGTGGCCCAAGCCACTGCCGGGGTTCCCGAAGTGGTTGCACATGGCAAGACCGGGTTTCTGTCCCCGGCAGGGGACGACGCGGCCGCAGCGGCAGCCATAGCGCAGATCCTGACCGATGCCGCACTTCAGCGGCAAATGGGGCAAGCGGCCCGCCTCCATGCACGCAAGACACATGGGCAACCGCAGGCGGCAAGGCGATTGGACAGACTGCTTATGGATGCGATCGGGGCCCGGCCATGAAAACCGTTTTTCTGCGTGATCTCGACAACCGCGCCCGCAGCGGCACTCCGCTGCGGCTTTGGCTGCGCGATGATGATGTGACAGGCCCGTCTCCGGCGCTGGATCAGTTGTTGGGGCTTGCCGGGACGCATCATCTGCCGCTGACGCTTGCCGCAATACCAAAGCTCACAGGCCAAGCTTTGGTTGACCGTCTGGCGCAGGCAAAGGGCATCAGCGTGGCTGTGCATGGCTGGTGTCATGCCAATCATGCGGGTCTTGGCGAAAAATCGCAGGAACTGGGGGGCCACCGGCCTGCAGCCGTGGTTCTGGACGAATTGAAGCAGGGTTTCGCGCGGCTACAAGACCTGTTTCCGGCGCAGTTTGTGCCTGTTCTGGTGCCGCCATGGAACCGCATCGCCGCCGGTGTTGTTGCCGGGCTACCGGCCCTGGGGTACCGGGCGCTGTCGGTGTTTGGCCCGGCAAACGCGGCACCGCTGGCCTTGCTGAACACCCATGTCGATCTGATCGACTGGCGCGGAACCCGTGGCGGGCGGGCGGATGACGATCTGTTCGCAGATATCGTTTCAGCAGCAGCCCTTGGCTCGCCGGTCGGTATCCTTGGCCATCATCTGGTCCATGATGCGCAGGCCTGGCGCTTTCTGGACCGCTTGTTCAAGCTGACCGCAGACCACCCCGGCTGTCTTTGGCAGGCCTTGCCGGCACTTCTGCCGTCACCATGATTTCCAGGCGATCAGCAGCCCGCCCTCCTCGGCCATCGCCCGACCCCGCAGCCCCTGCACATCGGCCAATGGCGCGCCACGCGGCAAACTGCCGGCAACAAGACCGTGTGGCGCCAGACTGACGGCCCCCCCGCGCGCCGCAAGCGTAAAGACCAGCGGCCCGGTAGACCACCACGCTGGTGCTTTCGGAATGGCCTTGATCGACGCTGCAAGCGATGCACTGATCCGGTGCAAAGCCGGATGGCCCGCGGGCGTCGCGATGAAGGAATTGGCCAGCAGCAAACCGCCCTGTCCCGTCAAACGCGGCGTGTCCTCGGCCATCGCCGTCAGGCCGGTCAGCGGCACAAAGGCATCAAACCCGATGTCATCACGCGCCGGATACCAGTCGCAATCCAGATATATCCCGCCCTCAGCCGCCAGGATCGCATAGCGCGCCACATCCACTGCCCCCGGATAATCCCCCAGCGCCAGCATTTGGGCAAAGACCGGATTGGCAGGCAGACCCAGTGCCGCCAGATCGGCCTCGCGCCACAACCGGTACTGATATCCCTGTCTGTCCGCATGGTGCTGCCAGGCTGCGATGGCGGTTGGGACTGGCAAAGTGCCGATCCATATCTGATGCAGCACACGCGGCACCGACCGCTGGTTCGCAGCCGAGATCGCGCGCTTTTCCGCAGTGGAATACTGAAACAACGGTGCCAGAACCTCGGGCTGCGGCACCAGATGAAACTGATAGCCGGCGCGCCGCAACGGATCTTTCTGCGCCTTGCTTAGGTGAAGCAAGGCCGCATGCAGACGGCGCGGCAAGCCAAGTGCGGTCTGCGGACCAAGGGCTGCAACCGCAGGATCGCCTACCATCTGCGATAGCAGCACCTCAGCCCCGGCAAGATCACCCCGTGCAACCATTTCCCGTGCCGATGTGATCGCGGCATTCATGCGGTCTTGGGCAGTCATAGTGAAACTCTCCGGTCATCATGGCGACCATGATCTTAGCACAGTCCGGGTTTACCGTCAGCCCAGCGCCAGACGGGTGTTACAAACGCTTGGCCAACCTGATCATGGCGTCAGTGACCTGCGACAGTTCCTTGGCCGAGATGACAAAAGGCGGCATGGCGTAGATATTTCGACCAAAGGGGCGCAGATAGACCCCCGATTCGCGCGAAAGCCCATGCGCCTGTTCGGCGCTTACGGTATGATCCATCTCGATCACGCCGATCGCGCCAAGCACCCGGACATCGGCCACACCCGGCAATTTGCGCACCGGGGCCAGATCAACTTCAAACTGCGCCGCTATCGCCGCGACCTGACCCTGCCAATCGCCCGCTGCCAGCAGATCAAGACTGGCCCCGGCGACAGCACAGGCCAACGGGTTGGCCATGAATGTCGGGCCATGCATGAAAGCACCCGGTACGGCAGCCCCGATCGCCGAGGCAATCGCCTGCGTCGCAATCGTGGCAGCAAAGGACATGGTACCGCCCGTCAGGGCCTTACCCAGACAGATGATATCCGGCGTCACGGTGCAAAAATCTGCAGCAAACATCCGCCCGGTGCGGCCAAAGCCGGTGGCGATTTCGTCAAAGATCAGCAACAGCCCGAATTCGTCGCAAAGCAGGCGTGCCTGGTTCAGATATTCGGGGTGATAGAAATTCATGCCCCCCGCACCCTGCACCACAGGCTCAAGGATCAAAGCAGCAATCGAGGCATGGTTTTGCGCCAGAACCTGGCGCAGTGATTCAAGACCATTCGAATTGGCGTCACTGGTCCAGTCGCCACCAAACCGCACCGGCGGTCGGTCGGCAAAATGCTGCACCGATACCGCGCCGCGAAACAGATGGTGCATGCCTGTCTCGGGGTCGCAGACGCTCATCGCTTTCCAGGTGTCGCCGTGATAGCCCGACCGGATTGTGGCAAAGCCGGTCCGATCCGGCTGGCCGACGGCATTTTGGTATTGCACCGCCATTTTCATCGCCACTTCCACTGCAACCGATCCGCTATCGCAATAGAAGATGCGATCAAGACCGCCGGGCAGCATCGCCACCAGCCGGCGACCCAGATCAATCGCTGGCGCATGGGTCAACCCGCCGAACATCACATGCGGCAGGCGGTCCAGTTGGGCATGGGCAGCCTGCATCAGCGCGGGGTGACGATGGCCATGGATCACCGACCACCAGGATGACATGGCATCGATCATCCGGGTGCCATCCTCCAGTGTCAGCCAGACCCCTTCGGCACTGGCCACCACGTGGGTCGGGCCGGGCTTTGTGATATTGGAATAGGGATGCCACAGATGTTTGCGGTCAAAGTCATGCGGGATCAAGAGACAGGCCTTTGCGAATGGTCGTAAGATCGATCGAGCCTGCAAACGCCTGCGTCAACGCCTGTTGGTCAAGCTTTGCCAGATACGGCAGACACCCCAGATGCGCCACTGCGCCAAAATCGCAGATCGTGGCTTCGACGGCGGGGTTGGTGTCACCGATGAAGGCGATCCCAAGCACCGGGCAGCCCGCCTGACGCAGGGCGGCAAGCGACAGCAGACTGTGGTTGATCGTGCCCAATTGCGTGCGGGCGCATAAGATGACAGGGGCATGCCAGCCCGCGATGACATCCAAAAACAGAACCCTGCGGTTTAGCGGCACCATCAGCCCGCCCGCCGCTTCGACC
>JANNSG010000159.1:0-8469 GCA_031402355.1 Pseudorhodobacter sp. | reverse complement strand
CGGCGTGCTGAAGAAAAGGTTTCCGGCGCTGAAAGAAACCCCTCGAATTTTCGGCAATTGCAGCCTAGTTAAGCCAGAGACCCAAGCCAGGAGCGACCCGATGGATCAGGCCAAGCCACTGCCAGCCTATCTTGTGCAGCGATTTCTTGGCTGGCGTGCCACGGCCTATCAAGACAACAAGGCATGGTATCGCAGGCTTGCCGAAAGCGGCCAGCACCCCCGCGCCATGGTGATTTCCTGCTGCGACAGCCGGGTTCATGTGACCTCCATCTTTGGGGCTGATGAGGGCGAGTTTTTTATACACCGCAACGTGGCCAATCTGGTGCCGCCCTATAACCCCGATGGGCAGACGCATGGCACATCTGCGGCGGTTGAATATGCGGTGACCAGTCTGGGCGTGGCACATATTGTTGTGTTGGGTCATTCAAACTGCGGCGGCGTTAAGGGCTGCCATGACATGTGTTCGGGGTTGGCCCCAGAATTGGAAGAAAAGTCATCTTTCGTGGGCCGCTGGATGGATATTCTGCGCCCCGGATTTGACCGTGTGGCGCATGTGCCGCTTGCTGACCGCCCGCGTGCTTTGGAAAAAGAGGCGGTGGTGGTCAGTCTTGAAAACCTGATGACGTTCCCGTTTGTGCGTGCTGCCGTGGAAGATGACCGTCTGACCCTGCACGGGTTGTGGACCGATACCGGCGCTGGCGGGCTGGAGCAGTATGAACCCGCACAGGGCGGCTTTTCGGCTATTTGATCCCGCTTTTGCGACCATACCTAAGTACTTAATGTAAAACAGGGGGTGCTTTGCAGGACATTCTGACACTCGCGGCGGATAACCTGCTGACGCCGATGATCCTGTGCTTTGTGTTGGGGCTGTTTGCCGCCATTGCCCGGTCTGAACTGACGGTGCCAGAGGCGGCGGCCAAGGCGCTGTCGCTGTATCTGCTGTTTGCCATTGGGTTCAAGGGTGGCGCTGCGGTTGCCAATCATGGCGTGGACGGGCAGTTAATTGCTGCACTTATCGGCGGTATTGCGTTGTCTTTTGCGCTGCCGTTTCTGGCGTTTGGGATGTTGCGTGTGTTGACACGGCTGTCAGTCATCGACGCAGCGGCGGTGGCCGCGCATTACGGGTCCATTTCCATCGTCACCTTCGTGACCGCAACGTCAGTTCTGGCGACGCGCGGGATTGAATTTGAAGGTTACATGGTGGCGGTCGCAGCGGCGATGGAGGCCCCGGCGATTGTGTCGGCGCTGTGGTTGGTTTCACGCCGGGACGGCGCTGCTGAAATGGATGCGGGCCTGTGGCGTGAGATTTTGTTGAACGGATCAATCGTCCTGTTGGTCGGGTCTTTCCTGATCGGGTTGATTACAGGGGCAGACGGTATGGCGCGGATTGAGAGCTTTATTGTGTCGCCGTTTCAGGGTGTTTTGTGTCTGTTTTTGCTGGATATGGGCCTTGTCGCCGGGCGGGGGCTTCGGGCATCGCGCGGGGTGCTGGGGCTTGGCGCGGTGGTGTTTGGGCTTCTGATGCCATTGGTGGGGGCGGCTGTTGGGCTGGCGATGGGGATGGCGCTGGGCCTGTCCGGTGGCGGAGTGGCCTTGATGATGACATTGGCCGCATCGGCCAGCTATATCGCTGTGCCTGCGGCAATGCGGGTGGCTTTGCCAGAAGCCAATCCATCGGTGTATTTGACCCTGTCCTTGGGAGTGACATTCCCCTTTAACCTTGTGCTTGGCATCCCGCTTTATGTGGCGGTAGCAAGCGCTGTGACCGGAGGTTGATATGCAAACCCATTTGGCAAAACGGGTAGAGATCATCATCGAAGCGCCGATGGAAGGCCGCCTGAAAGACGCACTTCTGAAAGCCGGGGTAACGGGGTTTACCGTGTTACCGGTGCTTGGCGGATCGGGGCGGTCTGGCGTGTGGACCCGCGAAGGCCAGGTTGGGCGGGCTGGCATGGTGGCGGTGATCTGCCTGATCAAGCCCGAGCGGTTGGACGGGTTGCTTGACGCCGCCTTTGCCGTGGTGGAGCGGCATATCGGCGTGGTTAGCGTGACCGATACCCAAGTGTTGCGGGCGGAGCGCTTTTAGCGGGCGAGGGCAAGAAGGCCGTCTATATCCAGGTGCATTTCCAGGTGTGCTGCAAGGGCATCCAGCACAGTGTCTACGTCAGCTGAATAGGTATAGGTTGATGGTGCTGCGCCAAGGTTTGCCAAGAATGCGCGCCGGAAAGCATCGCCTGAAAACATGCCATGCAGATAGCTTCCCGTGATGCGGCCATTCGGGGAAATGGCCCCTTCCGGCGTGCCATTGATATGCGCAAACGGCCTTGCACAATCCGGGCCATCGGTGCGGCCGATGTGAATTTCGTAGCCCTGCATGGGTGTGTTGCTGGCAGCGTGGGTGGCAGTGACGCGGGTCAGGTGTTTGTCAGGCGTCATCAGGGTTTCAACGTTCAGCAGGCCAAGGCCGGCGGTTTCTCCTGCCTGCCCTTCGATACCTTCCGGGTCACGCACCGAGCGGCCGAGCATCTGGTAGCCGCCGCAAATGCCTAAGATGCGGCCGCCCCGTCGGGCGAGGGCGGCAAGATCGATGTCCCAGCCCTGTTTTCGCAGAAATGCCAAATCGCCACGGGTCGATTTTGAACCCGGAATGATGACCAAATCAGTATTGCCGGGAACAGCTTGACCGGGTTTGATCATGGTCAGGCTGACGCCCGGTTCCTGCGCCAAAGGATCAAGATCGTCAAAATTGGCAATGCGCGACAGCGCAAGGCAAGCGATCTTGATGGCTCCGGTGCCGCGGGTGTTGGGCAGATCAAGCGCATCTTCGGCGGGTAGGCGCGAGGCTTGGTCAAAGAACGGCACCACGCCGAAACCCGGCCAGCCGGTGCGCTGAGCGATCAGGGCATAACCGTCGTCAAACAAACTGACATCGCCACGAAACTTATTGATGATAAATCCCGCGATCATGGCGTTATCGGCGGGGTCCAGCACCGCTTGCGTACCCACAATCTGCGCGATGACCCCGCCGCGATCAATATCACCTACCAGCACGACGGGCACGTCTGCAGCACAGGCAAAGCCCATATTGGCAATATCGCCAAGGCGAAGGTTCACTTCTGCCGGGCTGCCCGCGCCCTCGACGATCACCAGATCAACCGAGGATTTCAGGCGATGAAAACTGTCCAGCACCGGGGCCATGAGGCTGGGTTTCAGCGTGGCATAATCCCGCGCTTTCACTGTTGCCACGCGCTTGCCTTGCACGATGACCTGTGACCCGGTTTCCGATTCGGGTTTTAGCAGGACCGGGTTCATATCGACGATTGGATCGCGCCCGGATGCCAAGGCTTGCAAAGCCTGCGCCCGGCCAATCTCGCCGCCATCAGCGGTCACTGCCGCGTTGTTAGACATGTTTTGCGGCTTGAATGGGGCCACGGTCAGCCCGCGCAATTTGGCTGCCCGGCACAGCCCCGCCACCAAAAGCGATTTGCCAACGTTGGACCCGGCGCCTTGGATCATCACCGCTTTCATATGCGGATGCCTCCGGCAGGAGTATTTGAGCGAAGAAAAAATGCAAAAACGGCTTTTTCTTCGCACAAATACTCATCTTGCATGCCCGCACGTGCCACGATCAGAATTCCACGCCTTTTTGGGCTTTGATGCCGGACCGGAACGGATGTTTGATCAGGGTCATCTCGGTTACCAGATCGGCGATTTCGATCAGGTCTTCCTTGGCGTTGCGTCCGGTCAGCACGACATGGGTCAGCGGCGGCTTTTCATTGCGCAGGAACGCTACGACTTCGGCAATATCGAGGTAATCATAGCGCAGGGCGATGTTGATTTCATCCAGCAGGACGAACTGGATTGCCGGATCAAGGATCAGTTCCTTGGCCTTCGCCCAGCCCTTTTCAGCCATCGCGATATCGCGCGCGCGATCTTGGGTTTCCCAGGTAAAACCTTCGCCCATGGCGTGAAACTGGCAAAGATGCGCGAAATGCGCCTCGATCATGCGGCGTTCGCCGGTATCCCACGCGCCTTTGATGAACTGGACCACGGCGCAGGGCATGCCATGGGCGATACAGCGCAGGATCATGCCAAAGCCAGACGATGACTTGCCCTTGCCCGCCCCGGTATGGACGATAATCAGGCCCTTTTCGCCCTCTTTCGTGGCCATGATCTTATCACGCGCCGCCTTTTTCTTGGCCATCTTGCTGGCATGCCGGGCATCGGTGTTCAGGGCTTCGGGCGTCGACATCGCAGATTCCGTTGCTTGACAATTGGGGGCGCTATGCCTCAGGTGAAAGCGCGCTGGTTCCTGTCTATGACAGGCGAAGAGGGAATGCGATAGGGACCTGTCCCAAGGCGCAGCCGCCCCCGCGACCGTGACCGGAAAGGTCGCCCGATGCCACTGATCACGCTGATCGGGAAGGTGGGGCAACCGTTGGGGCAACCCTGAATCCGCAAGCCGGGAGACCTGCCTGCGCATGTGACTTCACGGGTGGACGGGGTGTTCCACGACCGGTTGGCGTATGTGCGGTTGTTGCCCACAATGCCCTCTGGCCATTTCCCCGTTGTAAGGATGGATGATGGCCGCGACACTTTTCGTATGCATGACCTGCAAGGCAGGTGCCCCCTTGGAAGAGGGGCAGACAGCGCCCGGCGCGTTTTTGCATGCAGCACTTTTGGCGCAAGACATGCCGAAAGGCGTTCGGGTGAAGGGCGTCGAATGCCTGTCAGCCTGCAATAACGGCTGTGCGATTGCGTTATCTGCACCCGGACGGTGGACCTATGTCTATGGCCGCCTGACCCTGGCGGATATACCCGATATCCTGTCGGGCGCGGCAGCTTATGCCGCCAGCCCCGATGGTATCGTGCCCTGGCGTGAGCGCCCGCAAATTTTCCGCAAGCAAAGCCTTGCCCGCATACCGCCGTTGGAGGCAAAACATGACTGATCTTGCGAAAATCCCCGTGACCGTGATCACAGGCTTTCTGGGCGCGGGGAAGACCACGCTGATCCGGCACCTGATGATGAACCCGCAGGGCAAGCGGCTGGCGATTCTGGTCAATGAATTTGGCACTTTGGGTGTGGATGGCGATATCTTGAAATCCTGCGCCGATGCGAATTGTCCGGTGGAGAACATCGTTGAACTGGCGAATGGCTGCATTTGCTGTACGGTTGCCGATGATTTTATCCCGACGATTGAGGCGTTGATGGCGCTGCCGGTGCGACCCGATCACATCTTGATCGAGACGTCTGGGTTGGCTTTGCCTAAACCATTGCTGAAGGCGTTCGATTGGCCGGGGATCCGGTCAAAAATCACCGTCGATGGCGTGATCACTTTGGCGGATGCCGAAGCCGTGGCGGCGGGGCGGTTCGCGCCCGATCTGGCGGCGGTGGAGGCGCAGCGTTTGGCGGACCCGAGCATTGACCACGAAACGCCGCTGTCAGAGGTGTTCGAGGATCAGATTTCTTGTGCGGATATTGTACTTTTATCGAAAGCTGATCTGGCGGGCGAGGCTGGCTTGGCAGCGGCGCGTGCCGTGATCGAGGCCGAAGCGCCACGCCGCTTGCCTATACTTGCAATGTCCGAAGGCGTGATCGACCCGCGCTTGATTCTGGGCATCGGCGCTGCGGCAGAAGATGATATTGCCGCGCGCCCGTCGCACCATGATGGGCATGATGACCATGAGCATGATGACTTCGATACCGTGGTGATGGATTTGGGCGAAGTTGCCGATCCGGATGCCTTGCAGGCGGCGATTGTGCGGTTGGCGCGCGAACAGCATATTTTGCGGGTGAAGGGCTATGTGGCGGTCACAGGCAAGCCAATGCGCATGCTGGTGCAAGCTGTGGGCGAACGGGTGCGGGTGCAATATGATCGCCCGTGGGGCGGTGATCCGCGCCAGACTCGGCTGGTGGTGATTGCAGAGCATCATCATGTGGACGAAGCGGCAATCCGGGCTGTTCTGGAAGGCTAGTCGCATGCACATCGTCTACCGCGAAAGCCATGGGCTGGAGGAAACGGATACACCGTTCGACCTGGGGCAAAGCCCGGCCGATTTGGTGGTGATGTCTTTTTCCGACAGTGATCTTGGCGCTTTCGCGGCAGGCTGGCAACGCGGGCGGGCGTCTTTGCCCACGTTGCGCTTGGCAAATCTGGTGGCGCTTAGGCATCCGTTGTCGGTTGATACCTATGTCGAACAGACCCTAATCGGCGCAAAAGGCATTTTGATCCGTCTGATTGGCGGCGAAAGCTATTGGCCCTATGGCCTGATGCAGGTGCAGGATATGGCGCGCCGTAAGGGGATTGCTTTGGCAGTTTTGCCCGCCGACGGGCGTGAAGATGCGCGGCTGGATGAATTATCTACCCTACCGGTATCAACCTTGCGTCGCTTACAGGCCCTTTGTGATGCAGGCGGGGCCGTGGCGGCGCAAGCGGCTTTGGCGCAGCTTGCCTTGGCAGCAGGGCTTTATGCAGGCCCGGTGATGGGCGACAAAACGGTGCCCGATTGCGGCTGGTATGACCCCGCGCGCGGTGTAGTAGCGGGACCGGATGGCGAAGGGCCGTTTGTGGCGGTGGTGTTCTATCGCAGCTACCTGACCTCGGCGGATTTAAGCCCGGTGGATGGGCTGATCGCAGACTTTCGGATGCGGGGGTTGAATGCGGTTGGGCTGTTTGCTCCGTCTCTGAAAGCACCCGGGGCGGGGGAGTTCCTGCGCGCTGCTTTGGCCTTGTTAGACCCCGTCGCGATTGTGAACGCTACAGCATTTTCTGCGAAAGGGGCCAGCGGTGACACGCCCTTGGACGGCCCCGGTTGCCCTGTTTTTCAGGTTGCACTATCGACCGCGCGGCGCAAGGAATGGGTTGCGGCGGAACGCGGGTTATCGCCTGCGGATTTGGCGATGCATGTGGTGTTGCCCGAAGTGGACGGTCGCATTTTTGCTGGCGTCGCCAGTTTCAAATCCCCAACCAAGCGCGACCCTGACTTGCAGTTTTCCCGCTTTGCGCACCGCGCCGATGCCGGGCGGATTACGGCGGTGGTGGATAGGGTGATGGGATGGGTGTCGCTTGCGGCGACAGCAGCGATTGACCGCAAACTTGCTGTTGTCCTTTCAACCTACCCCGGTAAGGCGCATCAGTTGGCGCATGCGGTGGGGTTGGATGCGCTGGCATCAACCGAGGCGATTTTGCAGGAATTGGCAAAGGCAGAGTACTCGGTTGAAGTTGGCCCGAATTTGGGCCGCGCACTGGTATTGGAAACTATTTCCTGGCCGTTAGCTGCGTACTTGGCGGCATTAGACACTATTCCAGCCGCGTTGAGGGACGATTTGATCGCAGCCTGGAGCGTACCAGAGGCTGATCCCGATTGCCGTGAGGGGGCCATTCACTTCAAGGCTGTGCGCTGTGGGTCGGCGGTGGTTGCCCTACAACCTGAACGAGGCGATGTGCTGCGGCGCGATGATGACTATCACGATCTGTCCCGCACGCCGAGGCACGCTTATGTGGCGTTTTATCTGTGGCTGCGGGCGCAGGGTTGCCAAGCTTTGGTGCATGTGGGGGCACATGGCACGCTGGAATGGCTGCCGGGCAAGGCAGTGGCGCTGTCGGCGGAATGCTGGCCCGAGGCCTTGTTAGGGTCAGTTCCGGTGATTTATCCGTTCATTGTGAATGATCCGGGCGAGGCGGCGCAGGCGAAACGGCGGATTGGCGCGGTGACTTTGGGGCATGTGCCGCCACCGATGGCGAATTCGGCAGTGCCAGAGGCGATGCACCGATTGGAGCGCTTGTTGGATGAATATTCCACCGCCGATGGGTTGGACCCGGCGCGACGGGATCGGTTGATTGCGTCTATTCGCGCTGAGGCGGACGGCGTGGGTGTGGCGGCTGATCTGGGCCTGCGGGATGATGCGTCGGCGGCAGAGGCGATAACGCGGATTGACCGTTTTGTTTGTGACATCAAAGAAAGCCAGTTCGGTGACGGCCTGCATGTGTATGGCGGCGCAGCGGGGGAAATGGACGGGCTTTTGGCCGCGCTGAATGGTCGGCGCGTAGCCCCCGGCCCTGCGGGGTCGCCTTACCGGGGCCGGGTGGATGTTTTGCCAACAGGGCGCAATCTGTTTTCAGTTGATCCGCGTGCTGTGCCGTCGCGCGCGGCCCATGCCCAAGGTGTGAAGCTTGCCGAAGAATTGCTGCGCCGCCATTTGCAAGATCAGGGCGACTGGCCGCGCGGGTTAGTGGTTGATCTGTGGGGATCGGCCACCATGCGCACGGCCGGCGAGGAATTTGCGATGGCGCTGCATCTGGCGGGGCTTAGCCCTCGGTGGGATGCGGGATCAGACAGGGTTTCCGGGTTTGAGGTGGTGCCATTGGCATTGCTCGGGCGGCCACGCATTGATGTGACTTTGCGCGTTTCTGGCCTGTTCAGAGACGTATTTCCGGGTTTGGCGCAGATATTTGAAGCAGGCGCAGC
>JANNSG010000158.1:0-20488 GCA_031402355.1 Pseudorhodobacter sp. | reverse complement strand
GTGAACATTGCCGCCATGCCGCCGTTTTCCGCGCCCACCAGCCAGCCTGTAGCGGCATCAAACTGCATCACCGCAGTCGGGCTGCCGTGGACGCCCAGTTTGTGTTCGAGACTGACCACCGACAAGCTGTTGCGCTTGCCCGGATTCCCTTCGGCATCGGGTATGAATTTTGGCACCATGAAAAGGCTGATGCCGCGCGTGCCTGCAGCAGCACCGGGCAGACGCGCCAGCACCAGATGGCAGACATTGGCGCTGAAATCATTGTCGCCCCAGGTAATGAAGATCTTCTGACCCGTCACGCCGTAGCTGCCATCGCCCAACGGCTCTGCCCGGCTGCGCAGCGCGCCGACATCGGTTCCCGCGTGCGGCTCGGTCAGGTTCATCGTGCCGCACCAGTCGCCCGAAATCAGCTTTGGCAGATACAGCGCCTTGATCGCATCCGAAGCGTGATGTTCCAGCGCCTCGATCTGGCCGTGCGTCAGCATCGGATTCAACTGCAAGGCCATACATGACGAGGCCATCATCTCATTGACCGCTGAGGCTACCGCCATCGGCAGGCCCATTCCGCCATAGGCCGGATCGGCGGACATGCCAACCCAGCCTCCGTCGGCTATGGCCCGGTAACCGGCAGCAAACCCTGGTGAGGTGCGCACCACGCCATTTTCCAGCCGTGCCGGATGTTTATCGCCCGACCGGTTCAATGGGGCCAGCGTTTCTTCGCAAAGCCGCCCCGCCTCTGAAAGGATAGCCTCGATCAGATCATCACTGGACTCGGCGAAAAGTGGGGTCGCGGCGACCTGATCGAGCCCGACCACATGGCTGTAAAGAAACCGAAATTCCGACAATGGGGCTTTATAGGACATAATGATCTCCATCAGGTCTGTCTTGGCAAAATGCCTTGGCCCGGGTATGGCCTGATTACTGCGCAGAATGAACCGATGCGCCAAACCCAGCAAGGCCAACGCAGCGTCACGCGATGTATCAAACCGAAACCCTCGCGCCTACCCCAAAAGGCCTGGCGCGTGCGGCCCAGCTTTTGCACGCAGCCGAGCTGGTGGCCTTTCCTACCGAAACGGTCTACGGGCTTGGCGGCGATGCGCGGTCTGACATCGCCGTCGCAGGTATTTTTGCGGCCAAGGGCCGTCCGCGTTTCAACCCGCTGATCGTGCATGTCGCGGGTCTGGCCGAGGCCCGCGATATTGCTGTTTTCGATGATCTGGCGCTGGATGTCGCAGCGGCGTTCTGGCCCGGACCATTGACCCTTGTATTGCCCGTCAGGTCACATGCCGGATTGTCGCAGCTTGTCACTGCCGGGCTGCCTACTGTGGCGATCCGTCTGCCGGCGCACCCTGTCGCGCAAGCCTTGCTGCGGGCGTTCGGCGGCGCCCTTGCCGCGCCGTCCGCAAACCCTTCGGGGGGCGTGTCACCAACCCGGGCAGCCCATGTGATGGATGGTTTGTCCGGCCGGATCGCGGCCGTTCTGGATGGGGGAGCCTGCGATGTGGGTATTGAGTCGACCATTGTCGGACTGGACGGGCCGCCCCAGGTCTTGCGCCCGGGCGGAATACCGGTTGAGGCGTTGGAGGCGATGTTTGGCCGCGCGCTGCCCGTAGGGGGCGATGCCCGCAAGCCCAACGCGCCCGGACAGCTGGCCTCACATTACGCGCCACAAGCAGCACTTCGCCTGAACGCGGGGTACCCGGATGCGGATGAAGTCTGGATCGGCTTTGGCCCGGCACAACTGACCTTGTCGGCCACCCGGGATCTGGTCGAGGCGGCCGCCAATCTGTTTCATATCCTGCGCGAGGCAGACCGCATCGCCGGGCCCGGCGGGCGGATCGCCGTGGCCCCGGTTCCCGAGACCGGCCTTGGTCGCGCCATCAACGACCGTTTGCGCCGCGCGGCCGCACCGCGCGGTTGAATTTACGGCTTCCCACCAGACAGATCCGGTTGCCCGGCAGGAATGCCTCCGGCGGGGATATTTCAGAACAGATGAAGCGTCAGCCGCGTGCAGGGATCGACCGGCCCTTTTGCACGGCAGGCCGTGCCAGAAACCGATCCAGATAAGCGGGCACATTTTTCAGATCGGTCCAGCCGACCAGATCTGTGGCCTTGTAAAAATCGCGCAAGGTACCAAGCCATGGGGCGATAGAAATATCGGCAATTGTGTAGTCGCCCGCGATCCAGTCTTTGCCATCCAACGCTGTATCAAGCACTTTCAACAACCGCTCCACTTCGGCGCGGTAACGCTCCTTCGGGCGCGGGTCTTCGATGTCCTTGCCCGCAAAGGTGTGGAAAAAGCCCAGTTGGCCAAACATCGGCCCGAGACCCCCCATCTGGAACATCAGCCATTGCAGAACCTCGTATCGGCTGGCATCGGGCAGCAGCTTGCCGGATTTTTCAGCCAGATAGATCAGGATCGCGCCGGATTCGAACAAAGCCAGCGGCACGCCGCCTGGACCAACGGGATCGATGATTGCGGGGATCTTGTTGTTTGGGTTCAGCGAAAGAAAGGCCGGGCTCATCTGGTCATTGGTGGCGAAATCGACCAGATGCGCGTCATAAGCAAGCCCCATTTCTTCTAGCGCGATGGAGACCTTCTGACCATTGGGGGTTGGCAACGAATAAAGCTGGATGGCGGCAGAATTGCGGGGTGCCCAGCGGGTGGTGATCGGAAAGTCAGTCAGGTTTTTCATGATGCGTCCTTGATGTCACTCAAAATGCCTTTAGGGGGAAGCTAGGGATTTATTCCCGTGAAAAAAGGTTAATGACTGTGCAATATGCGCGCTGTGCCTGTGCGCAGACGCAGGACTGTATCGCCCAGCTTGGGCCAAAAATGGTAGGGAACCGTAATATGTTGAAAGAGTTCAAGGACTTCATCGCCAAGGGCAACGTTATGGACCTGGCGGTTGGTATCATCATCGGTGCGGCGTTCACCGCAATTGTAAGCAGCCTTGTCGGCGATCTGATCAACCCGATCATCGGTCTGATCCTTGGCGGCGTAAACTTTTCGGACATGTTTCTTGATCTGTCCGGCACCAACCCTGCGTCCTTTGCCGCGGCAAAAGAGTCTGGTGCGGCTGTGTTTGCATATGGTGCATTCATAACCGCCATCATCAACTTTCTGATCATCGCCTTCGTGGTGTTCATGCTGGTGAAGGCCGTGAACAAGTTGAAAGGCCCTGCTCCGGCAGCAGCACCTGCCGGCCCGACGGCCGAAGAACTGCTGACCCAGATCCGCGATTCGCTGCGGAAGTAGCGAGGTAGCGCAAACAGAAAAAGGCCCGCTTCCGGACGGGCCTTTTTCGTGTCAAATTGCGAGAGCGGCTTTCGCGTCCACCACCGGCAGGCCCAGCGCCACACCCACCGCGGCATAGGTCAGATGCCCCGCATGTGTGTTCAACCCCGCCAGCAGATGTTTGTCATCGGCGCAGGCCTTTTTCCAACCCTTGTCGGCAAGGGCCAACATGAAGGGCATCGTCGCATTGCCAAGCGCCAGAGTTGAAGTGCGCGCAACGGCACCCGGCATGTTGGCGACACAGTAGTGCATGATACCGTCTACATCGTAGATCGGGTCCTGGTGGGTGGTGGCGCGGGATGTCTCGAAACAGCCGCCCTGATCAATCGCCACATCGACCAGTGCTGCACCCGGCTTCAGTTCGGACAACTGCGCACGCGAAATCAGCTTGGGCGCCGCTGCCCCGGGGATCAGCACCGCACCGATGATCATGTCGGCCGCACGTGCCAGCTCAATCGTGGTGCCCGCATCGGCGTAGCCGCATTTGAACACGCCGCCAAACACGTCATCGAGATAGCGCAGCCGGTTCACGGACCGGTCAAGTACAGTTACATCCGCCCCCATTCCTGCCGCGATCTTGGCCGCATGGGTGCCCACAACGCCACCGCCAATAACCAGTACGCGCGCGGGCAGAACGCCCGGCACGCCGCCCATCAAGACACCGCGCCCGCCATTGGCCTTTTGCAGCGTCCAGGCGCCTACCTGTGGGGCCAGACGACCGGCCACTTCGGACATTGGGGCCAACAGGGGCAGCCCGCCGCGATCATCTGTTACCGTCTCATATGCGATTGCCGTTACGCCGGATTTCAGCAAATCTGCCGTCTGGGCCGCATCGGGGGCCAGATGCAGATAGGTAAACAACACCTGACCTTTGCGCAGACGGGCGCGCTCAACCGCCTGGGGCTCTTTCACTTTCACGATCATGTCGGCTTGGGCAAACACATCGTCGGCGGTACCGATGATCTTAGCCCCTGCAGCGATGTAATCGGAATCGGCAAAGCCCGATCCGACCCCGGCGTTGGTTTCGATCAGCACTGTATGGCCGTGGCCGACCGCTTCGCGCGCCGCGTTGGGTGTCATGCCGACACGAAATTCCTGTGGTTTGATTTCTTTGGGGCAACCGATTTTCATTTGCTCTCTCCCTGATGGACGACACATCCTTGCGCAGAAGGGTCGCGCATCTTGCTTGCAGATATTTTGAAATTTATCAGACGTTTTGTAAAAAATTTGGTATGATCTTCGAATTCGTTTCATATTCTTCGAAGAAATCACCATGCCCACAGATATTGACGCAACAGACCGCCGGATTCTGACCGTCTTGCAGAAGGATGGCCGCATCACAAATGCCGAGTTGTCCGAGCAAGTGAATCTGTCACCTTCCGCATGCCACCGCCGCGTGCAACGGTTGGAAGAGGACGGGTTTATTGCCGGCTATGTGGCGCTGCTCGATACCCGCAAACTGGGTCGCCCGACCACGGTTTTCGTCGAGATTACCTTGCAAGGCCAGGCCGATGACCTGCTGGATGCCTTTGAGCGCGAGGTTGCAAAGGTGCCCGATATCTTGGAATGTCATCTGATGGCCGGAACTGCGGACTACCTGATCAAGATCATGGCCGAAGATACCGAGGATTTCGCCCGCATACATCGGCGGTTCCTGTCGCGCCTTCCTGGCGTACGGCAGATGCAGACGTCGTTTGCATTGCGGACGGTGGTGAAGACTACGGCACTGGCGGTTTAGCTGCTCCTGTCGAAAAACTGTAGCGAGACCGGCATATTGCGGGGCAAACCGCGGGGCGAGATCATGCCCACCACCCCTCAACTTGCTTTTTTGTGCACTGGAAATTCAGCGAGGCCCATTCTTGCTGAAGCGGTGATGAACCACCTTGGTCAAGGCCGTTTCACGGGCTATTCTGCCGGATCGCGCGCCCGAGGCGAACCAAATCCCCTTGCAATCAACCTGCTTCAGCGCGAAGGCATTGATACCGCCTTTGCCCGATCCAAAAGCTGGGACGAATTTGCCGGGCCTGATGCGCCAAAGCTCGATTTCGTGTTCACGGTCTGTGACAACGCGGCGGCCGAGGAATGCCCCTATTGGCCCGGGCAACCAGTATCGGCCCATTGGGGTCTGCCAGATCCCGCAGCGGTTGAAGGGTCTGATGCCGAAAAAGCCATTGCCTTTGCTGAGACTTACCGCGCACTGACCCGTCGCATAGGTGCGTTTGTTGCCCTGCCGATGGCCACGCTTGACGCGATGACGCTGCAGGCGCGGCTGACCGACATCGGTAAAGATACGGCATGACCCTTGCGCGCTGTCTGACCGCCGAGGCGCTTGGCACGGCCTTGCTTGTTGCTGCGGTTGTCGGATCGGGCATAATGGCCGACCGTCTGACGGGTGACACAGCCCTTGCCCTGCTGGCCAGCACCATCGCCACCGGGGCTGCATTGATCATGCTGATCACCACCTTCGGGCCGGTGTCGGGCGCACATTTCAACCCGGTCGTGACGCTGGTCATGGTCTGGCGGCGCGATCTGGCCCCGGCGCTTGGCCTGGCCTACATCGCCGCCCAATGCGCAGGCGGCATCATTGGTACCTGGGCCGCCCATGCGATGTTTGATCTTCCCATCTTGCAGCTTTCTTCTACCATCCGCACAGGGCCTGCACAGTGGCTGGCCGAAGGAATCGCCACTTTCGGCCTTGTCCTTGCTATTCTGGGGGCCATCAATGCCCGCGCCAACGTTGCCGTCACAGTCGCGGCCTATATCGCTGCCGCCTATTGGTTCACTGCCTCAACCAGCTTTGCCAACCCTGCCGTGGCGCTTGCACGCAGCTTGACCGATACATTTGCTGGCATCCGCCCTATTGATCTGCCCGGTTTTGTTCTTGCCCAGATTGTCGGTGCTGCCTTCGCAGCCCCCCTTGGCGCATGGTTGTTTCGGACAAAATCCTAAGCCCGGCCCGTTAGAAGTGGGCATTGTTCCTGATGAAAAACGGGCAAAAACAATCCTTTAACCTGAGTTTGACGATCCCGCGATCGAGGCGCAAACACGCAAACAGAAATTCTTAACATCTTTGTCAATCAACCTTTACGTCGCACTGCTACGCCATTGAGACATCTAAATCAAAGGGAGCAAGCCGATGCGCGACTCGACGCAAGCACAGCCAGATATCCGCCATGTCATTGCCCAGCGCGTGTCGCGCCGGGGTTTCCTTTTGGGCACAGGTGCCACGATGGGCGCTGTTGCAGCATCAGGTTTTGTGGGGTCATTGTTTTCGGGCGCGGCACATGCACAAGATGCGCAATCCAGCCTGCAGTTCACGGAACTTGCCCGCGTGTTTGACGACATGCACCGCGTGGCCGACGGCTATGATGCCCGGGTCGTGGTCGGTTGGGGTGATCCGATGAAAGCAGGCGACGCCGCAATTGATGTGTCCACAATGGATGCAGCGGCGCAGGCCAATCGTTTTGGATACAACTGCGACTTCATCGCCTACATGCCGCTGCCGCGCGGCTCGCAGACCTCGGACCACGGGTTGCTGTGCGTCAACAACGAGTATGTGTCGAACAATGTGATGTTCCCCGGCATGACCGAAGACGACTCGGTGAACATGACTGCCGAGCAGGTGGCGCTTTGCAACATGGCCATCGGCCATTCGATCGTTGAAATCAAACGGGTGGATGGCATCTGGGCCGTTGTGCAAGACAGCCCGATGAACCGCCGATTCACGCTGGAAACCGAATTTGCCATTTCCGGCCCGGTTGCGGGCCATGACTGGATGAAGACATCCTACGATCCTGAGGGCCGCAGCGTACGCGGAACCAATTACAACTGCGGCGGCGGCGTCACGCCATGGGGCACCGTGCTGACGTGTGAAGAAGGCGCATCGGATACGTTTGGAGGCGACATCGCAACCAGCCCGTTCGCCAATGTGCTGGAACGCTATGGTTATGACGGCTCTGACTACTACGCCCGGGCCAAATACGACGCACGCTTTGACATCAGCAAAGAGCCGAACGAGCCAAACCGTTTTGACTGGGTGGTAGAAATCGACCCCTATGAGCCGACATCGATCCCGGTCAAACGCACAGCCTTGGGTCGCATGGCACATGAAGCTGCCACCACGGTGCTGAACAAGGATGGCCGCGTTGTCGTCTACATGGGCGACGACGACTATTTTGAGTATGTTTACCGCTTTGTTTCCGATGGAAAGTATGACCCGGCTAACCCGGCGTCTGGCAAGGACTTGCTGGATGCGGGTACGCTGTCGGTGGCCGTTTACAACGATGATGGTACGATGAACTGGTTGCCTATGGTGCAGGGCAACGGTCCGCTGACGGCGGAAAACGGCTTTGCCACCCAGGCCGACGTGCTTTTGAAAACCCGTCTGGCCGCCGATGCTTTGGGGGCCACCCCGATGGATCGCCCCGAAGACATGGAAACCAACCCGGTAACAGGGCGCGTTTATGCCATCATGACTAAGAACAAGAAGATTTCAGCCGACAAGCTGAACCCGGTCAATACAAGGCCGGAAAACTTCTGGGGTCATATTGTCGAGATGATCCCACCGGGCGGTGTTGGGGCAGATGCTGACCACACCGCTGACAGCTATACCTGGGATCTGTTCGTTCTGGCCGGTAATCCGAAAGACCCGGCTACAGGTTCCACCTTCCACCCAGCCACCACGGAAAACGGCTGGTTTGTGACACCTGACAATCTGACCTTCGATCCCAAAGGCCGGATGTTCGTGGCCACCGACGGGGCCAACGATTTCGACATCCCCGACGGCATCTACGGCGTCGATACCGAAGGCCCGGCACGCGGATTGCCGAAACTGCTGTTCACCTGCCCGATGGGGGCCGAAGCGACGGGGCCGTGTTTCACCCCGGATGGTTCCACCCTGTTCGTGTCAGTACAGCACCCGGCCGAAGACAGCGAAACATTGGAGGTGGCAACGACACGCTGGCCAGACTTCAAGGGCGCCAACCTGCCACGCCCGGCAGTGGTTGCCATCACCCGTCAGGACGGTGCTGAGGTCGCCAGCTGATCAAGTAATCTGAACCTGAAAAAAAGGCGCGTGGCATCCGCCGCGCGCCTTTTGCAATGAAAAACCCCCGGCCTTGGCGGTCGGGGGTTGATCGGGTTGAGGATCGCTCCTCCAGAATTCACGAAACGTCTTACATTCCGCCTTCGCGTTGAAGCTTCTTGCGCGCTAGCTTGCGCGAACGCCGAATGGCTTCTGCTTGCTCGCGTGCTTTTTTAACGGAGGGCTTTTCGAAATGTTGCTTGAGCTTCATTTCCCGAAAAACGCCTTCGCGCTGGAGCTTTTTCTTGAGAGCCCGAAGGGCTTGCTCGACGTTATTGTCGCGGACGCTGACCTGCATGTGGTTGTCACCACCTTCCTAGGTTAAAGTTGCACTTTGATGTGCAGGCCTGCGCGCTATAACAAAGCAATGGCCCGGTGTCTACAGATGGCCGAACGGAGGGTTTTATGGACCAAAACAACAGCATGGACGCTGCGAAAGACGCAGTTCTGGGTGCCGCACTGGCGCATGTGGCGTTTGATGGCTGGTCTGCGGCCACTTTAGCGGCGGCTACAGCCGATTCGGGCGTGGCCCCCGGTCTGGTGACGGCGCTGTTTCCGCGCGGGGCGGTGGATCTGGCGTTGGCCTATCACTATCGGGGTGACGGGTTGATGCGGGAACGCTTTGCCGCCGAAAACCACTCAGGCCTGCGCTACAGCGAAAAGGTCGCCCGTGCGGTGCGCCTGCGTCTGGAAGCGGCGAGTGATAAAGAGGCTGTGCGCCGGGGGACGACCTTGTTTGCGTTGCCACAGCACGCGGCGGACGGTGCGCGCGCCATCTGGGGCACCGCCGATGCCATCTGGAACGCCTTGGGCGACACGTCCACCGACCTCAACTGGTACACCAAACGCGCAACCTTATCAGCGGTTTACGCGTCAACTGTGCTGTTCTGGTTGGGCGACGACAGCACAGATTACCAAGCCACATGGGAATTTCTGGATCGCCGGATTGAAAACGTCATGCAGATCGAAAAGCTGAAATCCAAGGTCCGTGATAGCCCGCTGGCCAAGGCTTTTGCCAATGGCCCGGGGCACTGGTTTGACAAGATCAAGGCCCCTACGATGCCCACCGATTTGCCCGGCTCTTTCATGGACCGCTTTCAGCGCTAAGGACCAAACGCATGAGCCTGCCCCACGAAATGTTAGCGATCGCCATTCAGACACCGGGTGCGCCCGATGTTCTGCAACCAGTATCGGTGCCTGTTCCGGTGCCGGGCCATGGTCAAATCCTGATCAAGATCGCCTATGCTGGCGTCAACCGCCCGGATGCGCTGCAACGGGCAGGGGCCTATGCGCCGCCTGCGTCAGCATCGCCCTTGCCGGGGCTTGAATGTTCCGGCCATGTGGCAGCCGTCGGTCCCGGTGTGGTCCGCTGGAACATCGGCGATGCCGTCTGCGCCTTGTTGCCAGGGGGGGGGTACGCCGAATACGCGCTGACGCATGAGGCGCATGCCTTGCCTGTGCCGATGGGGATGACGCTGCGCGATGCCGCCTGTTTGCCGGAAACCTGCTTTACCGTCTGGTCGAATGTGGTGATGCGCGGGGGGCTGAAGGCGGGGGAGCGGTTCTTGGTGCATGGCGGGTCTTCCGGCATTGGCACAACGGCGATTCAGATCGCCAAAGCGCTTGGCGCGCGGGTTTTTACCACGGCAGGAAGTGCTGAAAAGGTGGCGGCGTGTCTGGCCTTGGGGGCGGAACGGGCGATGAATTACCATGACGAGGAATTCGTCGAGGTGATGAAGGCGGAAGGCGGTGCCAACCTGATCCTCGATATGGTCGGTGGCAGCTATTTGCCGCGCAATGTCAAAGCCTTGGCTGATGATGGCCGGCTTGTGCAGATCGCGTTTCTGACCGGGCCAAAGGTGGAGTTGAACTTCGCCGAAGTGATGATGCGCCGCCTGACCATCACCGGATCGACCCTGCGCCCGCAAACAGACCTTGCGAAAGCCCGCTACGCTGAGGCGTTGGAAACCCATGTCTGGCCGATGATCCAGAAAGGTGCACTGAGCCCGGTGATAGACAGCGAGTTTGCCCTTGAACAAGCCGCCGCCGCACATTGGCGGATTGAAAGCTCGGGACATATTGGCAAGATCGTGCTGAAGGTCAGCTAGCGTACGGCCCCCATCCCTGCATCGGGCAATGAGCAGTCGCGCAACACATCGGCGCCGCACCTGCGCGGCAGCAGCTCTTTGGTCAGGCAGATCCGAACTTCCTCGATCATCCCTCGGTCGCAGGTCACTGTCACCTGATCCCGCGACAGTCGTGGATTTGCCTCAATGAACGCATCTTCGACCACAGAGGCGGGCAATTCCACATCGCGGTTCAGGTCTTTGAACACCTTTGGTATCGCAATCTTGTTGTAGGCGCGACGTGACAGGCCAAAGTAGTCGCGGGCCAACAACCCCGAACACCGCCCATGCTTTTTCCATTCGTAGAACGCAAGGCCCGCGCCGCCCATGATATCGGCCATCGCAGCGGTATCCGCACGGGACGGGTCGCGCGCACCAGTGCGGCAATAGGCAGGATAGCCGTCTTCAAACTGCGGCCAAAGTCCGTGCAGGGTAAAGCTGAAGCCGCGACCGGCATCGCATTGCGGATCGCCGCGCGCATCGCCGGTCTGATCGCACCAATTGGGGGACCACGACAGCGACATCACATAGTAATCAAAGTCGCCGGCGCGTTCGCCTTCGGCCCAGACGGGCGCACCAATCAGAACAAGAACCACCGCAATCAGCAAACGCATTTTCTCTTTCCTCTGTCCGGAAACGCGACTATACACCCCGCAACTTCCCGAAACCGAGAAGACGCAAGTATAGGCCTTGCAGCCGTTTTCCCGGCCCAAGAGAGATTTGTAAAGGCCCAAGCCCCAGCCTGATTTGTGGCACCGGCGAACCAGAGGACGAAACGATGAACAAGCCGCTTATGGCCAAGGCCACCGCCGTCTGGCTGGTTGACAATACGACGCTTACCTTCAAGCAGGTTGCGGATTTCTGCGGTATGCACGAGCTGGAAATTCAGGGCATCGCGGATGGTGACGTTGCCACCGGGGTCAAAGGTTTTGATCCGGTGGCCAACAACCAGTTGGATGCGGTGGAAATCGAACGCGGTCAGAAAGACCCGGCCTATCACCTGAAACTGAAATTCATCGCCTCTGCGGTGGGCGAGGAAAAGCGCCGTGGTCCGCGCTATACGCCTTTGTCCAAGAGACAGGATCGCCCGGCGGCAATTTTGTGGCTTGTGAAATTTCACCCCGAATTGACAGATGGTCAGGTTGGCAAGCTGGTCGGCACCACCAAGCCCACCATTCTGACCATCCGCGAACGCAGCCACTGGAACATCAACAACATCCAGCCGATTGATCCGGTGGCGTTGGGGCTATGCCGCCAGTCGGAACTGGACGCCGCCGTGCAGGTCGCTGCCCGCAAAAAGGCCGCTGATGGCACCGTGATGTCGGATGATGAACGCCGCAAGTTGGTGTCAACCGAGCAATCACTGGGCATGAGCACGGATGCGAAAACCCCGTCTGGTCTGGAGGCGCTTTCACAATTCGCCAAGCCCACCAAAGAAGAAAGCCCGGCTGACTATTCCGATGCAGAAAGCTTTTTCAATCTGCCTGAAGACGATGACGATGATGAGGACGATGAGGAAGAAGACAACGGCAAAGCCAAGCGCTGATCGCCCCGGCTTGCGTGTCATTAGAAGGCCCCGGTCGTTTGATCGGGGCCTTTCCATTTTGGGCAAGAGTGCCATCGCTTCGGTCGCTTAAAACCGCTTTCGTGCCTTCAAGGCCGCGCCAATCGTGCCGTCATCCAGATAGTCCAGCTCGCCGCCAATCGGCACCCCTTGGGCCAGCGAGGTGATCGAAACTTCGAACCCTGACAACACATCGGCAATATAATGCGCCGTGGTTTGTCCATCGACGGTGGCATTCAGGGCAAGGATGACTTCGGCCACCGCTTCATCGCGCATCCGGTGCAGCAGTTTGGGGATGCGCAATTCTTCGGGGCCGATGGCATCCAGCGGTGACAGCGTGCCGCCCAGAACATGGTAGCGGCCTTTGAAAGCCTGCCCGCGTTCCATCGCCCATAGATCGGCCACATCTTCGACCACGCAAATCTCGCCATTGGCGCGGCGATCGTCGGCGCAAATCTCGCACAGGTCGGAGGACCCGATATTGCCGCAGCGGGTGCAATCACGGGCATTGGCGGCCACGTCGGCCATCACCGCTGCCAGCGGACCCATCACGGCATCGCGGCGTTTGAGCAGCATCAACACCGCCCGCCGCGCAGAACGGGGGCCAAGGCCGGGAAGCCGCGCCATCAGGTCGATCAGGGTTTCGATGTCGGGCGGGGCGTTGCGCATCAGAACGGCAGTTTCATGCCCGCTGGCAGGCCAAGGCCTTCGGTCAGTTTGGCCATTTCCTGTTGGTGGCGTGCGGCTGCCTTTGCCTGCGCATCCTTGATGGCGGCAAGGATCAGGTCTTCGACGATCTCTTTTTCTGAGGCCACAAAGATTGATGGGTCAATATCAAGCCCCGTCAGATCGCCCTTCGCGGTGGCGCGGGCGCGGACCAGACCGCCACCGGATTCGCCGATGACGACGATGCGGGCCATGTCGTCTTGCAGACTGGCCATCTTACCCTGCAAATCTTGTGCGGCCTTCATCATGGCCGCCATATCGCCAAGCCCGCCCAAACCTTTCAGCATAGTGTCGTCCTTTCAGTCATCTTCAAAGGGATCAAAATCGTCATCCATCGCGGGCAGGGCTTCAAGGGCGGCCAAAGCCTCCATCGCTTGCGGGGTGCGAATCTCGATGATCTTCGCGCCCGGGAAGGCGGCAAGCACGGCTTGGACCATGGGGATTGTGGCAGCCTCATCCTCGGCGGCGATGCGGTCTTTGTCGCGCGTCTCGGCTATCGTAGGCGCACCGCCTTCGTTGACGACCGTCACCGCCCAGCGGGCGCCTGTCCAGCCCGCAAGCCGCCCGGACAGGCGTGAGGCGAGGTCGGGGGCGGCGGTGGAGGTGGGTTGAAATTCGATGCGGCCGGGGGAAAAGCGGGCGAGGCGAAGGGTGGTTTCCACTTCGACCAGCAATTGCACATCGCGTTTTTCGCGGATCAGGGCGACGACTTGGTCAAACGTTATGTAGGTGTTGAGCGCGTAAGCTGCCAAGGCGACGGCCTGAACCGCACCCGACATTGCCGGTGCATTGGCAGGTGCGCGCGCGGGAGCCATCATGTGTGGGGCCGGGTTGGGCGACATGCCGCTCGAGCCGCTCCCAGTGGGCGTTGCGGGCTGGGCTTGGCTTTGCAGGCGTTTGATCAGGGTTTCGGGATCGGGCAGGTCGGCCACATGGGTCAGCCGGATCACGGCCATCTCAGCCGCCATCATGGCGTTCGGGGCAAGCGCCACCTCTTCCAGCGATTTCAGCAGCATTTGCCACATGCGGCTAAGCATCCGCATGGCCAAGCGGCTGGCCATATCAAGGCCGCGTGCGCGTTCATCTGGCGGGGTGGTCGGGTCTTCGGCAGTTTCGGGCGTGATCTTGATGACGGAAATCCAATGGGTGATTTCGGCCAGATCGCGCAGCACTGCCATCGGATCGGCACCGTCGGCATATTGGGATGAGAGTTCCGATAGCGCGCCAGCCGCATCGCCCTGCATGATCAGATCGAACAGATCCAGCACGCGGCCCCGGTCGGCGAGGCCTAGCATGGCGCGGACCTGATCGGCGGTGGTTTCCCCCGCGCCGTGGGAGATGGATTGATCCAGCAGCGACGTCGCGTCGCGGGCCGATCCTTCGGCAGCGCGGGTGATCAGGGCCATCGCGCCTTCGCTGATTGCAGCGCCTTCAGAGATGGCTATTTTTTGCAGCAGGGCCATCATCACTTCCGGCTCGATGCGTTTCAGATCGAACCTTTGGCAGCGGGAAAGCACCGTCACCGGGACCTTGCGAATTTCCGTGGTGGCGAAAATGAATTTCACATGGGCGGGCGGTTCTTCGAGTGTCTTGAGAAGCGCGTTGAAGGCCGATGTCGACAGCATATGCACTTCGTCGATGATATAGATTTTGTAGCGGGCAGATGCGGCGCGGTAATGCACAGATTCGATGATTTCGCGGATGTCGCCGACGCCGGTGCGGGATGCGGCGTCCATTTCCAGCACGTCAACGTGACGGCCATCGCTGATCGCGCGGCAGGGGTCACACTTGCCGCAGGGTTCGGTGGTTGGGCCGCCGGTGCCATCTGGGCCTACGCAGTTCAGCCCTTTGGCTATGATCCGGGCCGTGGTGGTTTTGCCCGTTCCCCGAATGCCGGTCATGATGAAAGCATGCGCGATGCGGTCGGCCGCGAAGGCGTTTTTCAGGGTGCGCACCATCGCCTCTTGGCCGACCAGATCGGCAAAGGTTTCTGGCCGGTATTTCCGGGCCAAGACCTGGTAGGCGGGGGTGTCAGACATGGAACCTCACGCGGGATTCGGAAGCTGCAGATTAGGCCGGGGTGGTGGGGGCGTCTAGCAGATAGCGGGCGCAGTCGAAGCGCCTAATCTTTTTGCCTGTGGCCCAAGGCCACGGGACGCGCGCGCCCCGCCCGTGGGTTGGACGCGGCCCTAACGCCGCTTGGCCCAAGTGGAGACGGATTTATTGCCGCGCGCCCCGGTTTGCACGGGCGTGTTGATGCGGTTTTCATCCAGCAACTTGCGCCAGCGATCAAGGCGGTTGGCGTCGAGCGTGCCGGCCTTGATGGCGGCTTGCACGGCACAGCCGGGTTCGTGGCGGTGGGTGCAGTCGCGAAAACGGCACTGGGGGGCCAGTTCGGTGATCTCGGCGAAAAGGCTGTCGATACCGGATGCGAGGTCTGACACATGCAGCGACCGCATACCGGGTGTATCTATCACCCAAGCGCCACCGGGGATGGCGTGCAAGGACCGAGAGGTGGTGGTGTGGCGGCCCTTGGCATCGGTTTCGCGAATGCCGCCTGTGGCTTGCGGCGCATCTTGATCCGGGCCGACGAGGGTATTCAGCAGGGTGGATTTACCAACGCCGGACGACCCGATGAGGGCAACCGTATGTCCCGGCAAGCACCATGGCGCGAGAGCTTGCACCGCGTCGGGCGATTTGGCGTTCAGCGTCACGGCGATAAGACCGCGTTGAAGGGCCTGCGCTTGCGCGATGTAATCTGCGGCGTCGGCCACGGTATCAGCCTTGGTCAGCACGATCACCGGGTCAATGCCCGCCTCATTCACAAGAGCCAGATACCGCTCCAGCCGCGCCGGGTTGAAATCGGCGTTGCAGGAGGTAACGATGAACAGGGTATCGACATTGGCGGCAATCAGCTGCGGGGCATGGCTGCCCTCTACCTTGCGCCCCAACAGGGTTTGGGGGTCAAGGCGGCGGTGCAGGACATGGGTTTGCGCGTCGGCCAGCACCCAATCGCCCACCGCAAAATCGGTGGTTTTGGCGTGGACGGGCAGGTTGAGGCGAATGGTATCGGTGCCGTGGTTGGCGGTCAGGCGGGACCTATGAACGGTGGCCACGCGCATGGGCACAAAGGCGGCGTCGTCTGGCGTCAGTTGATCGGCGAAGAACGCTGACCAGCCTAAGATAGCATTTTGCGTCTGGGGGTCTGTCAATGCTTGGGCCAAAGGCTCGATTTTCCATCCATCGGCACTAGTCCTTAGCATTTAAGGTGAGAGGCTGAACACGACCCAAGTGGGTCTCGTTGCGGCTGCTTCCTTCCGGACCTGACCGGGTTGGCGAGGCACCTGCCCGCGCCAACCTCTCGACGCTCGATATAATCGTGGTGTCGCGAATGCGCAAGTGTGGTGGCGGGGGATCGTGTAACCTTTGAGGCATGGGAGCCGGAGGGTGCAATGGCCACGCGTTTGATCCATTTAGACTGGCCCGATTTTGGTGCGCCGGACCAGCCGCCTGCGTTGACCTTGGTGGAGTTGCGGGGGCGGTTGGCGGGGTTTCGGCGGGCGATTGCCGCGCGGGGGTTTGAGGCAGCCGTTGTCTATGGCGACCGCGAACATGCGGCGAATTTGCAGTGGCTGACCGGGTTTGACCCACGGTTCGAAGAAGCGGTGTTGATTGTGACGCCGGGCGATGCGCTGCTTTTGGCGGGTAATGAATGCCTGCCCTACACCGGGATTTCCCCCTTGGTGGCGGCGGGGGATATTCGCACTGGGCATTGCGCCAGTCTGTCTTTGCCATCGCAGCCGCGTGACGGGCGGCGGTTGGCGGACTGGTTGGCGGACGCTGTTCCAGCGGGGTGCGTGTTGGCGACAATCGGCTGGAAATGGTTTGAGGCAGGTGAAATGGACGATCCGGCAACGGCGCTGGATATTCCGGTGTTTCTGGCCGATCCCTTGCGGCGGATTGCAGACCGGGTGGAAAACGCGACCGATGTGCTGATGCATCCGGGGCATGGCCTGCGGGCGCGGGTCGATGCTGCCGAAATAGCGCGGTTAGAATTCGCGAACCATATGGCGGCGCGGGCATTACGGCAGATGGTGTTTTCGTTTCGGGTGGGCATGACGGATTTTGAGGCCTATCAGAGTGCTGGCGTTGGCGGCTTGCCATTCGGGTGCCATTCGACCTTTGCGACGGGCGGGCGGGCGTCGCAGGGGCTGTCTGGCCCGACTGGTGAAGTGTTGCAGCTGGGCCAGCAGATTGGTTTCAACATCTGTCATTGGGGATCGAACATCTGCCGTGCGGGTTGGCTTGTGCGGTCTGCGGCCGACTTGCCTGTTGAGGCGCGCGAATATCTGGAGGCGTTTGCCGGGCCTTATGTTGCGGCGCTGTCAGAATGGTTTTCCCTGATGCGACCTGGTGTACCCGGGGGCGAGGTTTGGGCGCGGATGCGCGCGGCGCTGCCGTTTGAGACATTTGGCGTCTATCTGAACCCCGGTCATTTGATCGGGCTGGATGAATGGATGTCATCGCCGATTTATGAGGGGTCGGTTGAGCCGCTAGCGTCGGGCATGGCAATGCAATGTGATGTGATCCCGGGGCACGCCGTTTGGGGATCAACGCGCATGGAAGATGGTTATGTGATCGCGGATACAGGACTGCGCGCCGATGTGGCGGCGCAGTACCCGGCCGTTGCGGCGCGCTGTGCAAAGCGCGCAGAGTTCATGAAAACCGTGATCGGGCTGGATGTGCCGGAAACATTGTTACCGATGGCAGATACATGCGGCATCGTGGCACCGTTTTTGTTAGACGCAAGGCAGGTGATCGCGCTTTAGATCAGGCCGGCCGCACGGGCACCACTCAGCAGATCAACCGCCAGATGATGGGCAAAGCGGCCCTGCGATGGCACGAGGTCGGGCACCTGAACCACCTTCATGCCAGCGGTATGTGCGGCTTCTGCCCCTACCTCGCTATCCTCGAAGACAACGCAGCGGGCCGGGGCCACACCGAGCAACCTTGCGGCAAGAAGATACGGCTCTGGCGCCGGTTTGGCACGCGACACATCGTCAAGCGTGACCAGATGACCAAATTCTGACGTTAACCCGGCCTGGGCGATTTTCTCGATAGCCCTGTTGCGGCTGGAGGACGTGACAATAGCCCGAGGCTGACGGATTTGAGCCAGCAGATCCCGAACACCGGGTTTCAATGGCATGCCTGACTGCAAATCCCGGTGCATTCGGGTGGTCACCCGGCGGTTCATTTCTTCCAGATCAAGGGCCGGATACTGTGCCGCAATAAGCAAGTCACCGGTGGGCAGGTCTTTGCCGACCAGTTGGTGCAGAAAAGCCAGATCAACCGCAAATCCCATTTCGGAAAATGTGGCAATGGTTGCCTCCATCGCCAGTCTTTCGGTGTCAATCAAAGTGCCATCCAGATCAAAAATCACGGCGTCGAACACGGGCTACTCCCCTTTTGCTGCAGCCCTGATAGCCTATCAAAGATACAGGCGTAAGCGCAGGAAGCCTGATTTTGCGAGGCCGATGGCTTCGATGTTCAGCCCAGCAAGTTCGGACATGTGGTCAACGGCTTTGGGTGACGTTTCAAAGGTGACTGTGGTACCGCGCTGGCTTGCGAAACGACGACCCGGCGGCACAGCAGGGGCACGGTGCGGCGCGGCGGCAAGATACGCCATGACCGCGTCAAGATTGGTCTTGGTCGATTCAAAAATCACTCTGCCGTCGGCTGGGAACAAACCACCTGCATTCGCGGAGATACGGTAGCTGTTGGAGGCAACAATGAACTCCATTCCCGGATCAAAGGCCTGACCTTGGAAGGAGAGATCCAGGATGCGATGACTTTCTGAGTTGATCAGGGTGCCGCGTTGGTCAAATCGTGCGGGCTTACTAAGATCGATCTGAAAGCTCAGACCGAATATCATATCAAAATTGAAGCTTGGAAAAGCCGGATTGATCAGGTCGGCGTCCACGCTGTCTTGGGCAATCTGATGAAATATCCCGACTGCATATTCCAGCCAGTCTGCAATTTCGGCCCCGGTCAGACGAACCGCCGCACTGGTATTGGGAAGGGCGTAAAGATCAACCGCGTGGCGCAGCAAAACGTCACCGACTGGCACGTCGGTATAGTTTTCGGGGCCGCTGCGGCCCCCGGCCTTGAACGGGGCGACCGAACTTAAGACCGTCACATTTGCCAAATCGGTGGACGCAAGCGCCCGCGTGACAAACTGCGCCTGTGCCGCTGCCACAAGTTGCAGGGCCGGGGCCTCCATCAGCAGCGAGAAATAGCTGTGCAGCGGAACTTCGGTGGACCCGACAGTTTGCGTCGTCCAGGCCAGGGTTTCGCGATGGGCCGCGTCAGCGGTCTTCAGCACGTCTGGATGACTTGTCACCAGCGCCGTTCCAGTGCCGGGGGTCTGGCGTTGCCAGATCGGCCGCGCTTCTGACCGATGCCGTATCACCTGGTAGCTCTCGGCTTTGCGCGACAGATATAGATCGATCACCCCAAGGTGCGATCCGTAAAGGCCGGGCATGACGGCGGGTTTTCTGCAAAGAGTTCCCAGAACGGGATCAATTTCGGTACTGGGTGCAAAGTCATCTGACGGAAAGACAAGATGCGAATGGCCGGTGATGACGGCGTCGATGCCGTTGACCCCTGCAAGCGCCGTTGAGGCGTTTTCCATCCCTTCGCTTGCCTGGGCAGCACCGATACCCGAATGTGACAAGGCAACGATCAGATCGGCACCGTCACGCTGCATCTGCGGCACGATGTCGAGCGCTGCTTCAACAATTTGGCGGGTGGACAGTTTTCCATTCAGATGTCGATGATCCCAGGTCATGATCTGTGGTGGCGTGAACCCGATCACGCCGATCCTGATCGGATGGGCCTTGTTGTCATCATCCACAACGGTTCGCGACAAGATCGTGTAGGGCGGGACCAGCGGCTGACCCGGCATTTGCCCGGTTGTCTGCTGCACATTCGCCGACACGATCGGGAAATCAGCACCGGCAAGCGATTGCGTCAGGAAATCAAGGCCGTAGTTGAATTCGTGATTCCCCAGAGTGCCAGCGTCATAGTGCAAAGCATTCATCGCAGCCAGCACCGGATGGCACCCGTTGATCGGGAGTTTGTCGATGCGGGCAAAGCAATCACCCAAGGCGCTGCCCTGCAGAAAGTCGCCATTGTCAAACAGCAGGCAGTTTCTTGCCTCGGCCCGTGCCGCCTGGATCAGACTGGCGGTGCGCGCAAACCCAAGCCGGTCCGTCGCCGCGCCGACGTAGTAGTCATAGGGCAGAAGATGCGCGTGCAGGTCAGACGTTGCCAAAAGGCGAAGATGAATTGTGTTTGCTGGGCTTGGACTGGGGCCCGAGGCCGGCTTTGATGTCAATTCAATATCGGGCCCGGATTTCAAGAAAGTCGACTCACTGTTTGAAAGGTCTTGCGCAGCATTGGTCGATAGTCACCATGCGTAAGTAAGCCATATTGTAGGAAAACAGTCGAGCAAAGTCATATAGGCGAGTTGTGGAAATAAATGCACCAAGGGGTTGCAAATTGGCGCCTCTGTGTTTGGCCTTTGCCTGTTGGTGCGGGGCATGGCAAATACGCCCGACGGTTTTGGGCAGGACGACGGAATGCAACACGCAGAAATGGTGACTTTTGGCGGATCGGGGCTTGATCGCGCG
>JANNSG010000157.1:0-28607 GCA_031402355.1 Pseudorhodobacter sp. | reverse complement strand
TGGGGTTCGTTCTGGCCCCCGACACATCTTCGCCCACGCAATGGGCCTTTCTGCTGATCGTACTGGGCGGCTTTGTCACCTTGATCGGGGCGTTCTGGACGGCTTGGCGCGGGGCGATCCTGCGGGCCCTGCCGCAATTTCCCGGCAAGGACAGATTGCCGCCGTTTGCCGCCTGATTGCCGGGCCGTCAGTCGGCCTTGGTCAGCCCCATAAGAAGGATCCCGCCATGACCGACCTGACGCCGCGCGAAATCGTATCGGAACTTGACCGCTACATCATCGGCCAGCATGACGCCAAACGTGCCGTGGCCGTGGCGCTGCGCAATCGCTGGCGGCGCAACCAACTTGAAGCAGGACTGCGCGACGAGGTTTATCCCAAGAACATCCTGATGATCGGCCCGACCGGCGTGGGCAAGACTGAAATCAGCCGCCGGCTGGCAAAGCTTGCCAAAGCACCGTTCATCAAGGTCGAGGCAACCAAGTTTACCGAAGTGGGCTATGTCGGACGTGACGTGGAACAGATCATCCGTGATCTGGTCGATATCGGCATCGCCCAGATCAGGGCCCGGATGCGCGACGATGTCCGGGCCAACGCCCGCCTTGCTGCCGAGGAACGCGTCGTCACCGCGATTGCCGGGGCCGATGCGCGCGAAGCGACCCGGGACATGTTCCGGCGCAAACTGAAATCAGGCGAGCTTGACAGCACCATGATCGAGGTCGAACTGACCGACACCTCCAGCCCGATGGGTTTCGACGTCCCCGGCCAGCCCGGCCAATCAGGCATGGGCAGCATGATGAACATCGGTGACCTGTTCGGAAAGGCATTCGGCGGGCGCAAGGTCAAGAAACGGATGACAGTTGCCGACAGTTATGACGTGCTGATCGCAGACGAGGCCGACAAGCTTTTGGACGATGAAACCGTGACGAAGGCCGCTATTGAGGCCGTGGAACAGAGCGGCATCGTGTTTCTGGACGAAATCGACAAGGTCTGCGCCCGGTCCGAATCGCGCGGTGCCGATGTCAGCCGCGAAGGCGTGCAGCGCGATCTGCTGCCCTTGATCGAGGGCACCACGGTTTCCACCAAATACGGGCCTGTTAAAACTGATCATATCCTGTTCATCGCATCCGGCGCGTTTCACATCGCCAAGCCGTCTGATTTGCTGCCAGAACTGCAGGGCCGCCTGCCGATCCGCGTTGAATTGCAGCCGCTGACCGAAGCAGACTTTGTGCGCATCCTGTCGGAAACCGACAATGCGCTGACACTGCAATATTCTGCGCTGATGGGAACTGAACAGGTTTCCGTTAGTTTCACGTCAGACGGTATCGCCGCTTTGGCCGCGATTGCCGCAGAAGTGAACCGGACCGTCGAAAACATCGGTGCGCGCAGGCTGTACACCGTGATGGAGCGCGTGTTCGAGGAGTTGTCTTTTGCCGCGCCAGAGCGTGGTGGCGAGACGGTTGTGGTGAATGCTGAATTTGTTGAGGCGAACCTGGGTGCGCTGGCGCGGTCCGCCGACATAAGCCGCTATGTGCTGTGACGGGTTGACCCCTCGCGGCACAGGGCCAATTATGATTCCGGACCGATCATATTGGCGGATGAAAAATTGATAGCGCGACTTTTTCTGATCATCCTGCTTGTCGCGTCCTGTTCCGCGCGTGGCCAGATCAGGCTTGCGCCTCAGGCTGCAACGGTTGGCGATGTGGAGACCGTTTTTATAGGTACGACACGGCTGATCGACCCCGAAACCGGGCGTTATGGCCCGGATCGGTCTGAGGAAATTCGCTATGCGCGCTACGATGTGTCGGTGCCGCCTGACCGCCAGCCGGGCGAAATCAAATTTCCGCGCAAAGCGGGCAAGGTTGATCCGCGAACTGATTTTCTGACCACCGCCGAGGTGCTGCATCCGTCGCAACAGACATTTCGGGCCGATCTGGCAGGGGCCGCGCTGATGGGGGCAAAAGGTCAGCGCGAGGCCATCATTTTTGTGCACGGCTTCAATACCAATTTCTCCGAAGGGCTGTACCGCATCGCACAGCTTTCGCATGACCTCGATTTGCCCGGTGCCACAGTGCACTATTCCTGGCCCTCTGCGGGAAATCCTTTGGGCTATGTCCGGGATCGCGATTCCGCGCTTTTTGCCCGCGATGGGTTAGAGGCGTTGATGCACGAGGTTGCCGCCGCCGGGGCAGACAGCATTTTGCTTGTCGCGCATTCGATGGGCTCAGCGCTGATCATGGAAACCCTGCGGCAAATCGCTATTCGGGGCGACCGGGCGCTGCAGTCCAGGATTGCCGGCGTTATTCTGATCTCGCCCGATCTGGATGTTGATGTGTTTCGCAGCCAGGCCAGCGCTGTTGGGGCGTTGCCGCAGCCCTTTATCATTTTCGGCTCTGATAGGGATCGGCTGCTTGGGCTTTCTGCCACATTGACGGGTGAGCCCGAACGTCTTGGCAATCTGACCGACCTGTCGCGCGTGGCCGATTTGGATGTGACCTATCTTGATGTTGGGGCCTTTGCGTCCGGTGCCGGGCATTTTCCGGTAGGGGATTCGCCGTCTCTGCTGCGCCTTCTGGAACGGATTGGCGACGTGGACGGCGCCTTTGATCGCGATCAGCGCGGCCGGATCGGCCTGCTGCCGGGCGTGGTTCTGACAGTGCAGAACGCAACCAAGATCATTCTTTCCCCTGCAACGGCCATTGCCAGCCGGTAGATGTTCTGAACCAGCCTGACGCTAAACGCGGGCCCGGCGCAGATAAACATAAAGCGCGCCCGCACCGCCATGCTTCAGATGCGCCTCAGAGACGTGCAGGATGTGACCGCCAAGCGGGGCAGACCGCAACCAGTTCGGCACCTGATGTTTCAAGACGCCATAGCGCTGCGGAATCGGTCCGTGATCCGGGCCCGGTTTGCCCTTTCCGGTAATCACCAGAACCAGCCTTAGCCCGCCCGCATGGGCGTTCAGAATAAATTGGATCAACTCGGGATGCGCCTCGGCGACGGTCATGCCATGCAAATCAAGCCGCGCTTCGGGGGCCAGCTTTCCCTTTGACAGCTTGCCAAAGGCTTTTGCATCCATTTGAAGCGCCTCGCCGGACAGGCCAGAGACTGCCCGAACGGCGGCGGCTTTTTCCCCCAGCCGGAACCGCGGTATTGCCGGATGCAGTATCGGTTTTGCCGGCACTGGCGCAATCACGGCCGTATGCGGCAGATCTGCCAAATGCAGCGGTCTGGCCGTGCGGGCAACGGCATGCCAAAGGTCCAGATCTTCGGGGTGAAGCTTTCTTCGCCGCGTCATCGTTCAGCCGTCCGGCAGCATTGCATAGGCGCGATCAATTGGTAAAAGCACGATCATCCGACCGCTGTCCTTCACTGCGCCCGCCGCCTCGCCCGCTGCTGCACCGGTTCCGTAAAAGATGTCTGCGCGCTGCGGTCCTGTGATTGCCCCGCCGGTGTCTTGAGCGATCATCAGCGACCGGATCGGGGCCGCGCCGTCCTTTTCCACCCAAACTGGCGCACCAAGCGGGGTAAATTCCGGGTCCACCGCAACCGACCGCAGCGTCGTGATGGATCGCCCCATTGCGCCGATTGGGCCTTTGACAGCGGGCAGGTTTGGCAGTTTCTTGAAAAAGACGAAGGACGGATTGAAAGTCAGCAGTTCAGCGCCCAGGGCTGGATTGTTACGAACAAAAGCGCGGATGGATTGAGCAGAGGCCGCACTTTGCGACATCAGGCCACGGCGAACCATTTCCTGACCGATCGACCGGTAGGGCTGCCCATTCTTGCCGCCGTAGCCAACACGGACGACTTGCCCGTCAGGCATCCGGATGCGGCCGGACCCTTGGATCATCAGAAAATACACTTCAACCGGATCATCGAGCCAGGCTATTTCAAGGCCGCGTCCCCGCAGAAGGCCGCGGTTTTCAATGACTTCCCGGCTGTGCCAGACCGCACCATCCGCCAATTCCGGCGGTTTTCGGTAGATCGGATAGGCAAAAGTGGGTGTGCGCACCGGCGAGCCGGCAAGTTCAGGCTCATAATAGCCGGTGAACAGCGCCGGTTGATCGCCGATCATCACCGGCCGAAAGAACAATTCGAAAAAGCCGCGCGCGGCTGCGGCTGTCTGACCGGCATCTGCCGCGAAATTGCACAGTGATGTCCAATCCGGGTCCGTAAGTGCTACACAACTGTCGAGAAAAACCGAAAGGGCTGCGCGGTGGTCATCTGCCGCCCAACCATCAAGATCAGCAAAATCCAGGATCTGCGCCGGGGCCGGGGCTGCGATCATCGCGCAGAATGCCGCCAAAAAAAGGCCGGGTGCTGCACGCATCAATCCCCGGTGGCGCTAAGGTGCCAGTTCGGATCGGCGGATCCCATCTGGCGTGAGAATGTCCAGACATCGCGTTGTTTCTTGACGGAGGACGAGCTGCCTTCGACAGTTTCCCCGGCTGCATTGCGCACGACCGATGTCATCTCAGCGACAAAGCGGATGGCAATGCTTCCTTCGCGCGTGGACGGGTCAAATTCGGCATCTTGCAGTGCCAATTCGCGGACGCCGATAAAATTGGTCTCGATGGACAGGCCATCGCGTTGGCGTTGCGCCACTGCATCCGAGAATGTTTCATACACATCGGGTGACAAGAAAGGCTTGATGGTGTCCATTTCACCTTTTTCGAAGGCAACAAGGATCATCTCATAGGCCCCACGCGCGCCTTGCAGGAAGGTTCCGACCGAAAACCCCGGCTCGGCTGATTTCATGGCGGCGAGGGCGCTGGCGGCGGAAGACCCCTCGGTTGCGTGATCGGTGATGTCACGATCGGGGCCGCCTTCGATCACCTCAAAGTCCCGGCGCGCCCGAGGACGGACCGCATCCAGCGGAAGGGGCGGCTTTTCAAAACCGTCCCGCGTTCCCAGGACAGAGCGCAATTTCAGGACCAGGAAAATGGCAACCCCCGCGAGCACGAGCAGTTGGATGATGGACGAGTTCATATCTTGGCCTCTGCAGCATTGGGTTGGCAACTTTGCCTTCTGATGCCTATGTAGGTGAGGGGGGCGGCTAAGTCTACCGCGCGGCCCAAAAGAAGCTTGTCTGGCGGAGTCCTGTTATGTGGTTCATTGCAGCAATGCTTGCGCTGCCCCTGATCGAAATTGCGCTTTTCGTGACGGTTGGCGGCTGGCTGACACTGTGGCCGACTTTGGCGATTGTGCTGTGCACCGGGTTTATGGGTGTGCTTATTCTGCGTCTGCAGGGTTTGCGGGCGATGTCTGACATGCAGTCGGCCGTGCAAAACATGCAAAGCCCGGTATTGCCGCTGGCACATGGCGGATTGATCATGGTTGCGGGAGTTTTGCTGATCTTGCCCGGCTTTTTGACGGACACGCTGGGCGCATTGCTGCTGATCCCGCTGGTGCGCAGCTGGGCGATCAAAGGGTTTAAGAGCCGGTTTAGGGTTTTTGCAGTGCAACCCAAGACCGCCGATTGGCGCGAGGGGCCACAATCACGGTACGGCGATGAGGTGATTGACGCCGAATTCAGCGAAGTCACCCCGGACCGGCCAGCATTGCGCGGAAATTCACGGTGGACCGAGGATTGAGAGCGCCGCGCAAGACTGCTAGGGAGCGCGTGTCAAGGCAATCGGAGAATGGGCACTATGGCCGAAGAAACCAACAGCGCGAATGGCGGCGGGCAGACCGCAGCACCGCAGATCAAGATGCAGGTGCTGGCACAATTTGTGCGCGATCTGTCGTTTGAAAACATGGTCGCCCAAAAAGGCCTATCGGGGACCGACGTTCAGCCCGACATTCAGGTCGGCGTCAGCCTGGATGCGCGCAAGCGCCCGGCCGCGCATCAATTTGATGTGATTACCAAGTTCAAGGTCACCTCGACCAACAAGACCAATGCCGAGACGCTGTTCTTGCTGGAACTGGATTATGCCGGAATTTTCCATGTCGAAGGCGTGGCCGACGATCAGATGCATCCGTTCTTGCTGATCGAATGCCCGCGACTTTTGTTTCCTTTCGTGCGGCGGATCATTTCAGACATCACCAGAGACGGTGGTTTGCCAGCATTGAACATCGACACCGTCGATTTTCTGGCGCTGTACCGGCAGGAACTGGCGCGGCGGGCTGACGCACAAAAGCCAACGGCACTGCAATCGTGACATCGGTCGATCGGCCGGGCCGCGGCCTTTTGGGTCTCAGGTCAGGGTTCCGCGCTTAAGCCAGATCGCGCCGCCGCCCAAACCAGCGACGAAGACCGCATGATCGGCTGCTTCGGCAGCAGTCAATCCGGCAACAAGCGGGGCGGGCCTTGGACGGGGCCGCCAGATTGCGCCGGAAGGGTCTGCGTCTGAGGCGGTTGATTTTGTTTGGGAAGACAGCCCGAAATCAGGTTGTCTGCCACCGACAAGTTCAAGATAGACTTCGGCCAGAATTTCACTGTCCAAAAGCGCGCCGTGTTTTTCACGCATCGAATTGTCGATGTTGAACCTGCGACAAAGCGCATCAAGAGATGCGGGTGAGCCAGGATATTTCTTGCGGGCGATCAAGAGGGTGTCGATGGCCCTTTGGTCCGGCAAGGCGGGCAAACCGGCAAGGCCAAGTTCGGCGTTCAGAAATTTCATGTCGAAGCTGGCATTGTGAATAACCAGAGGCGCATCGGCGATGAAATCAAGAAACGCCTGGGCGATGGCTGGAAAGACCGGTTTATCACGCAGGAAATCATCACCTAGCCCATGGACTTCGAAGGCTTCTTTGGGCATCGGGCGCTTTGGGTTTAGATACTGATGATAGGTGCGTCCTGTCGGGACGTGATTGAACAATTCTACCGCGCCGATTTCGACGATGCGGTGGCCTTCAGAAGGCTCAAACCCGGTGGTTTCAGTATCCAGAACGATTTCACGCATGGGCGAGCTTTTCCCTGATCTGAGAGCAGATGGCGCGTACCGCGAGGCGGGTCGCATCAAGCGTTGCGGTTTCAATGACATAGTCCGCGCGGGCGCGTTTCTCGGCGTCGGGCATTTGGCGGGCAACAATCATTTCGAATTCGGCCGCTGTCATTTCGCCGCGCGCCATCACCCTTGCGCGCTGTACATCCGGCGGCGCGCTGACAACCACAACAGCATCGCAGTCCCGTTCTGCGCCGGTCTCGAAGAGCAGAGGAATATCGAGCAGGACGATATCTGATGAACAGCTTTTCAGAAAGATCGCGCGATCCTGGCTGACCAGCGGGTGAACGATGGCCTGTACCCGGTCAAGCGCCGTTGCGTCCTTTGCAATGACCTGACGCAGCCGAGAGCGCGATACCGCGCCGTCTTCAAGTACACCCGGAAAAATCGCCGCAAGAGCCGGGCTTGCAGCGCCATCTGCTGCGTAAAGCTTTCTGACGGTGGCGTCAGCGTCCCAGACCGGCAAACCTTCGGCAGCAAACATGGCGGCAGTGGTGGATTTTCCCATACCGATGGATCCGGTCAGGCCAAGCCGGAATGTCATGCGCCGATCACCGCTGCGCGTGTTGCCGCGTCCACTTCTGGCCGGGTGCCGAACCAACGTTCAAACCCGGGTGCGGCCTGATGCAGCAACATGCCAAGGCCATCCACGACGGTGCAGCCGATTTCTTCGGCGGCGATCAGCAGTGCGGTCTGCACCGGGGTGTAGACCAGGTCGGTTACCAGAGCCTGGGGGGAAAGCGCATCGAGCGGAACCCTGAAGTCGGGCTTTCCGGTCATGCCAAGCGATGTGGTGTTGACGACCGTTGCCGCACCGTCAAGCATATTGCCGGCCTTGACCCAATCATGCACCGTGACGCGGGCCCCAAAATCCGACCTCAGCTGATCGGCGCGCAACCGAGAGCGATTGGACAGGCGAATTTCCGGCACCCCCACCTCTAGCAGGGCCGCGATGACCGCGCGGCAAGCACCGCCCGCACCAAACACGGCCGCTGGCCCCGACCTTGGTACCCAATTTGGGGCATTCTGCCGCAGATTGGAAATAAAGCCCGCGCCATCGGTGTTGTCGGCGTGAATGCGGCCGTCTTTTCGAAAGATCAGGGTATTTGCGGCACCGATCAAGGATGCGCGATCCGTCACGATATCTGCCAGAGCGAGCACGGATTCCTTATGCGGCAAGGTCACGTTCACACCGACAAAACCCAGATGCGGCAACATTCTGAGCATTTCCGGCAGGTCGGCCTGCGAAATATCCATTGGTACATAGTGGCCCTTGATGCCGTAGCGCCGCAGCCAGTAGCCATGCAGCGCGGGCGACCTGCTATGCGCTACGGGTGAGCCGATAACGCCGGCCAGAGGAATCCGCGGATGTTCCGTCATGTGGAGATGAATCCTCTGTCACCCAAATACCCCAGCAGCGGCAACAGCGGCAGACCGAGAATTGTAAAGTAATCGCCTTCTATGGCTGAAAACAACCGGATACCTTCTTCTTCCAGCTTATACCCCCCGACCGACTGGCGAATGCTTTGCCAGTTTCGGGCAACGTAATGTTGCAGCCAGGCGTCGGTTACCGGTCGCATGGTCAGCGTCACCTCGCCGACATGGCGCCAGACCGGCTTGCCGTCCTCATACAGAACGACAGCCGACAAAAGCCTGTGCCTGTGGCCACGAAAGGCGAGAAGCTGGGCCAGCGCTTCTGCACTTTTGTCGGGTTTGCCCCAGACCTGATTGCGAAATTCCAGCACCTGATCACAGCCGAGCACCAGCGCATCGGTGTGGCGATCAGCAATCTTTCGAGCCTTCATCTCGGCCAGGGTATCGGCGATATCGCGCGGGCTGGCGCGGTCGGCTGTCAGCGCTGAGCGAACTGCCTGTTCGTCAATGCGCGGGCTATGGGGGGTGACATCAAGTCCGGCCGCTTGCAAAAGCCGCAATCGGGTTTGCGAGGAAGACGCGAGGAGCAGTGGTTTGACCATGGGGGTAATGCTGTGGGTACACTCGTTTTGTTCTGGTGCGCGCTATGTGGGCAGCAAGCGCCTAGCCCTTATGGGAGGGCGATGGCAGGGGGTTTGTCAAGGTGCCCAGCTATTTGATCCCCCTGAGCATGAAGCTTGCCACTGCCTGTGGAAAGCTTGTCCCATAGTGGTCTGTGGCTTCTTTCATACAGTTGCGAGTTTAGCTCAGCTTGTGTTATGGCTATGAAATATAATGATATAATTGAACTTTGGTTGCAGTACTCAGTTTCGCTGGAATTTGCTCCACAGGGTTTGCCCTGGGGACGAGAATGTGGGCAATCACTTTAATTCAGTTGTCCCATGGCCCTACAACATCATTCTCTTATAAGAGTCTTCTTATTAAGAAGAGGTTGGCCTTAGAGGACGAAGATCAATGCAAGAGCTGTTATCGGAGTTCTATCCTTGGGTGAAGGTGTTACATGTGGTGTCTGTCGTCGCATGGATGGCGGGTCTGTTTTATCTGCCGCGGCTGTTTGTCTACCATGTTGAGAAAGTGAAGACGGGCAGCGAAACGGACGATCTTTTTCAGGTGATGGAACGGCGGTTGCTGAAAGCGATCATGAACCCTTCGATGATTGCAACCTGGATTTTCGGGATGGCGCTGGTGATGACGCCTGGAATTGTAGACTGGGCCATGTTCTGGCCATGGATGAAGGCGGGTTCCGTCTGTCTGATGACATGGTTTCATATCTGGCTTGCAATGCGGCGCAAGGATTTCGGTGCCGGGGCCAACAGGATAAGCGGGCGTGGATATCGGATCATGAACGAAGTTCCGACATTGCTTTTGATCATTATTGTCACGTCGGTGATTGTGAAATTCTGACCTGGCCCAGCGGTGTTGACATTTCATTGCGTCGGGCTTAGCTGCCCCAATGGCGGGCCATTCGGCTGATCGCTTTTTCCTTGAACATATGACGCAACCGCCATTGGTGCTGGATTGCGCAGGATGCATCCCATGACAATTGAACGCTTGAACCTTGCAGATTTGAAAGCCAAGACACCGGCAGACCTGCTGGCGATGGCAGAGGAATGGGAGATCGAGAACGCGCCGTCTATGCGCAAGGGCGAAATGATGTTTTCGCTTTTGAAGGAACATGCCGAGGAAGGCTGGGAGATCGGTGGCGACGGGGTGTTGGAGGTTCTGCAAGACGGATTCGGGTTCTTGCGGTCGCCCTCGGCGAACTACTTGTCCGGCCCTGACGATATTTATGTATCGCCCGAAATGATCAGGCAATTCTCACTTCGGACCGGGGATACGATCGAAGGAGTCATCCAGGCCCCGCGAGAGACAGAGCGCTATTTTTGTCTGACCAAGGCGACCCGGATCAACTTCGATGATCCGGAAAAAGCGCGTCACAAGGTGCATTTTGACAATCTGACGCCGCTGTACCCCGATGAGCGGTTCAAAATGGAAGTGGATGACCCGACGCTGAAAGACCGGTCAGCCCGGATCATTGATCTGGTGGCACCTATTGGCAAGGGACAGCGTGGATTGATCGTTGCACCGCCAAGGACGGGTAAGACCGTTCTTTTGCAGAACATTGCCCATTCGATCGCAACTAACCATCCTGATTGTTATCTTATCGTTCTGCTGATCGATGAGCGCCCCGAAGAAGTAACTGATATGCAAAGATCGGTGAAGGGAGAGGTTGTGTCTTCGACCTTTGATGAACCGGCAACCCGGCATGTTGCTGTGGCAGAAATGGTGATCGAGAAGGCAAAGCGCCTGGTAGAGCATAAGCGGGATGTGGTGATCTTGCTGGACAGCATCACCCGGCTCGGCCGGGCCTTCAACACGGTTGTCCCATCATCCGGCAAGGTTCTGACCGGTGGTGTGGACGCGAATGCATTGCAGCGCCCAAAACGGTTCTTTGGGGCTGCGCGGAACATCGAAGAGGGTGGATCGTTGACGATCATTGCCACAGCGCTGATTGATACCGGAAGCCGGATGGACGAAGTCATCTTCGAGGAATTCAAAGGGACCGGTAACAGCGAGATCGTTCTTGACCGGAAGGTTGCTGATAAGCGTGTCTTCCCGGCGATGGATATCTTGAAGTCGGGGACCCGGAAGGAAGACCTGCTGGTTGAGAAATCCGATCTGCAAAAGACCTATGTGCTGCGCCGGATCCTGAACCCGATGGGGACAACGGATGCGATAGAGTTCTTGATTGGCAAACTGAAGCAGACCAAATCAAATGCGGAGTTCTTCGATTCAATGAACACCTGATTTGGTAATTCTATCAAGAGGTTAGTTGAATAATGGATACGATATTTGCGCCTGCAACCGCACGCGGGAAGGCCGGTATTTCGGTTGTGCGGCTGTCGGGGCCAGCGGCGCATGACGTGATCAGAAGTTTATGTGGGGCTTGCCCTGCAATACAGCGCGCCTCATTGCGCAAGTTGGTCTGGCAAGGCGTCGTGATAGATGAGGCACTGGTGATCTTGTTTGAGGCCGGGCGCAGCTTTACCGGTGAACCGATGGCTGAGATACATTTGCATGGAAGTATTGCCGTGGTTTCGGCCACCTTGCGCGCCTTGGCTGCGCAGCCAGGCCTTCGATTGGCTGAGCCGGGAGAGTTTACACGGCGCGCACTTGAAAATGGCAGGCTTGACTTGACTCAGGTAGAGGGCCTTGCTGATCTGGTTGAGGCAGAGACAGAAGCGCAGCGCAAACAAGCGCTATTGGTGCTTTCGGGGGCAGTAGGCAAGCAAGTTGGCCTTTGGCGGCAGAAACTGATTCGTGCGGCGGCCCTGCTAGAAGCCACGATCGACTTTGTCGATGAAGACGTGCCGGTGGATGTAACGCCGGAAGTAAAGGGGATCATTGATGAGCTTCTGGATGATCTGAGGGCTGAGGCGTCTGGCAGTTTGATTGCCGAGCGGATTCGTGATGGATTTGAAGTCGCAATCATCGGCGCGCCGAATGCAGGAAAGTCTACTCTTTTGAACGCTTTGGCAGGCCGTGAAGCAGCCATTACCTCGGAGATCGCAGGGACGACGCGAGATGTCATCGAGGTTCGGATGGATCTGTCAGGACTACCGGTCACGCTGTTGGATACGGCAGGATTGCGCGAAACGGGCGACAGCATTGAAAGGATCGGTGTTCAGCGGGCGATTTCCCGGGCCGATGCTGCGGACCTTAGGGTTTTTCTGATCATTGATGGTGTGATGCCGGCGGGCTGCATACCTAAGCCGGTAGACATTATTGCACGCGGGAAATCTGACCTCGGCAGCACAGGCAGCGAAGAGTATGCTGTTTCCGGGTTGACCGGGCTTGGTTTGTCATCGCTGACAGAAGAAATTTCGAGACGGCTTGAGCACTTGCGACCAGCCTCGGTCACGCTGACCCGGGCGCGCCATCGCAGTAAGGCGCTGGCAGCAATCGCGGCTTTGGAATCTACCCAGATTGAATTAAGCAGGGGGACTCAAAGAACCGAACTGGCAGCGGAAAGTTTACGTTTGGCAATTCGGTCTCTTGACTCGCTTGTTGGCCGGGTAGATGTCGAGACTTTGCTGGACGAGATATTTTCCAGCTTCTGTATAGGCAAATGAGGATGTTTCACGTGAAACATTATGATGTGTTGGTCATCGGCGGCGGACATGCCGGGACAGAAGCGGCTGCGGCTGCGGCCAGGATGGGCGCAAGCACGGCGCTTGTTACGCTAAAGAAGGCGGGAATCGGCGTGATGTCCTGCAATCCCGCAATTGGCGGGCTGGGTAAGGGGCATTTGGTCCGTGAAATTGACGCTCTTGACGGCGTTATGGGCAAAGCGGCTGATCTGGCGGGGATACAATTTCGCCTTTTGAATCGGAGCAAAGGGCCGGCGGTTCAAGGCCCAAGGGCGCAAGCCGACAGAAAGCTCTATCGGAGCGCCGTTCAGGCCGCAATCTTGGCGCAAGAGAATCTGGTTGTCGTCGAGGCCGAGGTTACGGACCTGATCCTAGCGAATGCAAGAGTTTGCGGTGTGGTCCTTGCCGATGGTGCAGAGGTGATGGCGTCGGCGGTTGTTCTGACAGCCGGAACGTTTCTGAACGGAGTCATTCATATCGGCAGCAGTCGGACGGCCGGTGGCCGGATGGGCGATATGCCGTCGGTAAGGCTGGCGGCAAGGTTGGCGAGTTTCGGACCGGCTCGGGGGCGACTAAAGACCGGAACGCCGCCAAGGCTTGACGGTAGAACCATTGACTGGTCGAGGATCGCCATGCAAAGCGGCGACACTGACCCGGCTATGTTCTCGTTTCTGAGTGCGGCCCCGGCCGTCCGGCAAGTGGCGTGCGGTATTACGCACACAAACCAGCAAACCCACGATATTGTTAGGGAAAACCTTAACAAATCGGCCATGTATGGTGGCCATATTGATGGCGTTGGCCCGAGGTATTGCCCGTCAATCGAGGACAAGATCGTTCGTTTTGCCGACAAGACAGAGCACCAGGTCTTTCTGGAGCCTGAGGGTCTGGATGACCCGACCGTTTATCCAAACGGAATATCAACATCGCTGCCGGCAGACGTCCAGCTGTCGTATGTACGGACGATTGTAGGGTTGGAAGGAGTCAGAATCCTTCAGCCTGGCTATGCGATTGAATACGACTATTTTGATCCACGGGGTCTGCGACCGACACTTGAAGTGCGCGATGTACCAGGCCTGTACTTTGCGGGGCAGATTAACGGAACAACAGGTTATGAGGAGGCGGGAGCACAAGGATTGGCGGCAGGACTGAATGCTGCAGCGCAGGCCCTCGACAAAGAAGAAGCATTGTTCAGCCGCTCGACCAGTTACATCGGGGTAATGCTGGATGATTTGATCGCTCGTGGCGTGACTGAGCCTTACCGCATGTTTACATCCAGGGCCGAGTTTCGGCTATCACTTCGCGCCGACAATGCCGATCAACGACTCACGCCGTTTGGTATCGACAGGGGGTGTGTTGCCGAATCGCGGCGTGTTGCTTTTGAATCCAAGCTGGCAGCACTTACTGGCGCAAAGCGCGCACTGGAAGCAACCGTATTGTCACCGCACGAATTGGCGTTAGCAGGCGTGAAGATCAGCCAGGACGGCGCGCGCCGGACCGCTTTTCAGGTGCTGTCTTTCCCAGATCTGGATCCTGCAGTTATTGATGCGCTTTGTCCTGATTACGCTACCTATCCGCCTGATATAAAACACCAAACTGCACGAGATGCACTTTACGCCCAATATCTTTCGCGCCAGTTTTCTGACATAGCGAACCTTCAACGGGAGGAGGGCCATCTGATTCCCGATGGCTTTGCCTATGACGACATTGGCGGTCTTTCCAACGAGTTGAAACAGAAACTGAAGCAATTTCGGCCGACAAACCTTGCTGGGGCAGGCCAAATAGAGGGAATGACACCAGCGGCTTCGACATTGATTCTTGCGCATTTGCGGCGCGCCGGGCGGGCGCGGGCCGTTAGATGAGTGGATCTTCCCAAGAACGCATTGTGGCGGATAAAAATGTTTCACGTGAAACATTGTCACGCCTAAGCGACTTTGCGAAGCTGGTGGTCAAGTGGAACGCTACGATCAACCTGATATCAAAGGCAACTGTGGATGAGATTTGGTCTCGACATATTCTGGATTCTGTTCAGGTTTTCGATTATGGCCTGCAGGCGCGTCGCTGGGTGGATCTGGGCAGTGGAGGCGGCTTTCCGGGGCTTGTTGTGGCGATCCTGGCCAAAGAGAGGGCGCCCGAAATGCAAGTCATACTGGTTGAATCAGATCAACGAAAGGCTGCTTTCCTGCGTCATGCAAGCCAGTCCCTGGGGCTAGATGCACAGGTCGTCTGCGACAGGATCGAATTGGTTCAGCCGCTTGGTGCCGACGTATTATCAGCGCGGGCCCTTGCCGCCTTGCCCCAGTTGTTGGCTTTTTCTGTAAGGCACTTAGCCAAGGGGGGGGTCGCAATAATTCAGAAAGGGCAAAACCATCATGCCGAGTTGACTGACGCCCGGAGAGATTGGCAGTTTCGTTGTGATGCGCATCAAAGTTCAACAGACCCATCAGCCGTCGTATTGGTTATCAAGGAAATAGCGCATGGTTGATCCGGTTCGCCCAAAACCACCCAGGCTTATCGCCATCGCGAACCAGAAAGGTGGCGTCGGAAAGACGACTACGGCGATCAATCTGGCGGCGGGACTGGCAGAGCTGGGCCGGAAGGTCTTGTTGGTGGATCTTGATCCGCAAGGAAACGCCTCTACCGGGCTGGGAATTACTGCGGCCCAGCGAAAGCTGACCACCTATGATCTGATAGTTGAAGAGGCGCCGCTGAACGACGTCATCTTGGCTACCACAGTCCCGAATCTATTCATTTGTCCGGCCAACAATGATCTTTCGTCAGCTGATATGGAGCTGGTTTCAAACGAAAAGCGCAGTTTTCTGCTATTTGATGCGCTTCGTCAGCCGGCGATTGATAGCTATGCCTTTGATTTTGTTCTTATTGATTGTCCACCGTCGCTTAGCCTGTTGACGGTCAATGCAATGGTGGCCTGTCATTCGGTTCTGGTTCCGTTGCAAAGCGAGTTCTTTGCGCTGGAGGGTCTTTCACAACTGATGTTGACAATAAGAGAGGTCCGGCAGACCGCAAATCCGAACCTTCGGATCGAAGGAGTCTTGCTTACGATGTATGACGGCCGCAACAATCTTTCCCAACTTGTCGAAGCTGACGCCCGCCAAAATCTGGGCGATCTGGTATTCAAGACCGTGATTCCGCGTAATGTGCGTGTCAGCGAGGCGCCGTCCTATGCGCAGCCCGTTCTCAGCTATGATTCGCAGTCAAAGGGAAGCGAGGCATATCGTGCCCTGGCCGCCGAATTGATCGCCCGTCATCCCATGGAAAGCCAAAAGAAAGTGCCCTTAGATGGATAAGAAACCAGAGCGGCGCGGTCTCGGCCGCGGTCTGTCGGCCCTGATGGCTGATATCAAGGTAGAGCAACAAGAGAATGACCCTGTGCCGCGCGGTGCCGCACTGTTGGTTCCGGTTGAAAAGCTGGTTCCAAACCCGAATCAGCCCCGTCGGGATTTTCCCGAGGCTGCATTGCAGGATTTGGCCGCGTCCTTGCGCCAGAAAGGGGTCATTCAGCCATTGATTGTCCGCCCGACGCAGTCGCTAGAGTTGTTTGAGATTGTTGCGGGTGAACGGCGATGGCGTGCGGCCCAATTGGCGCAGCTGCATGAACTGCCGGTGATCATCCGGGATTTAGACGATACCGAAGTGCTTGAAGTCGCCATCATCGAAAATATTCAGCGCGCAGATCTGAACGCCGTGGAAGAGGCGTTGGGTTTCCGTCAATTGATGGATCGATTTGGGCATACGCAGGAAAAGCTGGCCGAAGCGCTGTCAAAAAGCCGCAGCCATATTGCCAATCTCTTGCGCTTGCTGGCCCTTCCGGAAGATGTTCAAGCCCTTGTTCGTCAAGGGAAACTTTCTGCGGGCCACGCTCGGGCACTGATCACCAGCGTCAATCCGTCCGATCTTGCAAAGCGGGTTGTCGCGCAAGGCCTTTCTGTGCGGGAAACCGAACGTATGGCAAGGGCGGTCTTGGGCAAAGCCGCCAAGAAACCAAAACCGCGCGACGGCGGTCGTGCAACTGATGCTGATACGAGGGCGCTGGAGGCCGACCTTTCGGCAAACCTGAAGATGTCTGTGCGCATAAATCACGAACCGGGTGGTGAAGCTGGAATTCTGAGCATTCGGTACAATACGCTTGACGATCTTGATCTGCTGTGCCGGGTTCTGTCGGATCTGCCAAGGGACGGCTCGGTCTGAGGGCCTGCTGCACCATTGGTTCAGAAAGTTATATGGATGCGCAGAACTGCAGGACCCGGCTTTTCGAATACCGCCGGAATGCGCTTTCGCGACTGGTTGCTAAATGGAAAGGTCCCGAATTACGGCATTCAGGACAAGCCGCCCTTTCGCAGTCGTGGCGAGCCCGGTGGCCGTTCTCTTTATCATCCCCATTTCGTCTAACACCTTGATTTTGTTAACATCTAGTGCCTTCCCGGCAAGCGCGTGATATCTTTTGGCAGCAATGCCTTCGGTCAATCTGAGCCCCATCATCAGATATTCAAGGGCCCGCTCCGCGCCAGGCACCACGTTTCGGGGCAATTCGCCCGGTTGCCCGGATTCGACCAGCTTCAGCCAGCTACCCGGCGCGGCGGGCGCTTCGGTTGCCCATCGTCTACCAGCCAGTGTCAGGCGCCCATGTGCCCCGGGACCGACACCGATATAATCGCCGCCACGCCAATAGACCAGATTGTGCCGCGATTCCATGCCAGACCGCGCATGGTTAGACACTTCATATGCAGGCAATCCGGCTGACCCACAGATCTCTTGTGTCAGCGTGTACATGTCGGCGGAAAGGTCTTCGTTTGGCAGGCCTGTCAGGCCCCCCCTGGCAAACCGGTCACCGAAGGCCGTGCCGTCTTCAACCGTCAATTGGTAAAGCGACAGGTGATCCACCGCCATTGACAGGGCGTCGCGTAACTCGGCGGCCCATGCTGTCAGGGTTTGATCCTGACGCGCGTAGATAAGATCAAAGCTGACCCGTAAAAATGCGCGCCTTGCCACATCAAAGGCCGCCCGGGCCTCGGCTGCGGAATGTAGCCGACCCAACTTTCGAAGGTCGTGATCGTTCAGCGCCTGAATCCCCATTGAAACCCGGTTGACGCCCGCCTCGGCATAGCCGTTAAAGCGCCCAGCTTCAACCGACCCGGGGTTGGCTTCGAGGGTGACTTCCCAATCGTTTGTCTGGGGCCAGCGCGCCCTGATGCGGTCCAGGATCGCATGAACAAGATCAGGGTCCATCAAGGACGGTGTTCCGCCACCAAAAAACACCGATTGCAGAATGCGCCCTTCGGTTTCGGCGGCGAGACGGTCTATTTCCGCCAAATATGCCTTTTTCCAGCGCCTCTGATCGACAGAAGCGGCTACATGGCTGTTGAAATCACAGTAAGGGCATTTCGACTGACAAAAGGGCCAGTGCAGGTACAGCCCGAAGCCACCATTGCGCCAATCGTCCATCACTATCCCTTAAAGGCAGTCACTTCGATCTCAACCTTCATTTCAGGCAGGATAAGGCCGGCAATCACCATGGTTGCAGCAGGCCTGATTTCGCCAAGAACCCGTGCCAGAACCGGGCTAAGGGCGGCGACCATCGCGGCATCCGTCAGCGTATACTGGACCCTGACAATGTCACCCATCAAAAAGCCTGCCTCAGCCAAGACGTCGCCAATAGTTGAAAAGCAATTCTCTGCCTGGTCCGCCACGCCGTCAGGCATCGTCATTGTCTGGTAATCATAGCCGGTGACGCCAGAAACAAAGCACCAGCCGCCTTTCACGATGGCGCGCGAATAGCCCATGGTCGCTTCAAACGGCGATCCTGTCGAAATCCGCTTCATGCAAAACACCCCTCTACCAGCTGCCGGAACGCTTGTGCACGGTGGCTCATTTCATTCTTCTTCCAGCGGTCCATCTCGCCAAAGGTAATATCGAAGCCGTCGGGCTGAAAAATCGGGTCATACCCATAACCAAGCGCGCCCCGCATTGGCCAGACCACTTGCCCGGCAACCTGGCCTGCAAACACTTCATCATGCCCATCAGGCCAAGCCAGAACTAGCGTACAGCAAAACCGGGCCGTGTACGGCCCCGGTGTCTGGGTGGCCATCAGCATCGCCCATGTCCGGGTCATGGCCATCCCAAAATCACGCCCGGTCGGGGTTTCCGCCCAATCTGCCGTGTACACACCCGGGGCGCAATCCAGTGCGTCGATCTCGATACCGGAATCATCAGACAGGGCAGGCAGCCCTGTGGCCAGTGCTGCCGCATGAGCCTTGATCCGGGCGTTTCCGGCAAAGGTTGATTCTGTCTCTGCGGGTTCTGGCAGACCCATCTCCGCCGCTGAGATCACATCAACCCTGTACGGCAGCAGCAAGCGGGCAATCTCTTCAAGTTTGCCTTTGTTGTGGCTTGCCACCAAAAGCCGATCTGCTGAAAACCGGCGCGTCACCCCAAGGCTGCCATCTGGGCCTGCACCAAGGCTGTGGCCCCGGCCTCTGACAGGTCCAACAACTGATTCATTTCTTCGCGCGAAAATGTCGCCCCTTCGGCCGACATCTGAACTTCGATCAAGCGCCCGCGCCCGGTCAGTATGAAGTTGCCATCGGTACCTGCTTCGGAATCCTCGGCATAGTCGAGGTCCAGCACGGGCTGACCGGCATAAATGCCACAGGACACAGCCGCGACATGATCAATCATCGGGTCAGACACAATAGCGCCTGTTTTCAACAGCTTGTTCATTGCCAACCGTAAAGCCACCCAACCCCCGGTGATGGATGCGCAGCGCGTTCCGCCGTCGGCCTGCAGGACATCGCAATCAATCACAATCTGCCGCTCGCCCAGCGCAGAGCGATCCACACTGGCCCGCAAAGCCCGCCCGATCAACCGCTGAATTTCCTGCGTTCTGCCGGTCTGCTTGCCAGCCGCTGCTTCGCGCCGATTGCGGCTATTGGTGGCGCGCGGCAACATGCCGTATTCTGCGGTGACCCAGCCAAGCCCGGTGTTCTTCAGGAATGGCGGCGCTTTATCTTCGATGGTCGCCGAACACAGGACATGGGTTTCGCCAACCTTGATCAGGCAAGACCCTTCGGCATGTTTCATCACGCCGATCTCGATCGAAACGGGTCGCATTTGGTCAAGGCTTCTGCCAGATGGGCGCATAGGGGCTATCCTTTGGGTCAATGTGCGCCAGATACGCAATGCGGCGCGGTGGATGCAACCCTGATTGACGAAAGGGCGCCATGATCCGTACTGTAAAGGGCCGCCAGGGAATTTCCTATGACAGAAAGCGCCAGTCTTCTGACCGAAATGAATGACCGGTCCCGCGAAGTTTTTCGTCGCGTCGTCGAGGGATATCTGGCCTCAGGCGATCCGGTGGGGTCACGCACGCTGGCCAGAACCATGACCGAACGGCTGAGTGCGGCGACGATACGCAATGTCATGCAGGATCTGGAAATTCTGGGCCTGCTGGATAGCCCGCATGTGTCAGCAGGGCGTATTCCAACCCAAATCGGCCTGCGGATGTTCGTTGATGGTTTGTTGGAGGTGGGATCGGTTTCCGATGAAGACCGGGGTCGGATTGATGCCGACATGAATGCGGGTGATCGTGATGTTCCGGCAATGCTTGATCACATCGGCGCTGCCCTGTCCGGGATTACCCGCAGTGCCAGTGTCGTTCTGACACCAAAACACGAAGCGCCAATCCGCCATATCGAATTTGTTAACCTGTCAACGGACCGGACGCTTGTTGTCCTGGTGTTTGGCGACGGCCATGTGGAGAACCGGGTGTTTTCGCCGCCTCCGGGGCAAACGCCGTCTTCCATGCGCGAGGCGGGTAATTTCCTTAACTCGCTGGCTGAGGGCAAGACTTTGTCGGAGCTGCGCCGGTCGTTTGCGCAAGACATTTCGCGGCGGCGGAGGGAAATCGATCTGCTGGCGCAAGCGCTGGTGGAAAGCGGTCTCGCCCTGTGGGAAAACCACAATGATGGGTCAGAGCGGCTTTTGGTGCGCGGGCAATCAAATCTTATCGGTGATTCTGCGGACGCAGGGGATATCGAACGCATTCGCACCCTGTTTGACGATCTGGAACGCAAGCGAGATATCGAAAAGTTTCTGGAATTGACCGAAACCGGCGAAGGCGTGCGCATTTTTATTGGTTCGGAGAACAAACTTTTCTCACTTTCGGGTTCCTCTTTGGTGGTCTCTCCCTATATGAACGCTGATCGTAAGATCATTGGTGCCGTAGGGGTGATCGGGCCCACACGGCTGAACTATGGTCGAATCGTTCCGATTGTGGATTACACGGCGCAGCTTGTTGGGCGGCTGGTGTCTGGCAGAGGCAAAGGTTGAAGATGGCTAGAATGAAGAAAGACGAGATGTTTGCGGATCAGCGCGAACCAGAAGCATTTGACCTTGATGATATAGATGATGATGCCCCCGTAGATACCGATGAGATGGATAATCTGCGGATCGAGCGGGACGATCTGCGAGACCGGTTCATGCGCGCGCTGGCCGATGCTGAAAATGCTCGCAAGCGCGGCGAACGTGATCGGCGTGAAGCAGAGCAATACGGTGGATCGAAGCTTGCCCGCGACATGTTGCCGGTCTTTGATGCCCTGCGCCGTGCGCTTGATTCCGCAACGGACGACCAGCGTGCCGCGTCCCCTGCGCTGATTGAGGGCGTCGAGCTGACATTGCGCGAGCTGACGAAGGTTCTGACCAAGCACGGAGTAGAGCCCATTTCGCCAAAGGTCGGTGATATGTTCGATCCTCAGCTTCATGAGGCGATGTTCGAGGCGCCCTTGCCAGGCACCAAGGTAGGCCAGATCATTCAGGTGATGACCGAAGGCTTCATGTTGCACGATCGCCTGCTACGCCCGGCATCGGTTGGTGTTTCGTCGAATACTCAAGGCTGAATTGGCCGGCAACGGGGGGCTGTCTGCCCCCCGAACCCCCCGAGGATATTTTGACCAAAATGAAGCCGTAGGCTTGGTTCAGATTTCAAGCATTTCGCGAAGGTCATAGATCAACTGCAGGGCTTGCATCGGTGTCAGGTCATCTGGGTGGATGGATTTCAGCCTGGCTTCGGCTGCAGAGTCCTTTGACACGGTTCTTGGCGCTTGGGCGTGGCTTGCCCGAAACAACGGCAAGTCGTCGATCAGCGTTTTTTGCCGAGAGCCGCCCTCACGCTCGCTTGATTCGAGCGCTTCGAGGACCACCTTTGCCCTCTCGATCACCGAGGCGGGCAATCCTGCCAATCGTGCCACCTGAACACCGTAGCTGCGATCGGCGGCGCCTCTACGCACCTCATGCAGGAAGATCACGTCGCCCTGCCATTCCTTGACGGCAACTGTCGCGTTGTCCACACCGGCAAGCTTGCCTGCCAGCGTGGTCATTTCGTGGTAATGCGTCGCGAACAACGCACGACACCGATTGGTTTCATGCAGATGTTCCAGCGTTGCCCAGGCAATGGACAGCCCGTCGTAAGTGGCAGTGCCGCGCCCGATTTCGTCCAGTATCACCAACGCACGGTGGTCTGCCTGATTGAGGATCGCTGCGGTTTCGACCATTTCCACCATGAATGTCGACCGCCCCCGCGCCAGATCATCCGCTGCGCCAACCCGGCTGAACAGCTGGCTGACAAGGCCGATATGGGCCGAAGCGGCGGGCACGAAGCTGCCCGTTTGCGCAAGAAGGGCAATCAGCGCGTTCTGCCGCAGAAAGGTTGATTTGCCGGCCATGTTCGGCCCGGTCAGCAGCCAGATCGCCGGGGTCTCGCCAGCGGTCAACGCGCAATCATTGGCAATGAATTGCGCACCTGTCTGTTTGCGCAGCGCGCGCTCTACCACAGGGTGGCGGCCCCCAGTCACAATAAACGCGCGGCTGTCGTCAACTTTGGGCTCGGCCCAGGATTCACTGGCCGCAAGTTCGGCAAAACAGGCGGCAAGATCAATTTCGGCCAATCCGGTGGCAGCCGCAGAAATGCCGGCAGATGCCCTTAAAACAGTGTCTCGTAAGGCTGAAAAGTGTCTTTTCTCAATTTCCAGCGCATGGTTGCCGGCGTTCAGGATGCGTGCCTCAAGCGCGCTGAGCGCGACGGTCGTAAAACGGACCTGATTGGCAGTGGTTTGTCGGTGGATAAATGTCTGCGACAGAGGCTGCGCCAGCATGCGATCCGCATGAGTGGTTGTTGTTTCGATGAAATAGCCCAACACATTGTTGTGCTTTATCTTCAGGCTGCCGATTTCTGCCAGCGCACAATAGTCAGCTTGCAGGCCAGCAATAACGCCGCGACCTTCGTCACGCAAACGGCGGGTCTCGTCCAGCTCAGAATCATATCCAGCGGCAATAAGCCCGCCATCGCGTGTTAGAAGGGGCGGTTCTTCGACCAATGCCACCGCCAATTCTTCGATTAGCGCATCATGGCCGCCAAGCGTGCGTGCGGCATCAGCCAGTCGCAGCGGTGCTGCCGCAAACTGTGTTGAAAGCGAGACAGCCTGGGTCAGACCGGCCCGGATTGCGGCCAGATCGCGGGGTCCGGCCCGATCAAGCGCCAACCGGGAAAGTGCGCGGTCCATGTCCGGCACCCGACGAAGCGCGTCGCGCAATTGCGTACGAAAAAGGCTCTGTTCCCGCAAAAAGCGTACAGAATCCAGCCGCGAGTGTACTTCAGGCAAGCTGCAGGACGGGTTGGACAGCCGTCTTTCAAGCAGCCTTGCACCGGCTGCCGTAACGGTGCGGTCAATCGCGGCAAGCAGCGACCCGTCCCGCCCCCCGGACAGGGACGAGCTGAGTTCCAGATTGCGCCGGGTTGCTGCGTCTATCTGCATGGCGCCGCCCGGCACTTCGCGCAGCGGCACCTTCATCATCGGCATTTTGCCGCGCTGGGTCATATCAAGATAATCGACCAAGGCGCCCATCGCCGACACTTCGGCGCGTTCAAACGGTGCAAAGGCGTCAAGCGAAGCAACTGCGTAAAGCCCACAAAGCCGCCGTTCTGCCGACGCGGAATCAAAGCTTGCGCGCGCGATGCCGGTAACAGCGGACCCGCTTTCTTCGACGATGCCGGCGCAGTCTGCCAGATGCGCCTCGTTGACCAGCACTTCGCGCGGCGCAAGTCGGGCCAGATCCATGCCCAATCTGACCAAGCTGGTTGTGACGACCCGCAATTCACCGGTAGAAATATCGACCCAAGCCAGCGCGGCACTGCCCCGGACATCGGCGTATGCGGCGAGGAAATTGTTTCGCCGGGGCTCCAGCAGGCTGTCTTCTGTCAATGTGCCGGGCGTTACCAGACGCACCACATCACGCCGGACAACAGCCTTGTAGCCACGCTTTTTGGCCTCGGCCGGGTCCTCCATCTGTTCGGCGATGGCCACACGAAACCCTTTGCGGATCAGCGCAAGCAGGTAAGTTTCAGCGGCATGATAGGGCACACCGCACATCGCGATGTCCTGGCCAAGATGCTGGCCGCGTTTTGTCAGCGCGATGTCAAGTGCGGCGCTGGCGGCGACGGCATCATCGAAGAACATTTCGTAGAAATCACCCATCCGGTAGAACAGGATGGCGTCAGGGTACCGAGCTTTTATGCCCAGATATTGCTGCATCATTGGTGTTGCAGAGTCGTCTGTCACTATATGTCCCCCAGCCCGGCCCCGACCCTACAAAACCCGGCGGGCCGCGAAAAGCACCAAGTGGTGCGACGACCCCTTGGCGATTGCCACCGCCCACAGTAGCGTGGGCCAATTGCGCGGGGAGAGCCCAAATGACGGACCATGTTTCTACCCATCAAGCCGAAGACGATGCGCGCAATGAGGCGATCCTGATCTATGTCGATGGCAAGATGCTGCCAAAAGCGCAGGCCACAGTGTCCGTCTACGATTCCGGCTTTATGTTGGGTGACGGCGTGTGGGAAGGGATCCGGCTTTACAATGGCCGGTGGGCGTTTCTGGAAGAACATATTGACCGGTTGTTTGAGGCCGCGAAAGCAATTGATCTGGCTATGGGATTGACCAGAGAACAGATCATTTCCGCCATATTAGACACGCAAAAAGCCAATGGCATGGTGAATGATGCCCATGCCCGCCTGATGGTGACGCGCGGGGTGAAGACCCGGCCGTTTCAGAACCCGAGGCTATCACAGCAAGGGCCGACCATGGTGATCATCATGGAACATTCGCGTCAGAAGCTGCCGCGCCCGATTACCCTTGCCACCGTGCCACACCTGCGGGGCTTGCCGATGACGCAAGACCCAAAGCTGAATTCGCATTCAAAACTGAACTGCATCCTGGCCTGCATCGCAGCACAAAAAGCGGGTGCGGATGAGGCGTTGATGCTGGATCTGCATGGCTTTGTGAACACAACGAACGCCTGCAACTTTTTCATTGTGCGCAAAGGACAGGTTTGGACCAGCACAGGTGACTATTGCATGAATGGGATTACGCGGCAGAAAGTCATTGATCTTTGCAAGGACAACGAAATCCCGGTGTTTGAACGCAATTTCAGCCTTGTTGATACCTACTCAGCAGATGAGGCATTTCTGACCGGCACATTTGGCGCGCAGACGCCGGTTGGGGCAATCGATGGGCGGCAGATTGGCACAGGGCAGATGGGGCCTGTCACCCAAAGGTTACGGGATCTTTACAAGGCGCTGGTCGCGGCGTGATTGGCGCCGCCTATCCAGCCAGGGAGCAATACGAATGAGAATTGCAATGTGGTCCGGGCCGCGAAACCTGTCGACGGCGATGATGTATTCTTTCGCGGCCCGTGCTGACACGGTAGTTTGGGACGAGCCGTTTTACGCGGCCTATCTGGACGCCACCGGAATTGATCATCCGATGCGCGATCAGATCATCGCCGAGCATGACCCCGATCCGGACAGGATTGCCTCGATCTGCAAAGGTCCGGTGCCACGCGGGCAGCGGTATTTCTACCAAAAGCACATGGCCATGCATATGGTCGATGGCTTTGATCGGCGCTGGATGCGGTCTTGCCGAAATGTATTTCTGATCCGCCATCCGGCGCGGGTGATGGCAAGTTATGCCAAAAAGCGTGAAGGCGCGACGCTGGAGGACATTGGGTTTATTCAGCAAGAACAACTGTTCAACGAAGTTTCGGATTGGTCGGGTGAGACCCCTCTGGTGATCGACAGTGATGATATTCGCGCCGATCCGGCAGACATGCTGCAAAAGCTCTGCCGCGCGCTGGATATTCCCTTTACACGCAAGATGCTGCACTGGCCCGCTGGCGGGAATGACGCCGATGGCATCTGGGCCTCGCACTGGTATGGCGCTGTCCACCGCAGCACTGGATTTGACGGGGCCGAGGGTGCCGTACCGGCGCTGGGCGGGGCCTATGCTGAAATCGCGGCGCAGGCATTGCCGTATTACGACCGACTTTGCGCATACAAGCTTTAGCGCGACGCCCGGCCTGTCAGCCCTTTTTTGCGACCCGTGCATTGCGCGTAGCGATCAGTTTCAGCCGCAGCGCGTTCAGTTTGATAAAGCCAGCGGCGTCTTTTTGATCGTAGGCGCCGGCATCGTCTTCAAAGGTCACGTGCTTTTCGCTGTAAAGCGAATGGTCGGACCAGCGCGCCACCGTGCGCGCCGAGCCTTTGTAAAGCTTTACGCGCACAGTGCCTGTCACATGCTCTTGCGATTTGTCGATGAGGGCTTGTAGCATTTCACGCTCGGGTGAGAACCAGAAGCCATTATAGATCAGCTCTGCATAACGCGGCATGATGCTGTCTTTCAGATGGCCCGCGCCGCTATCCAGGGTGATCTGTTCAATGCCGCGGTGGGCTTCCAGCAAAATCGTGCCGCCCGGTGTTTCATAGACGCCGCGCGATTTCATGCCGACGAAGCGATTTTCCACCAGATCAAGGCGGCCTACGCCATGCGCGCCACCGATTTCATTCAGCTTGGTCAGAAGGGTTGCCGGCGTCATCGCAACGCCATTTATGGCAACAGCATCGCCACGTTCAAATGTGATTTCCACCATTTCGGGCGTGTTCGGCGCGTCCTCCGGGGCTACGGTGCGTTGATAGACATAGTCCGGCGCTTCGTCGCCGGGGCTTTCAAGCGCTTTGCCTTCGGATGAGGTGTGCAAGAGGTTGGCATCAACCGAAAACGGCGCCTCGCCGCGCTTGTCCTTGGCAATCGGGATCTGGTTTGCTTCGGCAAATTCGATCAGCTTGCTGCGGCTGGACAGATTCCATTCGCGCCAGGGGGCGATCACCTTGATTGCGGGATTCAGCGCATAGGCGCAGAGTTCAAACCGCACCTGGTCATTGCCCTTGCCGGTAGCCCCGTGGGCCACAGCGTCGGCGCCAGTTTCCGCGGCAATCCTGACCAGGTGCTGCGAGATAAGCGGCCGGGCAATCGAAGTTCCAAGCAGATAAAGGCCTTCGTACAGAGCGTTCGCACGGAACATTGGAAAGACAAAATCCCGGACGAATTCTTCGCGGACGTCAACGATATGAATGTTCTCGGGCTTTATCCCCAGCAAAATCGCTTTGGCGCGGGCAGGCGCAAGTTCCTCGCCTTGCCCCAGATCGGCTGTGAAGGTGACAACTTCGCAGCCGTATTCGGTCTGCAGCCATTTCAGAATGATCGAGGTATCAAGCCCACCCGAATAAGCCAAGACGACTTTCTTTGGCGAATTTGATTTGCTCTGCTCGGTCATCGGCGGCCTCTTTCCAAATTGGGTAATCTGGAACCGCGATGTATTTGGTTTTGCCTTTAGCAGCAAGGGCACAAGGGGCGGCGACTAGGCAACCCCTTGTGCTGTACGATCATATATTCAACAGTTCGCGAACATAGGCCAACGCCTCGGGCGAAAGGGTTCGCCCGTTCGCAGCTTCCAACAGTGCATCTGCCTCGGCCAGAGCGGCCGCCTCAGCGGCCGTCTCAGCGACAGAAACGGCATCTGCCAGTAGGGCGCGATCAGCGTTCCGGGTGACGGCGCTGCCCAACTCCGCTGTCAGCGCGTCGAGCTGTGCTGGATCATAGCCTTCAGCAGTGGGGTCAAGAGCCGCAATATCTGCGTCAATCTCGGCGATTGTCCGACCCGGATTGGCCGCATCAAAATCTGCGAGCTTCGCGGCGGCTTCATCAATTGCACCCTGAGCGCCCGCTGTCGCCAATGCGGCATCGCGGTATGTTGCGAGGCGACCGACCTGGCTGTTGGGGCTGGCATTCGCCAGCGCGTTGGGGCTGGCATGGGCGGCGTTCAGGCCCTTAAGTTCGGATGCGAGCAGTCCATGCGCGCCCTTCGTTTTGCCCGGCTTATCTGCCGATGCAACTTGTGTTGATGTGTCGCCAGCGCCAGCTCTGGACTTGCCGCCACCGTTGCCGTTACCGCCACCATTGCCGCCACCGTTGCCATTACCGCCACCGTTGCCGCCGCCATTGCCATTACCGCCTCCGGCGAAGGCTTCGGTTGCACCGAACAAGGGGAGTTGCAGCCCGAGGGGGCCAAGAAGAAGTGCTGTTACGCCAAGCACGGAAAGAATTGGTTTTACGGAGCGCATGTTGACTGCCTTATCTTGTTCGGCCGCGGCCGGGGTAAACGGGAAGTTCTTGACCTGAGAGAGGGTAAAGGAAAAGAAGGCCAGAGTTAGGAAGAACTGTGGCCGCTGATTGGAACCCGTCCGCAATGGCGGCCAATTGCCGAGATTGCTGCCAAATCGTCAACAATGGGCGCTGAAAGTCTTCACTTGGGAAACACGGGCTGAATCAATGCAGGCATTTTCAATACGGGCGCAAGCCGCAACCATTGCGCTGCGCGACCTCTTTCCCGAAACGCCGCTGCAGCGTAATGACCACCTTTCGACCCGTTATGGTGCCGAGATCTGGTTGAAGCGGGAAGACCTGTCGCCGGTTCGCAGTTACAAGTTGCGCGGTGCATTCAATGCCATGCGCAAAGTGCGGCAGACCCGCCCAATGCTGCGAGATTTTGTCTGCGCAAGTGCGGGCAATCATGCGCAGGGGGTGGCATTTGCCTGCCGCCATTTCCAGGTTCATGGCCGTATCTACATGCCGGTGACCACGCCGCAGCAAAAAATTGACAAGACCCGCGCATTCGG
>JANNSG010000156.1:0-13974 GCA_031402355.1 Pseudorhodobacter sp. | reverse complement strand
CCCTGCAAAGCCGCCAGCAGTCGATCGCCGGTCTTGGCGGCATAGTCGATCTCATGCGCTTCTAGAAAAGCGTAATCCGCCGCATCGCCGTCCTTCATGGCGGTGAACTTGACCTTGTCCATCACCGCCCCACCGGCGCCCGCTTCACCAACCCCAGCTTCGCGCGCACTTCCGCAGGCGTAATCACCCGCGCTCCCAGCGCCGTGATGATCCCCACAGCCCGCTCTACCAGCTGCGCATTCGTCGCAAGCTGGCCCTTATCCAGCCAAAGGTTATCCTCCAGCCCGACCCGCACATTGCCGCCCGCCAGCACCGATGCCGCCACATAGGGCATCTGGTTTCGCCCGATCGAAAACGCCGACCAATGCCAATCGCTTGGCACATTATTCACCATCGCCATGAAGGTGTTCAGATCATCCGGCGCACCCCACGGCACGCCCATGCACAGTTGCACCAACACTGGCGCAGGGATCACGCCTTCTTTGACCAGCTCCTTGGCAAACCACAAATGCCCGGTGTCAAACGCCTCAATCTCAATCCGCACACCGCTATCCCGCATGCGGCTGCCCATATCGCGCAGCATGCCAGGCGTGTTGACCATCACATAATCGGCCTCGTTGAAATTCATCGTGCCGCAATCCAGCGTGCAAATCTCTGGCCTGCATTCGACCACATGCGCCACCCGCTCCGCCGCGCCCGCCATGTCAGACCGCGCGCCCGCAACCATGCGCTCCGTGCCGTCAAACAACAGATCGCCGCCCATCCCCGCCGTCAGGTTCAACACCACATCGGTGGCAGAATCCCTGATCCGCTCCGTCACTTCCCTATACAACGCCCGGTCGCGCGACGGCTTGCCCGTCTCCGGATCGCGCACATGGCAATGCACCACCGCCGCACCGGCTTTTGCCGCCGCAATCGCCGACTCCGCAATTTGCGCAGGGCTGCGCGGCACATGGGGTGACCGATCCTGCGTGCCGCCAGACCCTGTCACGGCACAGGTGATAAACACCTCACGGTTCATAGCTAATGGCATCGCATCCTCCCTATATCACGCGTCACCCTAACCCACTTGCCAGCATGCGTATCGCATATTACGAACAAACTATGGCACAAACCGCATCAATCTTCGCCCCCTCCCCCGATCCGCTCACCATCGCCCTGCTCGTCCTACCGCAAGCCTCCATCCTCGAGGTCGCCTCCACCCTCGATCCCCTCCGCTCCGCCAACCGCCACCTCGGCCAAGATGCCTACCGCTGGCGCGTCGTCTCACCGGGTGGCAACCCGATCCCGCTCACCTGCGATATAGAACTCCCCTCTTCCGGCCCCCTTAATACCGCAAAGGCCGATGCCCTGATCGTCATCGCAGGTTACCGCCAATCAGAAATGGCCACCGCCCCCTTAATCCGCGACCTCTCCCGCATGGCCCCAAAATTCAAAGCCATCGGCGGCATAGATGCAGGCGGCTGGGTGCTGGCCCGCGCAGGCCTACTGAACGGTCACAAAGCCACCGTCCACTGGGAAGACCTCGAAGATTTCGCAAACATGCACCCGCAAATCGACGTCCAACCAACCCGCTATGTCATTGATAGAAAACGCTTCACCGCAGGCGGTGCCGCCCCCGCCGCTGATCTGATGCTGCACCTGATCCGCAGCCGCCACGGCCCGGCATTAGCGTTGCAAGTCGCCGCCAGCTTCATCACCACCGCGCGCAAAGGGTCAGACCCGCAAATCACCCCCCCATCCGACCCGCGCCTTGACCCCCGCGTCGCCGCCGCCATCGCCCGGATGGAGGCAAGCTTAGACGCCCCCGAACCCACCGCCCAAATCGCCGCCGCGCTAAACCTCTCTCAGCGCCGCCTTGAAACCCTATTCCACCAAAACCTGAACCAAACCCCCGGCGCTTACGCCCTGCAATTGCGCCTCTCCGCCGCCCGCCGCCTGATCACCGACACCCGCCACCCGCTTGCCGAAGTCGCCCTGCGCACCGGCTTCAGCTCCGCCTCAACCCTGTCGCGCGCTTTCACCAGACATTTCGGCACAGCCCCCAGCCACCTGCGCCACCCCTGACCGCTTTCATTTTGGCCCAACTATCCCGGGGTGATGAGCGATCAAAAACCTTCCAGTGGAAGGCTTTCGCGAAGAACGCTTCGCCCGTGGCGAGGCTGGGGGGTGTGAAACCCCCGGCGCTGGCAGAATCAAACCTCCTGCAACAACCCCCGCCCACGCAACAACGCCTCCACCCCCGGCATTTTCCCTCGAAACTGCACATACAGCGCCTCGGCATCCTGCGAACCGCCCGCGCTTAGAATAAACCGCTCCAACTTCTCGGCCATACCAGGGTCAAACGCCCCGCCCGCCTCCTCGAACGCGGCGAACGCATCGGCGTCCATCACCTCGGACCACATATAGGAATAGTAGCCCGACGAATAGCCATCGCCGGAAAACACATGCGCAAACTGCGGCGTCGCATGGCGCATCCGTATCGCATGCGGCATCCCCAGCCCTGCCAGAATCTCGCCCTGCTTTTCCATCACTTCGCCGGGTGCCGCCCCTTCATGAAACGCCAGATCGACCAAGGCCGATGATACAAATTCCACCGTCGCAAACCCTTGATCATAGGTTCCCGCCGCCAGCAACCGCGCAAGCATATCGGCGGGCATTGGCTCCCCGGTCGCATAATGCCGCGCGTGTTTTTCCAGCACTTCCGGCACTTCCAGCCAATGCTCATACAACTGCGATGGCAGTTCCACAAAATCCCGCGCAACGCTTGTGCCCGACACAAAGCCATACGTCACGTCCGACAGCATCTGATGCAAAGCATGGCCAAATTCATGAAACAACGTGCGCGCATCGTCATAGGACAGTAACGCAGGCTCCCCCTTGGCGAAATTGCACACATTCACCACAATAGGCCGTACGTCGCCGCCAAGTTTCCGCTGCGACCGCATCGCCGAACACCAGGCACCCGACCGCTTCGATCCGCGCGCAAAGTAATCACCGATAAACACGGCCACATGCGCGCCGCCCCGCGTCACCTCCCAAGCCCGCGCATCCGCGTGATACAAAGGCACCGATAACTCCCGAAATTCCAACCCAAACAACCGGTTCGCACAATCAAACTGTGCCCCTAGCATCGCCTCTAATCCCAGATACGGCTTCAACGCCGCCTCATCCAGATCATGCTCCGCCAACCGCCGCTTTTCCGAATAATACCGCCAGTCCCACGCCTCCAAATCGCCGTTCACCCCGTCCCGGTTCATCATCGCCTCCAGCACGGCTGCGTCGGCATTCGCCTTGCGCTTGGCAGGCTCCCAGACCCGCATCAGCAAATCGCGCACAGCGCCAGGCGTTTTCGCCATCTCCGGCTCCAGCTTGAAATCGGCAAAACTGGCGTATCCCAGCAACTTCGCCCGCTCCTCGCGCAAGGCCAGCGTCTCCGCCGCAATCCCGCGATTGTCAGCCGCATTGCCATTGGCCCCGCGCGCAACCCAAGCCTCATAGGCGCGTCGGCGCAGCTCGCGCTTGGGCGAAAACTGCAAGAACGGCACGATCAAAGACCGGCTCAACGTCACCACAGACCCCAGCCCCTTTTCCGCCCCCGCCGCCCGGGCGCTTGCCACCACAAACTCCGGCAACCCCTCAAGGTCTGCCTCGGAAAGCTCCATGAACCATTCCCGCTCCTCTGCCAGCAGGTTCTGGCTAAACGCCGTCCCCAACACCGCCAGCCGCGATTTCACCGCCGTCAGCCGCGCGGAAGCATCCCCTTCCAGCAGCGCGCCAGACCGCACAAACATCTGCCGATACAGCTGCAAAACACGCGCCTGCTCAGCCGTCAGACCCAGCGCATCCCGCCCCGCCCACAGCGCCTCGATCCGCGCAAACAGCGCGCGGTTGTTCGTCACCTCAGACCCGAACGCACTCATCTTCGGTGCTAATTCCCGCTGCAAATCCTCGCGCGCCTCTGTGCTGTCAGCCCCTGCCAAATTGTAAAACACGCCCCCCACCCGGTCCAGCAATCCTTCCGCCAGTTCCAGCGCATCAATCGTATTGGCAAAGGTCGGTGCCTCAGCGTTGCCCGCGATCCCCGCAATGTTTGCCCGCGCTTCGGCCAGACCAGCCTCAAACGCCGGTGCAAAATCGGCGTCAGAAATCTGCGCAAACGGCGGCAACCCAAACTCACCCTCCCACGCGTTCAACAGTGCATTGCTCATGCCGCAACTCCCAATTTCCGCTTTTTCTTCGCTTAAATACTCAGATGACACGCATTTCGGCGACCTTACCGCGTGTCTTTGCCGCGCAGCCGCACTTCCAGCCGCCGCATCAGCAACGACAGCGTTATTGTCATGGTCAGATAGATCAATGCCACCACATTGTAAGTCTCGAAATACCTGAAATTCCCTGCCGCCGTTACCTTGCCCAACTGCGCCACATCGCCCACGCCCAGCACAGCGACAAGACTTGAATCCTTGACCATCGCCACGAAATCATTGCCCAACGGCGGCAAAATCATCCGAAACGCCTGCGGAAACACGATATGCCGAAATCGCTGCCAGCCCGTCAAACCCAAGGCCTGCGCCGCCTCAATCTGGCCCTTGTCCACCGCTTGCAACCCCGCGCGAAAAATCTCGGCCAAAAACGCGGAGTAGGCCAGAATAAGCGCAAAGATCGCACGGTACAGCAGCGGAAAATCCCGTGCCCTTACCGGCTCCAGCCCCAAATGCCCGCCAACCCAATTCACCGCCATCACCAGCGCGGGCGCGCCCACAAACGCCACGTAGAGCAGCAAGACAATAATCGGAATGCCGCGCATAATCTCGATATAGAACCGCGATGCTTGTCGCAGAACAATGAACCGCGACAGCCCCGCCACAGCCAGCCCCAGCCCCAATACGCAGGCCCCGGTATAGGCGACAAACGTCACCATCAGCGTCGTCACAATCCCGGCGGACAAGGTTTGCAACACTCCGGCATAAACCGGGTCCGCCCAGACTTTGTAAAACAAAAAAGCCCCCGCCCCGATCACGAGGAGAAGCCAATAGGGGAAATCCTTGTCAGGCTTTGCGTTAGGCGTCATGAAAAAAGCCCCGGCGACCCTGTCACCGGGGCCTAATCCTTATTCAAACTTGTAATCGACAAACCATTTCTGGTTCAGCGCATCCAACGTGCCATCGGCGCGCATGCTGGCAATCGCCGCATTCATCGGGGCCACTAGCTCCGATCCCTTGGGGAAGATAAACCCGAAATCTTCGGCGGCCATCGGCTCGCCCACAATCTTCAGCCCGCCGTTCGATGCGCCCACATAGCCATTGGCGGCTGTCGAATCCGACAGCGTCAAATCCACATCGCCCGCCTTCAACGCCTCAAGACCCGCACCAAAGGTTTCAAACTTGATGATGCGCGCGTTTTCTTCGTTGCCGTCCAGAATGTTGTAGACGGCGGCATAGAATGGCCCGGTGCCCGGTTGTGCTGATACCAGCAATTCTGGAATTGCTGCAAAGGATGCAGCATCGGTAAACCGTGCCTCATCGCCGCGCACGATCATCAGCATTTCAGACCTCATGTAGGGTTCTGAAAAATCGACCTGCTCTTTACGCTCGTCCTTGATGGTGATGCCGGTCATGCCCATTTCGTACTGGCCTTCCGACACCGCCGGGATCATCGCATCCCAACTGGTATTCTCATATCTTACTGTTGCGTTCAGGCGCTTTGAGATCTCTGCCATCGCATCATATTCCCAGCCAATCGCAACGCCGGACTTGTCCAGGAACTGCAACGGCGGATAGGCATTTTCTGTCACCACCACGATTTCACGACCCGCGAGGTCTGGCAGACCTTCGGCGAAAGCGTTGGACGACATCATGATGGCAAGCCCGGCAAAGGCGGCGGTCAGCTTCATATCTGTGAACTCCCTGTCACGAAATTGATGCGCGACTATGACCGACCTTTGATCATTGATGCAAGGCGTAGAAATGGGGTCGATGCGCCAAACCCGTCCGATCAAGCTGGGGCGATGTTCTTTCTGAGGAACGAGTGCGGGCATAGCTTGGTCGCAAGACCCCGGCGCGCTTGCAGCCCAGACCAGTGCCGCATCCCCAGACACTCTTCCGTCTCAATGGCTTGCACCGCAAACTGCGCAATCTGCCCGGCGTTTGACCCCGATCACCCGTGTCTCGCCAAAAAGCGCATCATGGATCACCAACCGTCCGCGAAAGGTTTCACCCGCGCCCGTAATATGCTTGACCGCCTCTATCGCCATCATGGCCCCGATAACCCCCGGAAGCGGCGCGGCAACCCCCGCCTCAGCGCAGGTCGGCACCATGCCGGGCGCCGGGGGTGTTGGAAAAATGCACTCATAACAAGGGCTTCCTTGGGCCGGGTCGAACAATGAAAGCTGACCTTCCCATTGGGTAATGGCCCCTGAAATCAACGGCTTGCCCAAGATCACACAGGTCCGATTTACCAGATAGCGGGTATCGAAGTTATCCGACCCATCCAGCACAAGATCATAGTCGGCAATCAATTCTGCCGCGATATCGTCGGTCAGCCTGCGCTGATAGGGACGCACGACGATGAACGGATTCAATGCCTTCATGGCAATTTCGGCAGATTGCACTTTCGCCATGCCAATCCTTTGATCGGCATGAATAATCTGGCGCTGAAGGTTGGATCCTTCGACCTGATCATCGTCAATCACCCCGATCGTTCCCACCCCGGCCGCCGCCAGATAAAGCAGCGCGGGTGACCCCAATCCGCCCGCACCAATCACCAAAACCCGCGCCGCTTTCAGCTTTGTCTGCCCCGGCCCGCCAATCTCCCGCAGCATGATATGACGCGCATAACGGTCCAGTTCGGCCACGCGAAACGCCGCTGGCTGGCCCTTAACTTCCGCGACCACGACCCGGCTTTTCAACCAGCGCAGACCGGCCAAATAGGTGGCTGCCAGACTCGCAAATCCGCCCAAGATCAACCATATCCGTGCGTCGCGCCCGGTTGCCAGGCGCAAAGAATTTCCATCGGGCAAGGCAAAATGCGCGGTCACGACAGCAAGCCAGAGTAGGCCGATCATGGAAATCCGCAGCCCGCGCGGAGCGCCAAACAGGCTGCCCAAACCCCACAACCCCGCCGCCAAGGCCAACACAGCAATCATCCCCGTCCGGTAGAGCCAAAGCCCCCCTCACCTCGTGCGGTTTCACTTAACGCGACCACAACCTTGAACCGGGCCTGCTGTACTGGGGCAATAATCATCTGTGCGATCCGGTCGCCGTGCCGTATCACATAGGCTTCGGCGCCAAAATTGATCAGTGCCACACCAAGGGGCCCGCGGTAATCGCTGTCGATTGTGCCGGGTGTATTTGGCAAGGAAATCCCGTGTTTGACGGCCAGACCAGACCGTGGCCGTATCTGCATTTCAAAGCCGAAGGGGATCTCTACCCGAAAGCCCGTTGGTACGATCGCGCGTTGCATGGGTTGCAGAACCATTCCAGTATTTCGCTGATCAGGGGGCAAATTCGCCCGGATATCCGCCCCTGCAGCCCCCGTCGTTTCGTAGGCGGGCAGAGGCAAGTGCTGATCCGCCCAATCCTCCCACATTATTTGCAGCACCGGGATCATTTTTCAGCCCATCCCCAACAAGGTGCGCGTTTCGCAGCGCCACGCAACCGCTGTCGTGGGTTTGAAACAGGTGCTAGCGCTGTCAGCAGATTTGCGCGGCGTCATTGCAATGCCTCGGCGATCCGCAGGGCCAGTTTTCGTGCGACTTCGGTTTTTGGCATGCGCGGCCAGACATCGACCCCGGCCGCCGAAATCAGCATGACGGCATTTTCCGTCCCACCCATGATGCCGGTGCCAACAGAGACGTCATTGGCAACAATCCAGTCACAGCCCTTGCGCATTCGCTTGGCCGTAGCATTGCCTAAGACATCCTCGGTTTCGGCTGCAAACCCAACCACAAGCCGGGGGCGACCGGTTTTCATCTGGCTGATCTGTGCCAGAATGTCGGGATTTTCCACAAACACCAAAGTGGGCAGTTTGCCTGACAGCTCTTTTTTCATCTTCTGATCGGCCGTCTTAGCCAAGCGCCAGTCAGCAACTGCTGCCGCAAAAACCGCCGCATCGGCGGGCAATGCCGCCGCAACCGCATTTTGCATCTCTGCCGCGGTTTCAACCTTCACGACAGACACACCGGAAGGGGGCGGCGTCGAAGCAGGCCCGGTAACAAATGTAACCCGTGCCCCAAGATCGCGCAGAGCCGCTGCAATAGCGGCCCCCTGCGCGCCCGACGACCGGTTGGCAATATATCTTACGGGATCAATCGGTTCGTGCGTTGGCCCGGATGTTACCAGCAGATGTTTTCCCGCCAACGGCCCGGCCCCGAGTGCGGCCTCTATAGCGGCCAAAATCTGCAGCGGTTCGGCCATGCGTCCTGGTCCGAACTCGCCGCAGGCCATTTCGCCGTCATTCGGGCCGACAATCAAATGCCCATCGGCCTGCAACTGCGCCAAATTGCGCTGGGTTGCAGGGTGCTGCCACATCCGAACATTCATCGCAGGTGCCGCCAGCACGGCCGTATCGGTGGCCAGCACTAGGGTTGAGGCCAGATCATCGGCCCGCCCGGTCGCCATTTTTGCCAGAAAATCGGCGGTTGCCGGGGCCACAACAATCAGATCAGAGGCGCGGCTTAGCTGGATATGACCCATTTCAGCCTCATCCGTCAGATTGAACAGATCTTGATACACCTTTTCACCCGCCAGCGCAGAAACGGACAGCGGTGTCACGAATTCCGTTGCAGCCCGGGTCAGGACCGGCGTCACCCGTGCCCCGGCTTCACGCAACCGACGGATCAAATCCAAAGACTTATAGGCAGAGATCCCGCCGCCAATGATCAAAAGAATTCGTTTGTCTGGCAGCATTCACTGGGCTCCTGCCGAGGCGGCTGCCCTAGGTTTATTCCGCAAGTAGTGGGAACTCAACCACTCGGATCGAATTACGGAAAAACCGTTTCGCCTGACTGGTTTTGTATCGAGCGGCGCATTTTGCCAAAAGCGGCGGCCTCAAGCTGGCGGACCCGTTCCTTTGACAGCCCCAGTTCCGCGCCCAAACTTTCCAGCGTGCGCCCGTCGTCTTTCAGCTTCCGCTCAACGACGATATAGCGCTCTCGCGGGTTCAGGCCCTGCAAAGCGGTCACCAGCCAACCGCGCAGATGTGCAGAATCAAGATCGGCTTCCACCCGGTCGGCAGCTTGCGGAGCGTCGTCTTCCAGCAAGTCAATCCATTCGCGCCCATCGTCTTGCGCAGAATGCGCTGCATTCAATGAAAAGTCAGACCCGCCAAGCCGCCCATCCATCATTTCGACATCCGCCAACGACACCCCGATTTCGCTTGCGATGCGTTGGCGAAGCTGGTGGCCGTCCAGTACTTCGCCAACCGCCGTCGCCTCGCGCTCCAGCTTGGCTTGCACACGGCGCAGATTGAAAAACAGCGCCTTTTGACTACTGGTCGATCCGGTACGCACCATCGACCAGTTGCGCATGACATAATCCTGGATCGACGCCTTGATCCACCACACCGCATAGGTAGAAAACCGCACGCCCCGGTCAGGATCAAACTTGTCGGCTGCCTTCATCAGGCCAAGCGATGCTTCCTGGATCAGGTCATTCATTGGCGCGCCGTAGCGGCGAAACTTTGACGCCATCGAAATCGCCAATCGCATGTAGGCCGTGATCAATCGGTGCAGAGCAGCCTCATCGCGTTGATCCCGCCACGCGAAGGCCAAGCGCAATTCCGTTTCCGCATCAAGCAGTTCCGCTTTCATCGCGTTGCGCGCCATGGTCTGATCGTTGTATCGTTCGAGTGCCATCAAGAACCCCCGCCAGAACATCGTTGTCTAATTTACGATTTCTTTACTTATCAGTACGAGGCAAAGTCGTGACCGGATCAAAAGTTTCCTGCAAAAAAATGTCAGCCAAGTTTACACTTGTGCTTGGCGGTGCGCGGTCGGGCAAATCAAGGTTTGCAGAAGGGCTGGCCCTGGCCAGTGGCCGCCCCCGCCGCTACATCGCGACAGCCCAGGCCTGGGACGCGGAAATGCGCGCGCGCATCGCCGAACACAAGGCGCAGCGCGGCGGCGATTGGATCACAGTTGAAGCACCCCTTGATCTGAGCGGCGCATTGGCCGATGCCCAAACAGCCGAGGTTGTCTTGGTGGATTGCGCAACACTTTGGTTATCCAACCACCTGCTGGCCGAGGCCGATCTGAACGCACAAGCAGAATTGCTGATGGTCGCGATAGCTGCCAGCGCTGCGCCGCTGATTGTCGTATCAAACGAAGTCGGCTGGTCCATCGTTCCCGACAATGCTCTTGCCCGCGCCTTTCGCGATGCGCAGGGGCGTTTGAACCAACGCATGGCGGCCGAGGCCGATCTGGTTGTCGCGGTAGTGGCTGGCCTGCCGATTGTCCTGAAAGGGCAGTTGCCGGAGAGCGCAAAGTGACCCGGTTCTGGTGGGTGCGCCATGGGCCTACGCATGCAAAAACCATGGTTGGCTGGTCAGATCTGCCTGCGGATCTGTCAGATTTAGCTGCGGTCGGGCGGCTGTCTGCCTATCTGCCGCAGGATGCCGTCATTATCTCGTCAGACCTGAACCGCGCAATTGCAACCGCCGATGCGGTTCAGGGCAGTCGTCGGCGTTTGCCAGATGACCCGACGTTGCGGGAAATGCATTTTGGCGAATGGGAATTGCGCAGTCACGCACAGATAGAGACGGAGGCCCCAGACCTTATTGCTGCATTCTGGGATCAACCGGGCGATGTCCGCCCGCCCGGGGGCGAAAGTTGGAACGACATCAACGCGCGCATCTGGGCTGCGACTGACCGTCTGACAGAAGCCTACGCCGGGCACAACATCGTGATCGTTGCCCATTTCGGTGCGATCCTGTCAGCCCTGCAGCGGGCCGAAGATTTGACGCCCGAACAGGCTTTTTCGCACCGCATTGACCCGCTTTCCGTCACCGAGATGTCACATGGCCCGAACGGCTGGCGACTTGGCCGGATCAATCACATTGCGTGATGTCCCGGGCCACAAATGCGCGCTTTCGTGGTTGCGTCGAACCGCCTACTCAAGCCCAAACCAACCCATGAGGCAATAATGATTTATGATCTTGTCATTGGCGACCGCGCCTATTCCAGTTGGTCCCTGCGCGGCTGGCTGCTGTTTGATGCCTTTGATATTCCTGTAAAAGTCCACACAGCGCGACTTTACACCGATGAATTGGCGACCGTGCTGAAGGGCTTTTTCCCGGGCCGGACTGCGCCCACGATGCGCACCCCTGATGGCGCTGTCGTGCCCGAGACCATCGCTATTGCCGAAGAACTGGCTTCGCGCCATCCAGAAGCCGGCATTTGGCCCGCTGACCCGAAGGCACGCGCTGTGGCCCGCGTTCTTGTCGCTGAAATGCATGCAGGATTTACCGCGTTGCGCAGCCATTGCCCGATGAACCTGCGGGTCAGCTACTCAGACTGCGCACCCACCGACGCAGTCCTGGCAGATCTGGACCGTTTGCAAGCCATCTGGCAATGGGCGCGGCAGGAAACCGGGGCCAATGGGCCTTGGCTTTGCGGCAAATATTCAGCCGCAGACGCATTTTTTGCGCCTGTTGCCGGGCGGTTAGCTGGTTACAACTTGCCTGTCGGACCGGATGCTGCCGCCTATGTCACGGCCCATCTGGCCCATCCATCCTTTCGACGATGGCGGGCAATGGGGCTGGTTGACGGCGCGGATCAGGACTTTTACCGCCGCGATTTCCCGCTCCGCCCTTGGCCCGGCCCACAGCAATTGGCGGCGAACGCAGTCTCGCGGGGGCCGTCGGTCAACGCGGCATGCCCCTATTCCGGCAAGCCCGTCACCGACTTTCTGGCCCTTGGCGGCAAAGTCTGGGGGTTCTGCAACCCGTTCTGCCGCGACAAAACCGTCGCAGATCCGGAAGCCTGGCCCAAATTCGTAGCTCTTTACCAAACATAAACCATTATCCCGTTATCCGTTAACCAAAGTGAACGGAGATCGGAAAATGGTGGCGCGGGCCTACACGGTGGCCTTTGAAGGGGTCGAGGCGCGCATCGTCGAGGTGCAATGTGCTGTTGCCCCCGGCTTGCCGTCCTTTACGGTGGTTGGTCTGCCAGACAAGGCAGTGTCAGAGGCCAAGGAACGTGTCAGAGCGTCGCTGGCTGCCATGTCCATCGCCCTGCCATCAAAGCGGATCACGGTAAACCTGTCGCCTGCCGATCTGCCCAAAGAGGGATCTCACTTTGATCTGCCAATCGCCCTGGCGTTGCTGGGCGCGCTGGACATCATCCCAAAGGATGAAATCGAAGGCACGGTCGCCTTGGGGGAACTGTCGCTTGATGGGCGCCTTATCGCCGTCATTGGCGCACTTCCCGCCGCGATGGCCGCTGCAGAAGCCGACCGCTGTTTGCTTTGCCCCAAGGCGTGTGGGGCAGAAGCGGCCTGGGTCGGGGCGACGCAGGTTCTTGCGGCATCGTCGCTTTCCGAAGTCGTGCGCCATTACACTGGCCAGTCGCCTTTGACGCCAGCCGAGGCCGGCGAAGTTCAACCCGACACGTTCCGCCGCGATTTGCGCGATGTGAAAGGCCAGGAACGCGCCAAACGTGCCTTGGAAATTGCTGCAGCAGGTCGGCATCATGTGCTGATGATCGGCAGCCCGGGGTCGGGGAAATCCATGCTTGCGGCGCGGTTGCCCGGCATCCTGCCGCCACTTTCTGCGATTGAGGCGCTGGAAACCTCGATGATCCATTCATTGGCAGGTCTGCTGACCGATGGTGGCATCAGCCGGGCGCGACCGTTTCGCGAGCCGCATCACACGGCCTCGATGGCGGCCATCGTGGGCGGTGGACGTGGCGCAAAACCAGGTGAGATCAGCCTTGCCCATAACGGTGTTTTGTTTCTGGATGAATTTCCCGAATTCCCAAGGCCGGTTCTGGAAACCCTGCGCCAACCGATTGAAACGGGGGAAATCGTCGTCGCCCGCGCAAATGCTCATGTGAAATACCCCTGCAAATTCTTGCTGGTCGCCGCTGCAAACCCTTGCAAATGTGGCTACCTGACCGATCCATCCCGATCCTGCAGCAAGGCGCCTCTATGCGGGGATGATTATGTCGGGCGCATATCAGGCCCCTTGATGGACCGCTTTGATCTGCGCATTGAAGTGCCGCCAGTGGCCTATACCGACCTAGATCTGCCTGCATCGGGCGACACGTCTGCTGAAGTTTCCGCGCGCGTGGCCAGCGCCCGCGCGGTACAAACCAAACGATTTGAGGGCCACCCCGAAATGCGCGTCAACGCCGACGCAGAAGGCGCGGTTCTGGAAGACATCGCCAATCCGGATGCTGAAGGGCGCGCCCTGCTTGCCCGGGTCGCCAAACGCTTTGGCCTGTCCGCCCGCGGCTATCACAGGGTGCTGCGCGTGGCCCGCACCATCGCCGATCTTGATGGATCAAGCGGCGTGCGCCACCCCCACATTGCCGAGGCGGTCAGCTTTCGTCTGGCTGCCAGCACCAAAGGCTAGGCCCAATGCTAGGCCCAATGCTAGGCTCGACGCTTTGCCTCGAGCACTTGCCAGATGCGTTCTGCGGTATTGGTGCCGTCAAACCGTTCCAGTTCTTGGATGCCAGTGGGTGAGGTAACATTGATTTCGGTCAGATAATCACCAATCACGTCTATTCCGACAAACACCTGTCCATGCTCGCGCAAAGTTGGCCCGATGGCCGCGCAAATTTCCAGATCACGCGCGGTCAGGCCAACCTTTTCCGGTCGGCCCCCCGCGTGCATGTTTGACCGTGTTTCCCCGGCCTGCGGCACGCGGTTGATGGCACCCACGGGTTCACCATCTACCAAAATCACCCTCTTGTCGCCCTTTGAGACATCCGGCAAAAACTTCTGCACGATCAACGGCTCGCGGTTGATG
>JANNSG010000155.1:0-2589 GCA_031402355.1 Pseudorhodobacter sp. | reverse complement strand
TCGAACCGGGCCGGCACCCGCCATGGCCCACGCCAGATCCGGGCTGAATCCTGCATGGTGCGCCCTTACAACATGGCCACCCGCGCCGCCCCTTTTGACAGTCTGATGGTGGCCGACATTGGCGATGTGGCGATCAACACTTTCAACCTGCCCAAATGCATGGACATCATCACCGACGCATTCGATGCCATTCTGGCCGAAAACTGCGTGCCCCTGACGCTGGGTGGCGATCATACCCTGACATACCCCATCCTGCGCGCAATGGCCAAAAAGCATGGCCCGGTAGGGCTGATCCATATCGACGCCCATGCCGATATCAATGAGCATATGTTTGGTGAACCGATCGCCCACGGCACCCCTTTTCGCCGCGCCGTCGAGGCAGGCGTTCTGGATGCCAAGCGCTGTGTGCAGATCGGGTTGCGTGGCTCAGGCTATGCGGCGGATGATTTCGATTGGCCTCGCAAGCAGGGGTTTCGCGTGGTGCAGGCCGAGGAGTGCTGGCACCGCTCGCTGACCCCCTTGATGGCAGAAGTGCGTGCCCAGATGGGCGATGGTCCGGTCTATCTCAGCTATGATATCGACAGCCTTGATCCTGCCTTCGCCCCAGGCACTGGCACGCCCGAAATCGGCGGGTTGACCACGGTACAGGCACTGGAAATCATTCGCGGCTGCCATGGGTTGAACCTTGTCGGCTGCGATCTGGTCGAGGTGTCGCCCCCCTACGATCCCTCGGGCAATACCGCTATCACCGCTGCGTATCTGCTGTTTGAAATGCTCTGCGTACTGCCGGGCGTAAAGCGCAGGTAGATCGACGTGGCCCTTGTGAAAGGTTGTTTCGCGCAAAAACGCAAATACCGGTTCAGCGATAGAAGGACTCGAGCCGCTTGTAAGACCCCGCCTGCAAGAACCCCTCAAAGTCGAATGAATCGTAGTTCGGGTCCACGCCAAGCGCACCCGAGAACTGGCTGACGAACAGCTTCTTGTGCCGTTCGGCTTTTTCGTAGGAAATCAGGATCGTCGGCACATTGCTGCTGGAAATAAAGTCAAGATTTCGCTGGTGGCGCTTGAGCGTCTCGTAAAGCCCCCGCAGCGGTTCAAATTCGTGCCAGCGGTTCAGCCCCTGGGCGGTCGCCACGCCATCGCGGTAGATGCAGATCAGGTGCGGATTGCGCAGATGCGGAAGAAGGGCCTCAAGTTCGTCAATGGCATTGGGGTGTTTCCAGCCCCAGACCGGGTGCTTGGCATTATTGTCATTGATGGCGGAAATCTTTTGCTCGGGTGACGCCGCTTTGAAATCGTCGGATTCCTGATTGGAATCGTCGATATTGCCGCCCATGAAAATTCCAAACGCCCGCAGCAGGCCCGCAACCATCGTCGTCCCGCCGCGCATCACACCGAATACCACATAGGTCCGCGGACCGGTTTTCATTGGTTTCCCGTTGATCAGCAGCGCCGTATTCCGAACGGCGATTTTTTCTTCTGATTTCTTCATGATCCGGCCCCAAGTCTGTCTGCCCGCAGTCCGGTTGTCAGACCCAGATCGAAAAGGTTCAGCAGTTTGGTCAACTGGATGGAGCCGGCATTAGCGACATAGAGTGCGTCTTTGTCCGACAACTGAAAGCTTTGCGCAAAAAACTGGGTTTCGGGGTTTGCCATGTCAAATCGATACACTGTCGGAATGCCCTTCGATGTTGCAGGATAGCCATCAAGGTTGCCTTTGCCGATGGCATTCAACCGCTCGCGACTTTCATAACGGAATAGAAATACCCCTGCCGGATCGGCACTTCTGTCGTTAGGGCCGCCGGCCGCCGAAACCGCCTCGAGAACGGAATACCCCGCCGATGCCAATTCATAGGTGCCAGGTTTCAGCACCGAACCGGTCATGGTGTAGCGCGGCGGTTCGCGCGTCAGCACGATCAGATCATCCCGCTGAAGACGAATGTCGCCGGAAGGCCGCAGCAGAATATCGCTTAGAAAAGCACTGCCCGTCTGCCCGTTGCGAACCAGGGTCACGCGCGTTTCGTGCGCCGGAAAGCGGCTGCCGCCCGAGCCTGCAATGGCCTGCGAAACACGGTCCCCGCGCAGCGACAACCGATAAGGACCTGGGCTTGCAATGTCACCTGCAAGGGTCGCTCGATTGTTCTCAGATTGCGAAATGGAAACAAGCGCTTGCGGTTCGATCGCCTTGCCCGCCAGTTTGCCGACGATCTTGGCCTGGATCTGGGTCGGCGTATCGCCCAGAACATCAATCTCGCCGACATAGGGCAAATTTATGCGGCCATCCCGATCAACGACAATGCCCTGAAAATCGGTCCCGCCTGCGCCACCGTTGCCAGTGGCAAAAAGCCCGCCCGCACCAGCCTCAAGCACGCGCACCTGCAAGACATCGCCAATACCTACCGCATTGGAAGGGGCGGCGGCGGCATCGGCGCGAATACTGCCAAGCGATCCGTGCGGCACGGGGCCAAGGGCACGCGCGACCTGCGCATTGACATCCACAAGCGCATAATTCTGCTCTGCAGCACCCGCAAGGACGCTGCCCGTCTGTGGCCCTTGCTGAGGCAGGCCGCAAGCCGCCAGTGATGCAAA
>JANNSG010000154.1:0-8592 GCA_031402355.1 Pseudorhodobacter sp. | reverse complement strand
GGGCTATCTGATGCGGCTGCATGGCTACCCGATTGCGCCGGTGGTGGTGGGGCTGATCCTGGGACCGATGGCAGAGCAGCAACTGCGCCGTGCGCTGGCGATTTCGCAAGGCGATTGGACCACGCTGGTCAGCACGCCGGTCTCTGCCGGACTACTGGCCGTGGCGGCACTGGCGCTTCTAGTTCCGCTGGTACTGCGTTGGCGGGGCAAAGGGGCGGTGCTGGCCCAGGTTGCGGGAGACGAGGATTGAGCCTGGCCGCAGCGCGGGATCGCAGCTTCAAATGATAAAGTGATCAGATTGCAAGATCGGCCGCTGCGACGGGTTCGCGCTGCCAGCCCGGCAGAAACTCAACCCGGTCACAGCCGCAGAAGCGGGCCATGCGGTGCAGTTCGGCGTCCAGCCTGGCGCGGCGCGGCTGCGTCAGTTTCGTGCCGTGTTCCGGCCAGACAGCCCTTACTTTCAACACGCCCTGATCGCGGTGCGATTTCATGTCGATGCGGCCGATGATCCGAGCGCCTTCAAGGATCGGGAAAACGTAGTAGCCGTAGATACGTTTGGGTTCGGGCACGAAAACCTCTATCCGGTAGTGAAAGCCGAACAGGCGTTCCGCGCGGGCACGGTCGCGCAATGCGGGATCGAAGGGAGAGAGAATTCGGACGCGGGTTGGGGGCTCTGGCAGGGCCTCAGACAAGATGTCGGGCCGGGCAAAGGCGGGGCGCAAAGTTCCGTCGGCGTTTTGGACGGCGATCTCGATGAGGCGTCCTTCGGCCCGTTCACCCTGGCACCATGCGCGGGCGTCGGCAATGGGGACGGCATTCCAATAGGCGGCAAGTTCGGTTGCGGTGGCGAAACCGAGCTGATCCAGCGCGGACGTGCAGGCCCAGTTTGTGGTTTCGCGGATATCGGGGGTGGCGCTGCGGTGCGCGTCCGGGATGACGCGTTCGGTAAGGTCATAGACCTTCTGGAAGCCATCCCGCCGGGTGATCGACAGCGCACCTGTGCGCCACAGCCATTCGAGGGCGGTTTTTGATGGATGCCAATCCCACCAGCCACCTTTGCCGCGCGCCTCGCCTACGCCGACATCCGTGCTGGTGACAGGGCCGTCTTTGGCAATGCGGTTCAGAATTTCGTCAAACTTCGCCTCATATCCATCGCGGAACCAGCTTTTCCAGTTGTCGCGCAGACGGTGAGTATCACGGGCAAAGCGGTGCTGCCAATGCGGGAAAAGGGCCACGGGAAGGATCGAGGCGTCATGTGTCCAATGTTCAAACAGGGCGCGATTGGTTTCCAGCAGGGGCTTGAGGTGTTCGGGCCTGTAGGATTGGCGGCGGGCGAACAAGATCATGTGATGGGCGCGTTCAACCGTGGTGATGCTGTCGACTTGGACGAAACCGATGCGGGTGATCAGCGCCGTCAGATTGGCCCCTTTGGCCGGGCCGGTGGGCGTATCGGCCAGCGCGTGGCGATCCAGAAAGATGCGCCTTGCAGTGGCATTGGGGAGCAGGGGAAGCGTCATTCCTTAGGGGTAGCAGGCGCTTTAGCGGGGTCAAGCGCCTATGCAGTGGTGCTGGCGAGCTTTTCGATCTGGACGCGGTGATAGGCCCATTGGTGGCTGTGGCCGGGAAAGGGGGCATCATAGCGCCGCATCAGGTGGGCATACCCGTAACCGAGTTCAGACCCTTTGCAGAGGCGCGTTCCCCGGCTGTCTTGCAAGACAAGGCCGCCCCCGGATTCAGCAAGGGCATAGCCTTTCGCATCGAGGCGTTGCAGCAGGTCTGCCCAATTTTGGGCATAGGCGAAATCATCAGCGAGAAGTGCCCGAAGGGGCGCGACGAGCGCCTCATCCGCCCTGACGGGCGTCTTCGCTTTTTGTCGACGGATCAGATCGCGTGTGATTGCATCGCGGATGATTTGGCCGGGGGTCAGATCAGCGTCAGATGCCACCAGCTTTAGGGCGATGACCATGGCGCGAGGTAGTTTCAGAGTGACGGTATCAGTTTCCATCCGGCAGTCTTGCCAAGGCAAGGTAAATGCGAGGTTAAGCCCGCACCCTGCGCAGCTTTTCCGTCGCCGATTTCAACTGGCCGCAGGCGGCCATGATGTCTTCGCCGCGCGGGGTGCGGATCGGGCTGGCGTAGCCTGCGTCGTGGATGATGTCGGCGAAGGCGTGAATGCGGTTGCCCGATGATCGCTTGTAAGGCGCGCCGGGCCATTCGTTGAACGGGATCAGGTTGATCTTGGCGGGGATGCCGCGGATCAATTCGACCAGACGGTGTGCGTCTTCGCGGCTGTCATTCACGCCTTGCAGCATGACATATTCAAATGTGATGCGCTCAGAGTTGGTCAATCCCGGATAGGCGCGCAGCGCATCCAGCAGGGTGGCGATGTTCCATTTTTTGTTGATCGGCACCAGTTGATCGCGCACCTCGTCCGTGGTGGCATGGAAGGAAACGGCCAGCAGGCAGCCGATTTCATTCGCGGTACGGGCGATTTCGGGGACAACGCCAGAGGTTGAAAGCGTTATGCGGCGGCGACCAAGGGCGATGCCTTCGTTGTCCATGATCACGCGGAGCCCATCACGGACGTTTTCAAAATTGTAAAGCGGCTCGCCCATGCCCATCAGCACGACGTTGGAGATCATGCGCCCTTCGCGGTTGGGGTCGCCCTGCACCGGCCATTCATCCAGATCGTCGCGGGCCAGCATGACCTGACCGACGATTTCCCCCGCCGTCAGGTTGCGGACCAGTTTTTGCGTGCCGGTATGGCAGAACGAACAGGTCAGCGTGCAGCCGACCTGGGAGGAGATGCACAGGGTGCCGCGATCGGTTTCAGGGATATAAACCACCTCGACCTCATGGCCGCCCGCGATGCGGACAAGGTATTTGCGGGTGCCATCTGTGCTGATCTGGCGGGTTACAACTTGCGGAATTTCGATGCAAAAGCGGTCGGTCAGCGTTTGGCGCAGGTCTTTGGAAAGGTTGGTCATGCCGGTAAAATCGCGCAGGCCCCAATGGTAGAGCCAGGTCCATATCTGGCCTACACGCATCTTCGCCTGTCGCTCTGGCGTGCCTGCGTCGATCAAGGCCCCGCGCAGTTGATCCCGGGTCAGACCGATCAGGTTGATGCGGTCACTGTCCGGCAGTTTGCGCGGGATGGTCAGCACGTCTTGGGTGATTGGGGCGGTCATGGGAGCCTTTGACAGAACCGGGAACGGCCCGGATGCCGCCCGCTATAGGCGAGAATCAGGGAAAACGAAACCGGCTGGTGCAAGAAATGCAAAAGCCCCGGCAGGGTGTGCCGGGGCAAAGCGGCCTCGTATCAATTCAAGTTACTTGCAGCGGGCTTCAGCCTCTTCCATTGCGGCGGTGAAGCCGCGCAGGGAAAAGGTGTCTTGCGTCTTGGTGCCCTTGCCGGATTGTCCTGAAAGGATGGCCGTAGCCCCGCCTTTCAGCGCCGCCAGAATTGCGACATCATCAGCAGCGCTGGCGGGCCATGCCCATTCGCCGTCCGAGAACATATCGAATGTGGTGCCGCCGATATCGACCTTTACACCGGATCCGGCAGCAAAGGGATATCCGCCGGTGAAGGATACTTCGCCGCCCGCACCACCGGGCCTGAAAGTGACAAAAAGCAAGATATCGCCGCGACGCACAGAGACCGGTGCACCGTCGCGGGTGTTCACGGTTTCTTTGGGGCTGGAGACGCCCCAACATTCTTTCGGGCTTTCTTCGGTGAACACGCTCCAATCCGTTTCAACGGCAACCTGATTGGTGGATTCCTGCGCCTGGGCAAAAGTGGAAGTTCCAGCGAAGATTGCGGCAAGAACAATGCGGCCAATGATGCCACCGGAATAGAATTTCATGTCTTAAAGAGCCTCCAACTGCCCTACTTGGCCCCTGCCTGACCAGTGCCGCGATTGTGCGAGCTTTTCCTGTAGCGTCCTGCAGTCCAACTTAGTATCCAACAACCCATAGCGCAAAAGATGCGGGCGGCGAAAGCCCCATGGGCAACAAATCGCGTATCCGTGAGGGGGAAATTGATGGCTAAAGCTGTTCCGATGGTGGAATTGTGGCGTGGTGGGCTGCTGGAAAGCAGCCATTCCGGCCATGCGGTGATTTGTGATGCCAAGGGCGAGATTGTGCAGGCATGGGGCGATCCGACGGCGGTGATCTTTCCACGGTCATCGTGCAAGATGCTGCAGGCGTTACCGCTGATTGAAAGCGGGGCTGCAGATGCAACTGGATTGACCCCGGCGCAACTGGCGCTGGCTTGCGCCAGCCACATGGGCGCGGCGGTTCATACCGATATGGTGACACGATGGCTTGCCGATCTTGGGTTGGCGGAAAGCGATCTGCGCTGTGGCCCGCAAGAACCCGACGACCGCGCCGCGCGCGATGGTCTGATCCGGGCGTTTGAGGCGCCGTGCCAGATCCACAACAATTGCTCGGGCAAACATTCCGGGTTTCTGACGCTGACCAAGCATCTGAAAGGCGGGCCCGAATATATTGAAGCCGATCATCCGGTGCAAAAAGCCGTGCGCGATGCGTTTGAAGATATGACCGGCGAGACCAGCCCCGGATTTGGCATCGATGGCTGTTCGGCGCCGAATTTTGCCACATCCCTGCACGGATTGGCCCGGGCGATGGCGCGATTTGCAGTAGCCACTGACAGCGGTGATGCGCGGAGCCGGGCAGCCTATCGGCTGAAGCGGGCCATGGTCAGCCATCCTGAACTGGTCGACGGTTCAACGGGTGCCGATACCGATTTGATGCGGGCGATGGGCGGACGCGTCGCCACCAAAAACGGCGCTGATGGGGTCTATGTGGCGATTGTCCCGGAGCTGCGTCTTGGGATTGCGCTTAAAATCATGGACGGCGCTGCGCGTGCCAAAGAAGCGGCAATTGCGGCACTTCTTGTGCATGTGGGTGTACTGGACGCGGGCCACCCGGTTACTCTTGAACGGCTTGGCGTTGATTTACACAACAGGCGCGGCCTGCGGTTTGGCGAGTTGCGAATTTCGGATGGCTTTTCTTGACGCCAGAAAAGGGAAAGCCTCTGTCGGGGGGACAGAGGCTTTATCCTCACTCGCAAGCGCCCCGGACAGGGGGCCAATTGGGGGGGGCTAAGTAGCCGCCCATCCGGGGTTTTGTCGACTCGCAACACCGCTGTTATGCATCCCAATCAGGGCAAGGTTGCGGAGCAATCGTGACCAAGCATCGGTCATTACATGGCTGAATTCGGACACGCCGGGGCCTGCATCAAAGGCTTGCTTTGCCGGATGGGCGCGCTAAGCTTTTGGGATGACGCTACAGACGCCGACGCCCGTTGCCCAAATGACGCAGACAAACGAGCAGGTCAGCTTTGACCGGCGAGAATTCTCGGTGATCCTTGGCCTTTATGGCCGGATGGTGGCGGTTGGCGAATGGCGCGATTACGGTATTTCCTGCCTGCGCGAAATGGCGGTGTTTTCCGTGTTTCGGCGAACGGCGGAATTTCCTTTGTACCGCATCGAAAAGCGCCCGAAGTTGCGGGCCAAACAGGGCATGTATGCGGTGGTGGCAATGGACGGCCAGATCTTGCGCCGGGGCCATGATCTGTCGGCAGTGCTGCGTGTGCTGGAGGCCAAGCTGATCAGGGCGGTGGATTAGGCCGATTGTCGCGCTTGGCTGTGCTTTTCGCTTTGGGCAGCGCAGAAAGCCCGCCTGGACTTGATAAGCGGCTACAGGAAGCGGCGGCGGGCGATGACGGGGCCGTAACCTTGATCTGCGATGCGCTTGATGGCGGAACGGGTGTTTTCCATTACCACAGCCATGAAGACGGCGGTGGCGTGGATCATGAAATCGGCATTCATGCATAGGGCGACATGGCCGTCCCAGAACAAAAGATCGCCGCGCTTCAGGGCGGCTTTGTCGGAAATGGGCTTGCCCAAGCCCTGTTGCAGATCGGAATCGCCGGGGCAATTCATACCGCAGGACATCAGGCACGCTTGAACAAGGCCAGAACAATCAAGGCCAGCACGGCTGTTGCCACCCCAAAGATAGGGCGTGCCAAGATAGGTCTGGGCGATGGCGACGGGGTCCTTGTGCCATTCGCCAATGGGTTTCAGGTGCAAGGTGGGCACAAAGCCGCGCGTGGTTTGGGTGAATTTGCCCAACTCACCCAATGCCGTGACCCGCGCGCCAAGCGTAAGGCCGCCGGTTTCTTTGATCTTGATGTTGGCCTCTGGGTAAAGGGTGGTCATTGGGGCTGCGACCCAATGGGTTGGCGTTTCGGCCGGGCCAAGGGCCGTTTCGGGCAGATACCCGCAATAGCCATCTTTGGCGGCCTGCCCGAAGGCAAAGCCATTATGGCGGTCGATCGCGGTGAAGGCGTCGCCCAGAAGCAACTGGCGCTGGCGTGCGCCGTCGGGGCTGGCCAAAAGGTCGGTCAAGGGCCGGATCAGATGGGCGGGCTCGCCCTTGGTAAAGTGCGGGGCGTCTAGGCTGCCGCGCAGAATATCGAGGGCCGCGCGGTCATTGGCGGGGGTAAGGCGCGGATCGGTCACAGCTTCAGCATTTTTGGCAAGGCCGCCAGCAGGGCCCGTGCGCCCTGACCCACGCCACCTTTGGGGCGGGCGGGTGCATCAGCTGGGGTATGGCCGTAAATATCGAAATGCATGTAGTGTGGGCAGGTCACAAACCGGCGCAGGAACAAGGCGGCGGTGATGGAGCCCGCAAAACTGCCCGCCGGAGCATTGTCCAGATCGGCGATCTTGGGTTCGATCATCGGCTCATAGGCATCCCAGAACGGCAAGCGCCAGACCGGATCGCAGGCACCCGGGGCAGCGTCAGACAGAGCGGCGGCAAGCGCGTCATCATCGGTATAGAACGGGGCAAGGTCGGGGCCGACAGCGACCCGGGCCGACCCGGTGAGTGTGGCCATTGAAATGAGGACATCGGGTGCGTCTTCATCGGCCCAGGCCAGCGCATCGGCGAGGATCAGGCGACCTTCGGCATCGGTGTTGTTGATTTCAACCGTCAGGCCTTTGCGGGAGGTCAGAATATCGCTGGGGCGCATGGCATTGCCCGCGATGGCGTTTTCGACAGCCGGCACGATAACGCGCAGTTGCAGCGGCAGCTTCAGCGCCATGATCATATGGGCAAGACCCATGACCGTGGCCGCCCCGCCCATGTCTTTTTTCATCAAGAGCATGCCCGAGGACGGCTTGATATCAAGCCCCCCGGTATCAAAACACACACCCTTGCCGACCAGCGTCAGGCGCGGGCCGTGGTCGCCCCAACGCAGGCTGAGGATGCGCGGAGCGCGCGACGATGCACGGCCAACGGCGTGAATCATCGGAAAATTCCGGGTCAGCAGATCATCGCTGCGGATAACTTCGGTTGAGGCGTGGAACTGGGCTGCAAGGGCAAGAAAGGCGGCTTCAAGTTCGGCCGGGCCCATGTCGGAGGCGGGGGTATTGATCAGATCGCGGGTCAGAAACTCAGCCGTTGCCATGGCGATCAGACGGGCCGCGTCACAACCTTCGGGGGCTTTGAGCACGGCCTGCGGCGTGCCGGTCTTGCCGGGGCGGTAGCGATCAAAGCGGTAAGCGGCCAGAAGCGCGCCAAGTGCTGCTTCGTCGCGCTGGACTTGGGTCAGGGGGCCTTCGAGGTGCCAGTTACCTGAAGGCAAGACTGGCAGGGCGCGCGCGAGGCCAAAGCGGGTACGTGCGCGGGTTTTCAGTGTGCCAAAGCCAGTAACTGCGGCTTCGATCGCGCCATCAGCACCAGGCAAGAGCCGGGTATCCCCCAAGGCTGCGTCAAAACCTTGCCCCGATAGCCAAGTTTGCCAATGCAGCGGCTGACGGGTAAGCCATTGCGGCAGATCTTCGGACGAGACGACGTGAAGGGCACGCGACGGGCTTGCAGGGTCGGCGAAAGTTAGGGTCATCTTGTGTCCGGGATGCAGGGCGCGGGGCAGTGTACCCGATGCCGATTTACCCCACAAAGCCTAACGCAACCACCGCTGCCTGCAACCCCTGCCGCTTAGACCGATTGATCGCGCAAGCTGCGGTCGGTGGTCAGCGACCGTTCTGCCACCCGGATCAGGCGTGCCCAGACGGCGGAAAAGGCGGTGACATCGCTGCGATCAAAGCAGGTGCGCGCGTCTTGCGCCACCACGCCCAGACTGACCATGCCGATCTGTTCCGCCATCCGTTGTACTTTGCGCAACTGGCGGGACACATCTGCCAGATCATGCTTGCGCACTTGCTGCGCCAGCCCGCCCATGGCAAGCCCAAGTTCGGCAAGCGCACGCGTCACCACCTGTTCGGCGGCAGAGGTGCCAAGATTGCGATAGATCGTGGCAATCGGCTCCGCATCCTGGCGCACCCGTTCGACCAGCGGCAATGCTGCTACATTTGTCATATCTTCACCCAAAGTTTTGTTTCACACCCAAGACCAAGGTTGCGCCGGCGTGCTGAAGAAAAGGTTTCCGGCGCTGAAAGAAACCCCTCGAATTTTCGGCAATTGCAGCCTAGTTAAGCCAGAGACCCAAGCCAGGAGCGACCCGATGGATCAGGCCAAGCCACTGCCAGCCTATCTTGTGCAGCG
>JANNSG010000153.1:0-7417 GCA_031402355.1 Pseudorhodobacter sp. | reverse complement strand
GATCACTTTGCGCCGTTTGCCCGTCCAGAAGGACTTGCTGACATTTTCAAACTCGATCATGCACGCCTCATGGCCTGCGCCCCATTTGCCCAGGGTTTGGTCCCTGATACCTGACATGTCTTAATGGCAAGTTTTTGTTGTTGGACCTGCCGCACGCCTGCAATGCGAAGCAACCCCTTTTTTATTACGCGCAGTATGACGAAAAAATAGCCACGATACAACGCCCGTGAGTTGAAAGCTTAGGGCCTGAAGCGCCGTCGCGACAAAAGCAATGCCATCGGCGCTGCAAGCAGGCTAAGTGCGAAGCCAAATCTTGCCGCCTCTTGCATGGCGCCGCCCGGTAGCGCGCGGTCAAGGGTCAGACCAGGAACCGTAAAGCCAATGCCCATGATCAAGGCGATAAGGTACAGATCGCGGCGCACCAGCCCATGCGGCAGATGCATGCCCGCGACCCGTTCAAACACCACCCAGGTTGCGACCAACCCGATCGGTTTGCCGATCCACATGGCGGCCAGGACCACGACCGTCGTCGGCGCAAAGGCTGCAAAATCAATGCCGCCGTGGGTGATCCCGTACAAAAACAAGATCACCCCCAAAGCAGGGCTCATAGCATGCGTCAAACGGTTGAGCGGGTCATGCAGCAGCTCTTCTGCTTCGGCAAAAAGCCCAAAGGCCCGGTCTGCATGGGCAATTGCCGGAATGATCGGCAAAAGGCCCAAGGCAGGCGGCAAACCTGACGCGGCAACGCCGGCCCAACTGGCCAGACCCGCCACGACATAGGGCCAGATCACTTGAGTTTTTCGTTTGCGCCGTTCCGAGGCCGTATCATCCGGTCGCCGCCCGGCAAAGAACCAGACACTGATGCTGGCCAACAATGGCAGGCCCAGCCACACTAGGTGCCGCGACACATCGGGGGCGGCTAATCCTAGCGCAAACAGGCCGATGATATCGGCCGATATGGTCAGCAAAAGCAGCACATGCAGCGCCATATGCCCCGGTCCGAACACCCATCGGCCCATCAGGTAGCACAGCACCACATCTGATCCCATGGGCACGATCCAGCCCGTCGCAAACACAGCCTCTTCCGCGGTTTCAATCGCTGAAGACACCAATATCCACAGAACACTCGCCCCCAGCATGGCCCCGATCGACAAGCCCAACGGGACCAGAGCGCGCCGCCCGCTTAGTGCCCCGCGCTCCAGCACAAGGGATTCCCAAAGCTCTTTGCCAACAAAGAACAAGAAAAACGCCATCAGTCCGTCGCCGACCAGTCTAAGCGGCGTCAGACTGGGCGGGTTTTGCGCGATCCACATTGGCAATTCAACATCAGCCAAACGCCATTCGAGGAAATCGTAATAGTGGGCAGGCGACAGATTGACCCAAAGCGTCGCCATGGCCATTCCGCCAAGCAAGGACCATGCAAAAACGGTTATGAACGATGAGACACGGTACATTGGCGGCTCCGACATGGCGGTAGTGGCCCCCCATTTACCGTTCCAAAGACCATGCAGCAAGTTATGCATCAACAGGTCAGCGGTGTCATGTCGCAAAGCCGGGCTTCCGCGGGCTTCGCAATCTGAAGTGCAGAAATGCCTCACAGCGTGGGGTGTGAAACTGCATTGAGGGAGGACACCTATCCACGCCCTCCTCGGCTTGCCGATATCTTTCGCTCACTCCATCGGTTTGAAGTTCAGGCTGGCGCCTTCCTTTATTCCGCTGGGCCAGCGTGAGGTGATGGTCTTGGTCCGGGTGTAAAACCGGAAGCTGTCCGGCCCATGCTGGTTCAGATCGCCAAAGGCAGATTTTTTCCATCCGCCAAAAGTGTGATAGGCAAGCGGCACCGGGATGGGCACGTTGATGCCGATCATGCCGACGTTGATCCGGTTGGCAAAATCGCGGGCCGTATCACCATCGCGGGTGAAGATCGCGGTGCCATTGCCATATTCATTGTCCATCGCGATTTTCAGCGCCTCTTCATAGCTTTTGGCGCGCACGGTGCTGAGAACAGGTCCGAAAATCTCTTTGCGGTAGATCTCCATATCGGTGGTCACGTGGTCAAAAAGATGCGGGCCGACAAAAAAGCCATCCTCATAGCCCTGCAATTTGAAACCGCGTCCGTCGACCACCAGTCTGGCACCATCGGCAACACCGCTTTCCACCAAACGCAGGATGTTGGCCTTGGCTGCACCGGTTACAACCGGCCCGTAATCCACGTCATTGCCAGCAGTATAGGGGCCCACCTTCAGTTTCTCGATCCGCGGGATCAGGCGTTCGATCAGCGCATCCGCCGTCGCCTCGCCGACCGGAACGGCCACCGAAATGGCCATGCAGCGTTCACCGGCGGCACCGTAGCCCGCACCTACCAATGCATCTGCCGCCAGATCAAGATCGGCATCCGGCATGATGATCATGTGGTTCTTGGCACCGCCAAAGCACTGCACCCGCTTGCCGTTCGAACATCCCCGCCCATAGATGTATTCCGCAATCGGGGTAGAGCCGACAAAGCCGATGCCGGCAATGGTCGGATTGTCCAGGATTGCATCAACCGACACTTTATCGCCGTTGATGACTTGCAGCACACCGTCTGGCAGGCCCGCTTCTTTCATCAGGGCGGCCAGCATCAGGGGCACCGTTGGCGCGCGTTCTGACGGCTTGAGGATAAACGCATTGCCGCAGGCCAAAGCCGGGCCCATTTTCCACATCGGTATCATCGCCGGAAAGTTGAAGGGCGTGATGCCTGCTGCAACACCCAAGGGCTGACGCATCGAATACATGTCGATACCCGGCCCGGCGCTGTCGGTAAATTCACCCTTCAGCATCTGCGGTGCACCGATGCAGTATTCGATCACTTCCAGCCCGCGCTGAATATCACCCTTGGCGTCGGGAATGGTCTTGCCATGCTCAGACGACAGCGCTTCGGCCAAAGCCTGCATGTCGCGGTTCAGCAGGCGCACCATCTCCATCATCACGCGCGCCCGGCGCTGCGGGTTCGTGGCACCCCATTTTACCTGCGCAATGGCTGCGTCCGCGACCGCCGCGTCAAGTTCTGCAGCCGAAGCCAACGCCACCCGCGCTTGCACGTCGCCAGTGGCCGGGTTGAACACATCGGCGAATTTGCCTGATGTGCCTGCTACCATTTTGCCGTTGATCCAGTGACCGATCTCTTTCATCGCAATTCTCCCTTGGTTGCCTCCATCATAGTCTTGCAAAAACGCTGCAAACAGAGGCAATACTTCAAAAGGGTTTTGCAAATTTGCAGGTATGACGAATGGATTGGGACGATCTTCGCATCTTTCTGGCGGTTGCGCGCGCAGAAAGCCTGTCGGGGGCCGGCAAACAGCTGAAGCTGGATCCGGCAACAGTCGGTCGCAGGATCGCCCGGCTTGAAGACGCCGTCAGTGCCAGACTGTTCATGAAAACACCGCAGGGCTATACGCTGACCGATCAGGGGACCGGGCTGATCTTGCACGCAGAACGCGCAGAATCGGCCATGATGGGCGCACGCGAGACGCTGACGGGGCCGGAAGGTCTAACCGGGCAGATCAGAATTGGTGCGCCAGATGGTTGCGCCAATTACCTGTTGCCACAAGTGCTTACTGCAATCTGTGACGAAAACCCGGGGCTGGAGGTGCAGATCGTGGCTCTGCCGCGCGTCTTCAACCTGTCAAAGCGCGAGGCTGATCTTGCTATTGCGGTATCGCGCCCCGAGGCGGGTCGCCTGACCGTTCAGAAACTGACTGAATATCAACTGCACCTCGCCGCCAGTCGTCACTATCTGGACGGCCACCCCCCAATTGCCACTCTGTCCGATCTTGGGGCGCACCGTCTGGTCGGCTATATCCCTGACATGATCTTTGACAAGGAACTGGACTATTTGTCCCAGATCGGGGCAGGGGCGGTGCCACTGGCGTCAAATTCGGTATCGGTGCAGCTCAACTGGCTGCGCCATGGGGCAGGGGTTGGCGTGGTGCATGATTTTGCTTTGCCATCGGCGCCAGAGCTGATCAAGGTACTGCCAAAGTCAGTTCACCTGAGCCGCGCTTTCTGGCTAATCCGCCATGCAGATGATGCCCGCTCAGGCCGCCTTAACCGCTTTGCCAGCCGTCTTGCCGAGGGCATCCGCAGGGAAGTTCAACGACTTGAAGCTTTGTCTTGACAGAAAGCCCATCGCGGCAGACCGTCAATGTAAAAGAGGGAGGCCACCATGCTTGTCAGCCAGATCCTGAAATCCAAATCCGATGACGGGGTGATTACGGTGCCCCCGGGCACGACCGTCGGCAAAGCCGCTGAAACGCTGTCATCGCGCCGCATCGGGGCGCTGATCGTTTCACCCGATGGCCGCCGCGTGGCAGGCATCTTGTCCGAACGCGATGTGGTGCGCGAATTGGGCCGTCGCGGCGCAATTTGTCTGGCCGACACCGTTGACAGTATCATGACCGCAAAGATCGTGTCCTGCACGCGCCACGACCGTACCGACGATGTGCTTCAGAAAATGACCGACGGCCGGTTTCGCCATATGCCGGTGATGGATGGCGATCAAATGGTCGGGCTTATCTCGATTGGTGACGTCGTCAAGGCAAGGCTGATGGAGCTTTCGGCAGATAAAGACGCTCTTGAGGGCATGATCAAGGGGTTCTGATCCGTCTCTTTTGGGTCTTGCGTCAGCGCGCGCAATAATGTTGCGTGAAGGCTAGATCTGCTTTGGGGGGCTTCATGCGCATCGGTCTTTATCCTGGCACCTTTGACCCGGTGACATTGGGGCATGTAGATATCATCCAGCGCGCCATGGCTCTGGTAGACCGCCTGGTGATCGGTGTCGCCATCAACCGCGACAAGGGACCGCTGTTCACGCTTGAAGAACGCGTGACGATGGTCGAAGCGGAATGCGCCGCGATCATCGCCAAGACCGGCGGCGAAATCGTCGTACATCCGTTTGAAAATCTGTTGATAGACTGTGCCCGCGACGTAGGGGCCACCATCATAGTGCGAGGCTTGCGCGCCGTTGCCGATTTTGAGTATGAATTTCAGATGGTCGGTATGAACCGCGCCCTTGATGCGTCAATCGAGACGGTCTTCATGATGGCAGATGCCCGTCGTCAGGCCATCGCGTCCAAACTGGTCAAGGAAATTGCGCGTCTCGGGGGGGATGTATCAAAGTTTGTAACCCCGCCGGTCGATCAGGCCTTGCGGGCCCGCTACCGCGAATATGCAAAGGGGGCCAAGCGGCCCCCCGGATAGTCGCAAACGTTTCGGGTAAAAAGCGCGTTACGCAGCCTTGCCGTAAACCGCTTCGCGGGCAATACGTTCGGCGTCACCCCGGTAAATCCCAAGGTCCAAAGCCACATCCAGCGGCATATTGGCAATCTCGTCACGGGTTGCGCGATATTGCACGTAGTTACGAGCGGCGTCTTTCAACATTACGAATACATTGGTCATTCTACATTTCCTTTTTCATTCGCGAGTGTTTGCTTGTTCTTCTCGCTTGGAATGAATTTAGGAACTGCCGCCCACCGCCACAACGACCAATGCTGCGGTGCGGCTATGCGTTTGACGCATGGCTTATCATAAGAAAAATGGCGCGGAGACGCGCCATTTGCGTTGAATATCAACAGTAATCAGATCAGCCTGCCCATCGCGACAGCCGTATCAGCCATGCGATTTGAGAAGCCCCATTCGTTGTCATACCACGACAGGATCCGCACCATTGTACCTTCCATGACCTTGGTCTGATCCATATGGAAAATGCTTGAATGTGGATCATGGTTGAAATCAGCGCTGACATTGGGTTGATCGGTGAAACCAAGGATGCCTTTCAACCTGCCGTTCGCTGCCGTCCGGATCGCTTCGTTGATTTCTTCGACCGAAGTCGCCCGGCTTGCTTCGAACACCAGATCGACGACCGATACATTGGGCGTCGGCACCCGGATCGCAACACCGTCCAGCTTGCCCTTCAATTCCGGCAGCACAAGACCCACTGCCTTTGCGGCCCCTGTCGATGTCGGGATCATCGACAGCGCTGCCGCCCGCCCGCGGTACAGATCCTTGTGCATGGTATCGAGGGTCGGCTGATCCCCGGTATAGCTGTGGATCGTGGTCATGAACCCGCGCGTAATGCCGACGGTCTGGTGCAGGACCTGTGCCACGGGTGACAGGCAGTTTGTCGTGCATGATGCATTCGATACGATCAGATCCTGCGCCGTCAAGGTTTTGTCATTGACGCCAAAGACAATCGTCTTGTCCGCCCCCACTGAGGGCGCCGAGACCAGAACCCGGCTGGCCCCATTCTCCAGATGCACGACGGCCTTGTCCTTGTCGGTGAAGATACCTGTACATTCCAGAACAATATCGACATGCTTCCAAGGCAGATCCGCCGGGTTTCTGATCGCCGATACCTCAATCGGGCCGCGACCGGCATCAATCGTGGTGGCAGTGGTCTTGACCACGCCTGGAAAGCGGCCATGAACAGAATCAAAACGCAGCAGATGCGCGTTGGTTTCCACTGGACCCAGATCATTGATCGCCACGACCTCGATGTCGGTGCGCCCCGATTCAATGATGGCACGCAAGACGTTACGCCCAATACGGCCAAAGCCGTTGATGGCCACTTTGACAGTCATGCTCATGTTCCTTTTTTCCAGCCCTTTGACGGGCACAATGGTCAGCGGCCGAATCCGGCGATGATTTTCAAGCTAAGGTCACCAGTCAAACGGCAAATTCAACCCAAAACCTGCCCGGTCAGCGCCAGAATGCCACATAGTCGACCATATCGACCAGCTTTCGCAGCAAAAACGTGATTGCATCGGCACTGTTCATTGTCACGTCCAGCAAGATCGCCACAACAATCGTGACAGCAAGGATCAGCGCCGTGATATTGTTCATTCCATCGTCTCCGCGGCATTCTACGGCAAACCCAGTCGTCTCACGCGGTTTGCTATCGCAAACCTTTGGCTGATTAACGCGCCGCGTTGCAATTTGCCACCGTCTTTGTCATGTCTTTTCACGAAATGGCGGATCGGTGACCTCGATTGCCGCTTAGGAGAGAACGATGAGCGGACTACTTGCCTTGCTAGACGATGTTGCCGCCATCGCCAAAGTTGCCGCCGCCTCGGTTGATGACATTGCAGCCGCAGCGGCGAAGGCGGGGGCAAAGGCTGCGGGCGTCGTGATTGATGATGCCGCCGTAACCCCGAAATACGTTCACGGATTTGAGGCGAAGCGCGAATTGCCGATCATCTGGCGCATCGCTATGGGGTCGCTGAAAAACAAGCTGATCATCCTGCTGCCGGCGGCCCTGCTGCTGTCCAGTTTTGCGCCAGACTGGATCACGCCATTGTTGATGCTTGGCGGGGCCTATCTGTGTTTTGAGGGGGCGGAAAAGGTGTTTCACATGCTGTTCCCGCATGGCGATGCGGTCGTT
>JANNSG010000152.1:0-25991 GCA_031402355.1 Pseudorhodobacter sp. | reverse complement strand
AGACGCCGTGCCCCGGTCAATAATCTGTTCTAACTCGCGGTCACCACCCAGACGGGTGACAGACAGAATGGTTGCTCCATGCATGGCAAACAGCAAGGCCGAGCCGTAAAGGAAGGCGATGCTCAGCGCATGGAACGGATTGTAGAACAGATTGCCATAGGTCAGGCTGAACAGATTGGTCCAGTCCAGATGCGGGAAAATACCGTAGGGAACAGCTTCGGACCAGCTGCCCATCAACAGCGGGCGGATCAGTCCCAGCACCAGCACCAGCCAGATCGCAGACGCAAACGCCCAGGCCACATGTTTGCCAAGGCCCAGCGCTTCGGCACGCAGATAGGTGCGCACCCACCATGTGCTAAGCGAGATCAGAAAGAAGAACCCAGCCAGCAGGAACAAGCCGCCTTCCTGCATGGGGGGAATGCGCAACCCCCATTCAGGGGCCGGTGGTTCCAGCGCCATCCAGAACAGATCACGCATGAAGACCGCAGGATTATAGCCGGCAACTTGCCAGAAATGCGCCCCGATGATCATGAACCAGATCGCCCCGGTCGCCAGCGAGATGACGCCGAAAGTGCCCAGATAAATCGGCCCCAGCTGCGCGTTGCCGAACCAGCCTGCAAGGCTGGAGAACCCGGCCCCTTTGGTGCGGTTGCCGACATCGACGCCTTCGACCATGCCCATTTCAGGCGCCGCGCGCACTTGGACCTGGGTAAAGATATTTTGGTACTCAGCCATTTACGCCTCCTGGAATATCGGCCCAGATCGGTAGTTCAAGCCACCAGCTCCACCAATCAACCCATTGATCAAACCAGATGGTGCCAGAGATCACGATGCAGATCGCGCTCCAGAATGCGGCATTCAGAGCCAGCAGCAGACCAAGGCGATGAATGCCCAGCGTGCCTACCGAATAGCCGATCAGATCGCGGAAAAAAGTATCTTCGTGATCGGGGGTCTTCATGATCTGTCCCTTGGGCGGGTTGGCCGCCGACAGGATTAAGCCACCATGCAGCGCCAGTGCGAGGGCATTGGTAAAAAAGAACGTAATCGCAACCATATGGACCGGGTTATAGTGGAAGTTGCCATAGGTGTAGCCGGTGTTGGAAACCCAATCGAGATGGCTGAAGATGCCGTAAGGAAAAGCATAGCCCCAGGATCCCATCAGGATCGGCCGGATCACTTCCAGCGTGATATAGGCAAAAATTGCAACTCCGAAAGCAATCGGCACGTGCAGGCCGATACCCAGCTTGCGGCAAATTTCAACCTCTCGCAGCGCCCAGCTGATAAAGGCACCCGCTGCGCAGATTGTGATGATCTGCCATAGCCCGCCCTGCATCAATGGTGCAAAGCCCAAGCCGTTTTCAACGGGCGGTGGGTTGATTGAGATTAACCAAGGATTCCAGGTCGGCCCCATCGCCGCACCGTAGAAGATCAACAAGGTCCCCAAGGCCGCAAAGAAGAAAGTCGTGACCCCAAAAAAGCCGACGTAAAATGGCCCGACCCAAAAGTCGAACAGATTTCCACCGATCAGCGTACCACCGGGCACGCGATATTTTCGTTCGAAGCTGAGCAGTGCCATGCTTCCCTCTCTGCAGTTGAACGGACTCTCCGACAGTCGCACTGGGCGCATTTGGGGCCGTCACAGGTTTTTCACGCAGTTGTTTTGGCACGGGCAACGCGAAGGTCGCCCGTGCCATGGTCAAGCGGATCATTCAGTGGCAGGAGCTGCCACATACCCGTATTTCGCGTTGGAAATGTCGAACCAGTTGTAGGCGGGGTTCGACAACAGCACCAAATGGATCATGGCGGCCAGAAGGAACAGAAACACCCCCTGGGCCACGAATACGCGACGAGGATCAAAGATCAGCCAGATTTTGTAAAACTTGCTCATATCATGATCCCCCTTAGAGCCACGGACGCCAGATGAACACGGCCACATGCGCGATGACGGCTATGGTCGTAAACAACCATAGCCCGCTCATGTAGACCGAATGCAGCTCTTGCGCCTGCTGGTCGGTTAGACCTGTGAAAGACAGGTCGGATTTATCAGCCATGGTATCCTCCGGATATTCGGACTGACGCCGCACTCCCTGCGGCTGGGCCACGGTGGGCGGAATGCCCCTCCGGTGTTTCGCTGCTCCGTTTCCGGATCAGCGAATTCCTGGTGCGGTTACCCGCGAAAAATCATTGGCGTCAGCGCCTGCGCATCCTTCAACACCCGCGCCAATGGCCCCAGACGGGGCAGCTTTGCGTGCCGGATGACTTGATACAGCCAGCCCACCATATGCGGCACCAGCCCCAGAACGACGATCAGCGCAAAGTAGACATAGTACTCTGCCCCTTTCTCGCGTCTGGCATGATGCAGATTGCCGTTTGCTGCGGAATCACTCATGGTCTTCCTCCCTCGTTTTGCAAAAGCTCTGCACCGGGCAGACCTTCTACGGTTTCGCGCACCACCCGCTCTGCCCCGGCATCAAGTGCAGCCTTTTCAGCCGCATCGCGCAGACTGCGTGCAGCACTGATCCGGGTCAGGATCGGGTGGGTGTTTACAATTCTGTCCAGCGCCGCCTGCGCATCAACATCCCAAGGGAAATCGCGCCGCAGCGTGGTTGGGGTTGCAGCAGCTGAATCCATTTCGGTGCCCAGCGGCAAAATGTGGAACAGGGCGTCAAACAGGCTATTGCAGACTTCCTGCAACAACCAGACGGCCCCCGCATAGCCCATGGCAGGCGTGCCTGTGGCGCGGCGGATCGCAGCCCCCGGAAACGACGCCGCAATGAAACTTGGGGCCGGACCAAACCCGCCCTTCATCTCTGCCAGATACATCTTTTCGTTGATCGAACCCATCACGACCAGCGGGCGGTGCTGCTTCAGCAGGCTACGCACGGCCTCATTATTGGTCTTTTTCCCGGGCTCACGGGCAACTGCAAAGGCGCAGGGCAAGCCCAGATCGCCCTCAAGATAGTTGCGGATCCCCCGGGAATAGGTTTCAGACGCGACGATGGCGAAAGATGCCGTCGCAAAGAAGTCCTGCGTGACCGACCGCCACAGATCCCAGACCGGTTTCAATGTCGAATGCTTTTCCCGCTCGATGAAGGGTTCGGGGTCAAGCCCCAGCATCTCACCCAGTTTGCGCAGGAATTTCGTTGTGCTGTCCAGACCGATCGGTGCCTGCAGATAGGGCTTGCCCAATACTTCGGCCAAGCCGCGGCCAAATTCGCGGTACATCACCACATTGGCATCGGCATTCACCAGATTGCGCATTTCGGCCACATGCGCCCCCAGTGGCATCACCATATTCACCTCTGCGCCAAGCCCTTCCACCAGACGCCGGATCTCGTGCAGATCAGACGCCATGTTAAAGGTGCCGTACATCGGCCCAAGCAGGTTGACGCGCGGCCTCGATCCTTCGGCCCGCTTTGCTTCGGGCGGCATCCGGCCTTTAGTCATGCCAAATTCCGTGAAAATCCAGGTCATCGCCCGATCCGCCGTCTGCCACTGATCCTCGTCAATGGTCCGAGGCAGAAAGCGCTGGATATTGGTGCCCATCGGTGTGACGCCGCCACCAATCATCTCGGCAATCGACCCCGTCACCACCACTGCGGGCAAAGCCGGATCCAGCGTTTGCCAGGCCCGGCGCATTGCGCCCTCGGTGCCGTCGCGACCCAGCTCGTCTTCGCCCAGACCGGTCACCACAATCGGCAACTCATGCGGCGGCAGCGCATCCGTATAATGCAAAACCGATGTCACCGGCAGGTTTTCGCAGCCCACCGGACCATCGATCACCACCTGCAGGCCTTTGACCGCGCAAAAGGCGTAGACCGCACCCCAATAGCCCCCGGCCCGATCATGGTCCTGCACCAGCATCAGATCATTTCCTCGGCCTTGGCAGCACGCGCCGCCTTGTCGAGCTTTTTTTGATGCGCCGCGCGGAAATCAGGCCGCAGATTGGGTGTTCCCTCCCAGATGCCCGCCGTATCGCCGTGACCGACGCCTTCAAAGAATTCCTTCATCCCCTGCATCCGGGCCTTGCCCGCAATGGCCGCGTTGACCACTTGCCCAAGGGATCCCGCCCCCGCAGGCCCCATCAGAGGACGCGCCGAGATCAGGTTGGTGAAATACAGCGACGGTATCGCCAGTTCCTTGGCCTTTTGAACCAAAGGTGTCGTCCCCACCGCCAGATCGGGCCGGATCGCCATCATCGCTGACGCATCATCTTCCAGCGAGGCGCGGAATTTCACTTTGACGCCGCGCGCCTCCAGCCAGTCCAGATCAGGGGCCGACCAAGGTGTCTTTGGGCAAGCGGTTCCGACATAGGGCACGTTTGCACCGCTTTCGATCAGCAGTCGCGCGACCAGCAGTTCAGACCCCTCATAGCCAGACAGGGTAATCGTGCCGGTGATCGGGTTGGCGGCCAGCGCCGCCTTGATTGCAGGCAAAAACGCATTCTGTGCCGCCGCAATCAGGGCCGGATCAACGTTATAGGCCTCGCCAATAGCGGCAAGCCAGGCTGCTGTGCCGTCATGGCCAACCGGGGCTGACCCTACGATCTTGCGCCCAGCGGTCTGAAATTCGCGCACAGCCGCCGTGTAGAACGGGTGGATCGCCGCCACCACATCGCAATCCAGCGCCGCATAAAGCTCGCGCCATTCGCGGCAGGGCACCACTGGTCCGGCGGCAAGCCCCATCGGCGCCAGCATCGCACCCAGCATCATCGGATCGGCGGGAAACATCTCGCCCAACAGGGCAACAGTAGGCCGATCTGACCTGCCCGATGCAGGCGCCGCAACCGGCCCCGCCTCGATCTCGGCCCGGGCATATTTCAACATCGCGCCTGCCAGCACGTCTTTGGCCTCTGCATGTGTCGGAATGCCAAAACCCGGAACGTCGATACCGACGATCCGCACCCCATTGATTTCACTGGGCAGCAGTTTCAACGGCACGCCGCTGGCGGTGGGAACACACAGATTGGTCACCACAATGGCATCATTCCGCTCGGGGTCGGCCAATTCGTGAACCGCGTCGCGGATATCCTCAAACAACTTGCCGGTCACCAGCGTTTCCGAATTGAACGGCACATAGCCAACTGACCGCCGCGCCCCATAGAAATGCGACACAAACGTCAACCCATAGACGCAGCAAGCCGATCCCGAAAGAACCGTTGCGACCCGCCGCATCCGCAATCCCACGCGCAGGCTGCCAAAGGCAGGGCACATGCTTTGCGGTTTGTCATGCGGGCCTTGCGGGTAATCACGGGCATATTGATCAAGCAGATCGGAATTGCCCGCAGCCCGTGCAGCAGCCTCCATCGTCGCAGCACCGGCATGACACCCCATCCCGTCAACCGGCGCACTGGCCTGCAACGGGGGCAGATCATCTGCCCCGAGTTGGGTCAACGGCGCCAGATGGGCGCTGTCATAGCCGATCTCGCTCATTTCTGGCCTTTTTTGGCGGAAAGGCGGGCAAGTTCGGCGGTGATAAAGGCCAAGGCATCCAGATCAAGCATTGTCATAAACCACTTCCAGAGATTTCTTGAGAACCGCATGCTTCCCGCGCATGTCGGCATCCGTGGCCGGTGTCAGCACAAAATCCTTGCCCGTGCTTTCAGCAGAAAACAGGTCCAGCAAACCATCTTGCGTCAAGGGAGCTGGTCGCAATGGCGGTGCAATGGCAACCGCTTCGGCCAGCGCTGTGAACAAGCCGCCCCATTGGCTTTGGTTTGTGCCGACAATCTGATAATTCGCCGACTTCTTGCGCAAATCGTCGTCTTGAGGAATCGCCGCAAGGACTGGAATCTTGACCAACTCTGCAAAAGCCGCCGCTTCTCCGGTGCCATCATCCTTGTTGATCACCAAGCCCGCGATACCGACATTGCCGCCCAGCTTGCGGAAGTATTCCACCGCAGAGCAGACATTGTTGGCGACATACAGGCTTTGCAGATCGTTTGACGCTACAAGAATCACCTTTTGCGCCATGTCACGCGCAATCGGCAGGCCGAAGCCGCCGCAGACCACATCGCCCAGAAAATCCAGCAAGACATAGTCAAAGTCCCAGTCGTGGAATCCCAGTTTTTCCAGCAACTCAAAGCCATGAATGATGCCGCGCCCGCCGCAGCCGCGCCCGACTTCGGGGCCGCCAAGCTCCATCGCGAAAACGCCGCCGCGTTTGAAGCAGACATCCCCTATCTTCACCTCTTCACCCGCCAGCTTCTTGGCTGACGACGTTTCGATGATCGTGGGGCAGGCCTTGCCGCCGAAAAGCAAGCTGGTTGTATCCGACTTCGGGTCGCAACCGATCAACAGCACCCGCTTGCCCAATTCCGCCATCATGTGCGACAGGTTCGCCAGGGTGAAGCTTTTGCCGATGCCGCCCTTGCCATAGATTGCGATGATCTGGGTTTTCTTGCTGGGTGGTGCTTGCGGCACTTCAAGCGTGGGCTCTTCATGCGCCTCATCACGCAGCCGCTGGTCAAAGTCCTTAAGATTTGGAATATCAAGCGTCATGCGTGGCCCTTCCAGTCAAGTATCATTTTCAGGCAATCGGGGTCGGTAAATGCGGTGTCATAGGCCGCAGTTGCATCGGCTGCAGGGCGGGTGTGGGTGATCAACCCCGCCAGAGAAAGCGCACCAGACTCAACCAGTTGGCGGGTTGCCTCCATGTCTTCAACAGCCCATTCGGCGGCAATTCTAAACCGCGCTTCTTTCATAAAGGCCGGCGGAAAGGCAAAAGAGATCGGCTGCGTGTAGAAACCTGCCAACACAACCTCGCCACCCTTCCTGATCCGGCCAATAAGGCTGTTCAGCAAATCAGCAGCACCGGATGCATCATAGATCGCGGCATAGTCGCGGCGCGGGTCATCTTCCGGCTGCACAACGGCATAGCCTTCTGCTCCGCCATGACGCGCCAGATTTGTCTCCCAGACCGTCGGCGCTGGCGCACCGGCAGCAAGCGTCAGCCGCGCCAGCAATCGGCCCAGAACCCCGTGACCCACGATCAGATCCGGCAAAGCCCGGTCAAACCCGGCCAGCGCATGACGGGCCGTTGCGGCCAAAGCCAGCAGTGCCCCCTCTGCGCCATGCCCGCCATCTATCCGGGTAACCCGCGCGCCTGCTGTCACCAGCATTTGCGAGGCCGCCCCGAACAGGCCACGTACAGGGCCCGCTTCGGTTGCCTCAAAGCAATTGGCACCGGGAACAAAAACATGGTCGCCGACACAGAAACCAGATTGCGCCCCAGCCTCCACAACTTCGCCCTCGGCTTCATAGCCGGGAACAAGGGGATAACCCATGCCCGGAAATGGCGGCATTGTGCCCGACCAGAACAATTTTTCAGTGCCCGTCGAAATGCCGGAATGTCCGATCTGTACCACGACATCCGCTGGTCCCGGTGGCACCAGCGACAGTTGCCCCACCGCTAGGTTTCTTGGACCTGACAAGATGACGGCACTGGTTTTCACAATCTCTCCCCGGGTGGCGCTGCGTGAGTCTCTTTTAAGGAACAAACCGCAGGCTCATGTCGTTGTGTCATTCTAGACTTACAGAATTGACTGTCAAACAAAATAGACACTATTTGCGAGTTCTGTTTGCAGTCAGGCCCGAACTGCCGTCACAACGGATGTCACAAACGGACGAAATCCCTTTTTTTGACAGACACTTGTGAACCCTGCGGCCAACAGAAGCGCCGCGATCTCTTCTGGTGACCTGGTCCGTCCGGTTTGCATGGCCATTGTGTAAATTGCAAAATACACATCTGTTGCGCGATCAGGATTGGCCCCGCCCGACATGGGTTCAGATACGATCAGCCTGCCGCCAGCGGGCAAAGCCGCACGGGCCGCCGCCAGCAACTTGGCCACAGTCGGATCGTCATGGTCGTAAAGCACCCGCACCAGGCTGATCACGTCGGCCCCCAGCGGCAAAGGATCATCGCGAAAACTTCCGGGGTGCAGCGTGACCCGGTCGGACAACCCGGCACTTGCAAGGCGCTGACCGGCACCTTGCAACACCACCGGCAGATCGAAAAGATCCAGCCGAATCGCAGGATAGGCAACCCCGACTGCGGCCAGAAAAGCACCCGTGCCGCCCCCCACATCCATCAGACGCGACGCTGCCGAAAGATCAATCATCGCCAAGGTATCTTCGGCAACCAGCACTTGGCTTTGCGCCATAAGATCGGAATAGGTCGCGGTGACCTGCGGGTCGACCGCACCGGCCGCGCCAAACACATAGGGCCAGAATCGCGCCAGCTGGGTATCTTGTCCCTCACGCAGGAAGGTGGCCGGATCAGCCAGATCGGCATAAAGGGCCCGGTGATGTTGTATCATCGCCTGCAATCCTGGAACTCCCAGAAGGGCAGCCCCCCGCATTGCGAGGCTAAAGCGCCCGTCGCGGTGCCGCCGCAAAAGACCAAGCCCGGCCCCCGCCTGCAATAGCACCCGCATTCGCGCGACCGGGACCGAACACTGGCCCGACATCTGCTGAACCGTCATCGGCCCGTCCTGCAGCAGGTGCAAGACCCGCAAGTCCACCAGCGCCATCAGCACTTGGGAATTGACAAACCCAGCGACAATATCGAACAGCGCCGCACCCTCGGCCCGTGCGATCCGCCGCAAAACCGGCATCCGCGCCGCCCAGGCCTGAAACCCGCGCGACGCCACCCGACCCATCGCCCAGGCGCGCCAGGCCAATGCAACCCCGGGCGAGGTGGCCATGTTACCGCCGTGTCTCTGCCTGTTGCAGCGCAGGGGCAACCGGGGTCATCCGTTCGGCATAGCGTCGCACCATATCTGCCAACATAGCCTCACCCGGGCAAGACGGGATCGATGCGATGGCCCCACCCAGAATATCCTTCAGCCGCCGGATAGCGCCCTGAACGCCAAGCGCGCTGACCGCGTTCGGGCGGCCATGCGCAACATCCTGACTGGCCGGCTTGCCCAGCGTCTCGGCGTCATAAAGTGCGTCCCGCAAATCATCCGCCACCTGAAATGCCTCGCCGATCCGCGCGCCAAGTTCTTCCCATGGTTCGGCGTCTTGTCCGGCGGCCAGGGCCCCCATCTGGGTCGCGGCAATAAACAACGCCCCGGTTTTGGCACGGTGATAGGCTGACAGATTGACCTGCGCCTCGCTTTCCCAGCCCTGACCCGCACAAATGCCGCCCGGCATCCCGGTCCGGCTTGAAAGGACGCGGATCATCCGCAACGCCCGGTCCGCGTCTTTACCCGCAGCTGCCGCCAGCACGTCGAACGCCAGCACGATCAGGCTGTCGCCGGTCAATACCGCCAAAGGCTCAGAAAAAGCACGATGGACCGTGGCTTTGCCGCGACGCAGATCAGCATCATCAAAACAGGGCAGATCATCATGTACGAGGCTGGCACAATGGATCAGCTCCAGCGCCACCGCCGCGGCATCGGACAACTCTGGGCGATCATCGCCGCAGGCCATCGACACGCTTAACAAAATCGTCGGCCTGATCCGTGCACCACCGGGGGTAACAGCATAGTGCAAAGCCTGTGCCAGTTTCGCCGGGGCATCTGCCCCACCCATGGCCCTTTGCAAAACCAAGGCGGTCGCCGCATCAAGCCGTTCATTGATTGACATCCGACCGCTCCCGTATTCCGGCCAAACCCGGTAGACCGCTCCACAAGTGTCAAGCATATTTGACACCCAACTGTAAATCATACTGGACAGTTTCGATCCACGAGTCAACAATCAGGCATGAAGACGATTCCGCAAGAGATCGTGGTGATCGGGGCAGGCATCGGTGGGCTATGCGCCGCGATTCGCTTGGCAATTGCCGGGATGAATGTGACTTTGGTCGAAGCCGCAGCCACACCCGGCGGCAAGATGCGCAGCCTGGCCACGCTTGCGGGGCCAGTGGACGCCGGACCAACGGTTCTGACGCTGCGCGGGGTGTTTGATAATCTGTTCGCCGCAGCCGGTGAACGGCTGGAAGACCACATCACTCTGGTTCCGCAGCCCTTGCTGGCCCGGCACTGGTGGCGCGACGGCAGCCAGCTTGATCTGTTCGCCGATGCCGCGCAAAGTGCCGCCGCTATCGCCGCCTTCGCCGGCGCAAAGGCCGAAGCCGAGTTTATGCGCTTCGACCGCCAGTCAGCCCGGCTTTATGCCGCTTTCAACGCCCCGATGATGCAGTCAGCGCGGCCCGATCTGGCAGGCATTGCCCTGAATGCATTGCGCCGCCCCGACATCTGGCCCGCCTTGTCAGCGCGCCGAAACTTGGCACAGCACTTAGCACGCAGCTTTTCCGACCCGCGACTGCGCCAGTTATTCGGCCGATATGCCACCTATGTCGGCGGCACACCTGACCAATCGCCTGCAGTACTGGCACTGATCTGGCATGCCGAGGCGCAAGGGGTCTGGGCCGTACAAGGCGGCATGCATTTGCTTGCCCGCGCCTTGGCGGGTCTGGCGCAGCGGGTCGGCGTCACCCTGCGCTTTGGTGTTGCCGCAACCCAGATTCTGCGCAAGTCCGGCCGCGTGCGCGAAGTGGTCCTGTCGGACGGATCGGCAGCAAGGTCAGATGCCGTGGTGTTCAACGGTGACCCGGCGGCATTGCTGTCTGGGCTGCTTGGCAATGCAGCCCAACAGGCCCTCGCCCCGACTGCCGCCAATCCGCGCAGTCTGTCGGCCTGGGTCTGGTCGTTTGCCGCGACGCCAGAACCCTTCGATCTGGCCCATCACAATGTCTTTTTCGGCTCGGACCCGATGCTGGAATTTGGCCCGCTTTCGGGTGGCCGGATGCCGGATGAAGCAACCTTGTATGTCTGTGCGCAGGATCGCGGCCAACAGGGGCCTGCGCCAACCGGGCCGGAACGGTTTGAAATCATCATGAATGCCCCCGCCAAGACCAGTATTTTCCCAAATGAGGCCGCCGAATGTCGCGCCAAGACCTTTCCCCAACTGACCAGTTTTGGTCTCAGCTTCGATCTGGAACCCCCCGATCAGGCTTTGATGACGCCACAGGGCTTTGCCGCCCTGTTTCCGGGATCGCAGGGGGCGATCTATGGGCGCAGTCCGCACGGCCTGATGGCCAGCTTTCACAGGCCGGGGTCGCGAACACAGCTGCCGGGGCTGTATCTGGCGGGCGGCGGCGCGCATCCGGGGGCCGGGGTGCCGATGGCGGCCTTGTCCGGCAAGCATGCGGCCGAGGCGATTCAGACCGACCTGACTTCAGCCTTGCCGTGGCACCAGACGGCTATGCGTGGTGGTATGTCGATGGTATCTCGGCTGACGGGGCGCGTGCCGTCTCGGTAATCGGGTTTATCGGGTCGGTGTTTTCGCCCTGGTACGCCTGGTCTGGCCGTCGTGATCCTGCAAATCATTGCTGTATCAATGTGGTGACCTATGGCCCCGGCGGCCGCTTTGCCATGACAGACCGTGGCCGCAGCGCCCTGCATCAAAGTCGCGACGCGCTGCAGGTCGGCCCCAGCCGGATGTGCTGGCAAAATGGCAGCCTTGTGATCGACATCAATGAAATAGCGTCGCTGCCGCTGATCGGCAGGATTAAAGGGCAGATCCGTCTGACCCCGTCCGCTGTGACCGGGATCGAGGCGCTGCTGACCCCCGACGCCCGCCACATCTGGCGCCCTTTTGTCCCCTCGGCCCGCATCGAGGTTGACCTGACCCAAGGCCACCGGTGGGTCGGCCACGGCTATTTCGATGCCAATTTCGGACAAGCGGCACTTGAGGCCGATTTTCGCCGCTGGACGTGGGGGCGCTACCCGCGCAGCCATGGTGGTGCCACCTGCTTTTACGATGGGATCAGGGCTGATGGCTCGACCCTCGCACTTGGGCTCGATGTGGCGGCTGACGGTACCTGCACGCAGATCGTTCCGCCGCCGATGGCATCCGTCGGCAGAACCTGGTGGGCGCTGCCACGCACTACCCGCTGCGATGCAGGCGCCCAACCGCGCCAGACCATGGCCATGCTGGATGCACCGTTCTACAGCCGGTCGGTGGTTGAAACCCGGATAGACGGCGAACAGGTCACCGGGGTTCATGAGGCGCTTGATCTGGCCCGGTTCCGATCCCCTGTGATCAAGGCAATGCTGGCGGTCAGGGTTCCCCGTCGGGCAAAATGGCCTTGATATTTGCCGGGTCTTTCGAAAAATACCAATCCACCGACACTTGTTGGCCGGTGCCGAACACCGTGATCAAAGGGCGTTTGGTCAATGCCCCGCGTGCCTAATCATTCCCAAGCCCAAGCAGATTGCGCAAGACGCGCTCGACCGGGTCAATTTCGTCTTGGGCCGCAGGCACCAGTTCGATCAGCACATCACCCTGTCTGTCTGGCTGAAAGTCCGTCTGCGGTGGCAATTTTGGTTCTGGCACATCCATGGGCAATGGCGTTGCCGGCAAACCGTCTTCGACCCGCGTCATCACTTCGTGCCAGATCTCGGCTGGCAGACCGCCGCCGGTCACGCCCTTCAGCGGGGTGTTGTCATCATATCCCATCCAGACGCCGGTTACATAATCAGCGGTAAAACCGATGAACCAAGCATCCCGCCCCGCCGTGGTCGTGCCGGTTTTTCCAGCGGCTTCGCGGTCAGTCAGCTTGGCGCGCTCACCGGTTCCCGATTGTACCACCTGCGCCATCATATAGGTCAGATAGCGCGCGGCCTGTTCCGATATCACCCGCTGCCCGATACCGCCGCTTGCCCCCATCAGGGATGTATCATCCCCTTTAACGCGCAAATCCATCACCCCGTAAGGTGTGACCGCCGACCCGCCGTTCAGAATGCCGGCATAGGCCCCTGTCATTTCCAGCAAGGTCGATTCCGACGCGCCAAGTGCCAGTGCGGGCCCCGCAGCAAGATCGCTTTGAATGCCAAAGTTGTTCGCCACCGCCCGCACGGCCTCGCGGCCAACTGCCTCGGAAATGCGCACAGCCGGTATGTTGCGGCTTTCAACCAGGGCCTGGGTCAGGGTCATCATCCCCTTGTATGTGTGATCATAGTTTTCAGGCGTCCAAAGACCAGATCCCGGGATATCAACCGTAAGCGGCGTGTCTTCCACATAGTCCGCCGGGCTGTAGCCCAGATCCAGTGCAGCCGCATAAACGAAGGGTTTGAAGGCTGATCCGGTCTGCCGTTTTGCCTGGGTAGCACGGTTGAACGAACCGGGTGCCTCGGTTTGCCTGCCGCCCACCATGGCGCGCACCGCACCGTCCGCCGACATCACGACAACCGCCGCCTGCGCCGTCGATCCAGCCGATACCTTGTTCTCAAACACATAGGCCAGCGCCTGTTCCGCCGCCGCCTGCAGCTTCGGGTCCAGCGTGGACCGGATCACCACATCTTCCGTTGTCTCGGATGTCAGGAACGCTGGCGCAGACTCCATCACCCAATCTGCAAAGAACCCCCCGGATTTGGTTTCTGCCGCCGCAGAAAGCCGCGCCGGATTGGCCCGCGCGTCATCCGCTTCGGCCTTTGTCAAATAGCCCTGCTCCTGCATCAGACCCAGCACCACGGCCCCCCTGTCTTGCGCCCGTTTCAGGTTGTTTGTCGGCGCATATCTTGACGGTGCCTTCAACAGCCCGGCCAGCATCGCCGCCTCGGCTGGGGTGACCTTGTTGGCGGACTTCCCGAAATAACGCTGTGCCGCCGCTTCAAAGCCGCGCGCGCCCGCCCCCAGATAGGCCCGATTGAAATAGATCGTCAGAATATCGGCCTTGGAGTATTTGACCTCCATCGCCATGGCATAGGGAATTTCCTTGATCTTGCGCCAGACGCCGCCTTGCCGACAGTCTGCCTCATAATCAGCCTCTGATTTCCAGGCACTCGGATCATAGGCTGTGCCCAGGCACAACAGTTTCGCCACCTGCTGGGTGATGGTCGAGCCCCCGTTGCCACTAAGCGGCCCGCGCCCTTCGGACAGATTGATGCGCACCGCTGACGCAATGCCGCGCGGGCTGATGCCGAAGTGCCGGTAGAACCGCTTGTCTTCGGTCGCGACCACAGCGTTCAAAAGGTTTGGCGAAACCGTATCTGCCGTTATCTGGCCGCCGAAGGTTTCACCACGCCAGGCAAAAACATTGTCGTCGCGGTCCAGCATGGTGACCGACCCGCGCGATCTGGCATCCAACAGGTCGGCGACGGCTGGCAGTTGCACAAAGAAAAACAAAATTGCGCCTGACAAGATCAACGCCATGATAAATCCGACGCGCCAGCCAATGCCCCACAAAATGCGCCATATCAGTCGAAAAAATCCGATCAGCAGCGCCATGATCGGGTTCCGTCGCACCCGCCTTGGCCCTGCGCGCCTTGCTGTTTTGGTTGGCTTGCGCGCGCCTGCGCCTGACGCAGCCGTTCGCTGGGCCGCATAGCGCCGGTCAGCCTTCAGCGGACCATTCCCCTTGCCCGTACCACTCATGCCTGATCCGCCGTTCTGTCGCGCGACTTGTTTTGTCGCACTCTAACCCGGCATCGCAGGAATGTGGAGCGGTCGCAGCATTGATTCGTGTCTTGATTTCGCACAAAAAACAGGCACGGTCGGCGTTTTGTGCAAAATATGTGCGACTTTGGGTGCGATTTTGGGACGCTGCCCCCAGGTTTTCTTGTGCTGCACCTGCGAAGGCCGCCTTCTGTTTGCGGGGTTGCCAGACACCCCGACCAAAAAAAGGGGGACGATGTGAAACTCATCATAGCAGCAATTAAACCGTTCAAGCTGGAAGAAGTCCGCGAGGCGCTGACCGCCATTGGCGTGCGCGGCATGATGGTGACCGAGATCAAGGGCTTCGGATCGCAATCCGGGCATACCGAAATTTACCGTGGTGCCGAATATGCCGTGAACTTCGTACCCAAGGTCCGGCTGGAGATCGTCGTAGCCGACGCCCTGGCCGAACACGTGGTCGAGACGATCGGCAAAACCGCGAAGACCGGGAAAATCGGTGATGGCAAGGTTTTTGTGCTGGACGTGCAGCAGGCATTGCGTGTGCGGACCGGCGAAACAGATGACGAAGCGCTGTGATGCGCGCGCGTAAGGGGACAAAGATACAATGAACAGCATGTTGAAAATTTCTGGCCTGGCGACGCTTGCAGCCTCTGCACTCGCCGCTGCACCCGGTTGGGCACAAGACGCAACCGGGCCAATCCAAAACCCATCGCTCGAACAAATGGCGACGATGGTAGACAAGGGGGATACCACTTGGATGCTGGTCTCGTCTGCACTTGTGTTGATGATGGCAATTCCAGCTCTCGCCCTGTTCTATGGCGGTCTGGTGCGCACCAAGAACATGCTAAGCCTGCTTATGCAGGTGTTCATGATCGTGTCGGTTTGTGCGATCATGTGGGTTCTGGTCGGCTATAGTCTGGCGTTCACGGCGGGGTCGCCCTACATCGGCGGTCTATCCAAAGCGATGCTTGCAGGCGTCACCACCGGCACCTATGCGGCAACATTCTCTAACAACGTCTATATTCCGGAATATGCCTTCGTCATTTTCCAGATGACATTTGCCTGTATCACACCGGCGCTGTTCATCGGCGCCTTCGCAGAACGGATCAAATTCTGGCCATTGATGCTGTTCGTCATAGGTTGGTCGCTGCTAGCCTACTATCCGATCGCACATATGGTCTGGTTCTGGGCAGGCCCGGACTTCCTGGTCGATTTCCCAGCGGATATGGGCCTTTTGTGGGGCATGGGCGCGCTTGACTTCGCCGGTGGAACTGTCGTGCACATCAACGCAGGCATTGCTGGTCTTGTCGGCTGTTTGGTGATCGGTCCACGCATCGGTCACAACAAGGAACCGATGCCGCCGCATAGCCTGACCCTGACAATGGTCGGGGCAGCACTTCTGTGGGTAGGTTGGTTCGGCTTCAACGCAGGCTCCAACCTCGAATCCAACGGCATTACGGCACTTGCCTTCTTGAACACCTTTATCGCCACTGCGGCGGCGACTGTTTCGTGGTGTATCGTCGAACAGGTGCGCCACGGCCGCTCGTCGCTGCTGGGGGCGGTAACTGGGGCGGTTGCCGGTCTGGTTGCCATCACACCCGCTTGTGGCTTTGCGTCACCGGGCAGTGCGCTGGTTCTGGGCCTGATCGTTTCGCCAATCTGCTACATCTTCGTCTCATCGGTGAAGAAGTCTTTTGGCTACGATGACAGCCTTGATGTCTTCGGTGTTCACTGCATCGGCGGCATCATCGGCGCCATCGGCACAGGCATCGTGGCAGACCCATCGCTGGGTGGTCAGGGCTGGTTCGATTACACCGTGTTCCCGGCAGTGGCTGGCACCTACGATATGGCAGCCCAGGTGATCACCCAGTTCAAGGCCGTCGGGCTGACGCTTGTCTGGTCGGGATTGGTATCCTTCGTGCTGTTCTACGTGATCAAGATGGTCTTTGGCCTGCGCTCTACCCCCGATGACGAACGCCAAGGTCTTGATCAGACATCGCACGGCGAAAGCGCCTACAATATGTAAGAACACTCAGGCCGGGTTCTCCTCCTCTCGGCCTGACCCTGCCGGCCCGCGCGCACTTCCCCGCGCGGGCCGTTTCTATTTCAGGCTCCGACACTTCGGATGCCTAACCCGCCACTGATGCTATCGCCGCTGCGAGTATCGGCACAGTCCGCGTATTCAGCCCGGCGATATTGATCCGACTGTCGCCAACCATGTATATCCCGTGATCCAAGCGCAGCGTTTGCACCTGTGCCGTGGTCAGCCCCAGCCGCGAAAACATGCCGCGGTGCTGCGCTACAAAATCAAAGCGGTCCGAATTGGTAGCCAAGCGCAGCGCGTCCGCCAAAGCCTGCCGCAAGCCCAGCATGTTAAGCCGCACCTCTTCCAGCTCCGCCTTCCAATCGGCTGTCAGAACCGCATCCTCCAGAATCATCGTGACCAGCCTAGCCCCATGATCGGGCGGAAAGCTGAAATTCTGCCGGTTCAGAAACGCAAGGTTCCCCTGCACCGTTGCCCTTTGCCCCGCATCCGACAGCGCAATCAATATCCCCGTCCGTTCCCGGTATATCCCGAAATTCTTGGAACAGGATGCCGCAATCAAAACCTGCGGAAACCGCGCCGCGATCATCCGCGTCGCGGCGGCGTCTTCTTCAAGCCCATCGCCAAAGCCCTGATAGGCAAGGTCAACAAACGGGATCGCCCCCCGCGCCGCCAGCACGTCCGCCACCGCCGCCCATTGCGCAGCATTCAGATTTGCCCCCGTCGGGTTATGGCAACAGCCATGCAGCAACACCACATCGCCGGGCGAAACACGGCCCAGATCGTCAATCAGCCCGGCAAAATCAATGCCCCGCGTTGCCGCATCGAAATAGCGATACTCGGCCATTTTCATGCCCAGATACTTGATGATCGACGGATGGTTCGGCCATGTCGGGTTGGATAGCCAAACTGTGGCCGCAGGGCTGGCCAGCTTGATCAATTCCAACGCCTGCCGGATCGCCCCAGTGCCACCCGGCGTGGCGACGGAAGACACCCGGTCCATTGGAAACGCATCGCCAAGGATCATGCGTGACGCCGCCAAATTAAACGCCGGATCGCCCGCAAGTCCGGTATAGGTCTTGGTCACTTCGGTTTCCCAAAGCCGCTTTTCTGCTGCCTTCACCGCCCGCATCACGGGCGTCAACCCAGTGGCGTCCTTGTAAACCCCAACCCCAAGATCAATCTTGGTATCGCGCGGGTCATCCTTGAACATCTGGATCAATTGCAGAATCTGGTCCGGCACCTGCGGCTTTAGCGCGTTAAACATGATCTAACCCTTCGCCACCTGCAGATCGTCATACATGCCCCATTCGGCCCAGGACCCGTCATAAAGTGCATGGTTGCGGTGGCCGGTGCGTTCCAGCGCCAGACTTAGCACCGCCGCCGTCACCCCCGATCCGCAGCTTGTGATCGCGGGCTTTGCCAGATCCACACCCGCCGCCTGAAACACCGCCCTAAGGCCGGGCACCGATTTCATCGTGCCATCCGCGTTCAACAACGTGCTATAGGGCACGTTCTTTGCACCCGGAATATGCCCCGCCCGCAGACCGGGCCGCGCCTCTGCCACTTCACCCTTGAACCGGGCCGCAGACCGCGCATCAATAATCTCGGCCTCGCCCAGTTTCGACGCATGCGCCACTTGCGTCACGTCCTTTACCAGCCCCGCTTGCCGCTGCACGGTCATATGCCTGTCGCGCATTACGGGTGGCATATCTTCAACCTCGCGCCCTTCGGCCTGCCATTTCGGAAATCCGCCATCCAGAACGGCCACATCAACCTTGCCCATCAACCGGAAGGTCCACCAGACTCGCGCCGCCGAAAACAGGCCCGACCCGTCATAGATCACCACCTGATGCCCGTCGCCCACCCCCATCGCCCGCATCCGGCTGATGAATTTCTCGGGCGGCGGGGCCATGTGCGGCAGCGCCGATCGTTGGTCTGAGATCTCTTCGATATCGAAAAACCGCGCCCCCGGAATATGCGCCGCCGCATAGTCTGCTTTCGCATTGCGTCCAGAGTCCGGCAAATACCACGATGCATCCAGAATGCGCAGATCAGGGTCTGCCAGATGGGCGGCCAGCCAATCGGTGGACACAAGCGTTCTAGGATCATCAATGGGCGAGGGGGTCATTTTCTTTGCTCCGTGCGGCGACCCAACCGAAGTAGTCGGACAAAAGCCGCGAAGCAAGCGCGCAGTAATTGGCCCGGGCGTAACGGGTTGCGCCCGGGCCGAAGGATTTATTTCGCCATCATGCCTTTCAGCACGCCAACGATGGCCATAAGAACACCTCCGCCGACACCACCCGAGGCTACGGACGAGATGATTGATCCGATGTCCATGCCACTTGCTGCACCGGCTGCCGCGGCCACGTCACCGCCACCCAGCATACCGATCAGGGTAGACCCAAGACCGCCACCAAGAATGCCAACGATTGAGTTGCCAAGTGTGCCAAGGCTCAGATTTTTCAGCAAGGCGCCTGCGCCATTGCCACCGACTGCGCCTGAAATCAGGCTGATGATAAGCTGTTCCATGATACTCGTATTCCTTCCCTAACTCTGTTCCGGTTCCCGTCGGGATTTCCCGATCTTTCCGGGCCCTGATACGTTTAGTTACAGGCCCGGTGATCAAACTGTCGCAGGTTGTAGCCATTCCGGCAACAGAGTTTGAATCTTCAGAAGGACTTAGTGCTTTGCCGCAACAGACGGCCCTTCTCGCGGTCCCAGTCTTTCTTCGCCTCGGATGCGCGTTTGTCGGCCAGCTTTTTGCCCTTTGCGATACCGATTTTCAGCTTCACGATGCCACGGTCGTTGAAATACATCTTCATCGGCACGATCGTCATGCCTTCGCGCGCGGTGGCATTCCACAACCGTGAAAGCTCTTTTGCATTGACCAGCAGTTTGCGTCTGCGGCGTTCTTCATGGCCCCAGGTCTTGGCCTGCAGATAGGGCGCAATATAGCCGTTGATCAGCCACAACTCGCCGCCCTCAACCGACGCATAGGACTCCGCGATGTTCGATCCGCCTTTGCGCAGCGATTTCACCTCAGACCCAAGAAGCATGATCCCGGCCTCGATATCGGCCTCGATATGGTAATCAAACCGCGCCCGGCGATTTTCTGCAATCAACTTGGAATTGGGATCGGATTTCTCGGCCATGATGCACCCGAGATAGTGGGTAAGGGCGGGCAAGTCCAGATGCGCGCGCGCGCCACTTTTTTATCACGCCGCACGTCTGTGCTGGGGCTGCTGGGCAGGGGCACTATAGGTGCGCTGCAGAAAGGCCTTCGCCTGAAAGATGTCAAGTTGCGTGAAAAAGTCACTCGTTACGTCCCCCACCACTTGGGCAATTGCAGGGCAATGCAACAAGGTGCCGGAATTGGCAAAGATCGCTTCGTCATCGGCAAAGCGCGGGGTGATCACTTCAATTGGTTGCTCTATTTTTATGCGCCTGGTGTCGAACGTCCCTTCCAGCGCTGCGGCCGGGATCATGGCGACAATTGCGTCCGGCAAAGTCCTGTCTCCCAAGGTATCGATCAACAGATTCTGGCTCGGCAAAAGCATCAGATCGCTGCAATTATCCAAAGCTCCGCCAGCAAGCTGCACCAGATGCGCACCGGTATTTGCCCGGATCCAGTACCGATCCAGACCCAACACCCGGGCCAAACCGCCGTCATAGCTTTGCACGGCATCGCCAATACGAAGCTCTTCGACGGGTCGCCAGCCATTCGGCCCCTCAACCAGAGTTCCGGCAACGAGGCCAGAGGCCGGGGTATTCGGGTAGCTGGGAAAATCACGGGTGAACATGGTTTGGTCCTTTCGGTTAAGACTTGTGGCGGCCGTATTGGCCTTGTGCCCAACAAGCACCTGAAATTCGCCATTTTTTCGTCATGTTTGAGGCCCGGCCATGTCATTGATGCGCGCTCGTGGGCAATACGAAGAAGCCGGGCCGGATCGTTTGGAATTCCGTTGGCGTTAGATTTTTGTTAACTATTAAATTACATGAAATCAATGTCTTGATGTGCTTCTTCGCCACCAGAGCGGCAAACGATTCGCATGTCAGGTCAAGGGGCCGGTCCGCGCCGCGCGCTTGCGACCCCGGATCAACGTGTAGATCCCGCTTGCCACAATGATGGCACTGCCCATCAAAGTATAGCCATCAGGTCTTTCCCCAAACAACACCACCCCAAGGATCAATGCGAAGACCAACCTTGTATAGCGAAACGGTGTTATGACCCCCACATCGCCCATTCGCATCGCGGCGGTCAGTGCATAATAAGCCCCAACGCCAAACGCAGTAGCTGCCAACAACTGCCCCGAAGCAGCCAGATCAGGCACCACCGCATCCCCGAAAAACATCAGCAGCATAGCGCCCGTCGGCACCATCATGGCAAAGCCGTAAACCCCCAGTTGCAGGTTAGACAGCACCGGCGGGGCGGCCCGTGTCGCCAGATCGCGGCCCGCAAAACCGACGGTGCCAGCCACCGCCAGCAGGGATGCCACCGTAAACCCCTCCAGCCCCGGCCGCAGGATGATCAGCACGCCCGCAAAACCCACCAGAATGGCCGACCACCGCCGCCACCCAACCTTTTCCCCAAAGATCAGCGCGGCCCCTGCTACCACCACCAAGGGCGTCGCCTGCAAGATGGCCGAGGCACTGGACAGCGCAGTATAGGCAATGGCCAGCGTGTAAAACAACCGCCCCATCACCTCGAACACCGCACGGATCAGGATCGGTTTGGTCAGGATCGCCGGGTGAAACACCCGCTCTCCGCGCAGCTTGGTCAGCACAGCAAAGATCACCATCCCGCCACCGCCAAAGATCATCAGAATCTGCCCCACCGGCACAGATCGCGCGGCAAATTTCAGAAACATGTCCTCAACTGCAAACCCGGCCATCGCAGCCACCATCAGCAGCGATCCGCGAAGGTTGGGTGTCAGCATCGCTTAGTTGATCAACCCGGCATGACGCATCGCGGCATCGATGCGTGTCTTTACGCCATCCGTCAGCCCAACCAACGGCAACCGCACGTCTTCACTGCACAGCCCCAGTCGCGACAGCCCGTATTTCGCACCCACCAACCCGGGCTCCAGAAAAATCGCCTCATGCAGCGGCATCAGACGGTCCTGCAATTCCAGCGCGCGCGCGTAGTCACCGCGCAAAGTCGCCGCCTGAAACTCGGCACAAAGCCGGGGTGCCACATTCGCCGTCACCGAAATACACCCAACCCCGCCATGCGCGTTGAACCCCAACGCGGTGGCATCTTCACCCGACAGCTGAATGAAATCCGCACCGCAAGTCATGCGTTGCTGGCTGACCCGTTCAATCTTGCCCGTCGCGTCTTTGACCCCGATGATGCGCGGCAGCTTTGCCAGTACGCCCATCGTTTCAGGCGACATATCCACCACCGACCGTCCCGGAATGTTGTAGATGATGATCGGCAAGTCGGCGCAATCATGCAGTGCTGTGTAATGCGCAATCAGCCCGGCTTGTGTTGGCCTGTTATAATAGGGCGTCACCACCAGCGCCGCAGTAGCGCCAACCTTGGCCGCATGGCGGATCAGGCGCATGCCCTCGACTGTGTTGTTGGACCCGGCCCCCGCAATCACCGGAACCCGTCCACGCGCGGCCTGCACCACCACCTCGATCACGGTTTCATGCTCTTCATGGCTTAACGTCGGGCTTTCCCCCGTGGTACCGACAGGCACCAACCCGGTAGACCCTTCGGCAATGTGCCACTCTACCAGCGATTTGAGCGTCTCAAGATCCAAAGCGCCGTTCTTGAACGGCGTCACCAAGGCTGGAATTGACCCATGGATCATGACACGTCTCCTCTCTTGTGGGGCACCGCCCCGTTGCAAACCCGCTCTTCCTAGCGCTGCAGCACCGCATTGCCAAGCGGCGCTAACATGCCCGCTGCCGATGATGTGAGTTGCACCCGCTTTGCGTGTAGGGCATCTCTGCCTCCATGATCCGCATAGTCCGCAATTTTCGTCAGATCGCTATCACCGCTGGCATCGGTTTTCTGATGCTTTTGGCCCCCTTATCCAGCCACGCAGATGACACGTCCGCCCTTAAGGCGGCCCAGCAACGGGCGTCTGTAGACGACTGGGCAGGCGCCGCTGATCTGGCCGAGGGCGCGCTTTCAGAAGACCTTGTTGAATGGCTGCGCCTGCGGTCCGGTGACGGAAAGCTGGGGGATTACGAACAGTTTCTCACCCGCCGTGCCGATTGGCCGGGCCTCGCTTTGCTGAGCGAAAAGGGCGAAGAGGCGGTTGCGCGGTCTACCGATCCGAACCGCGTGCTGGCCTATTTTGGCACGGGCAAACCTCGCGTCCCCGCCGGGTCAATCGCCCTTGTCAAAGCCTACCTTGCCCTTGGCCGCGCAGGCGACGCTGAAACCGAAGCCATCCGCGCCTGGACCGAACTTGAATTCACCGCCGCCGAAGAAGACGCCCTGCTTTCCCTGACGCCTGATGCGCTGTCCGTCGCCCACGAGGTGCGCCTGGACCGCGTGCTTTGGGCCGACCGGGTGCCAGAGGCCAAGCGCATGCTGCCCCGCGTTGGCCGCGATTGGCAACGCCTGGCCGAAGCGCGTATTGCCCTGCGGGCTGAGGCGGGAAATGCATCAGCACTGGTTGATGCCATTCCAAAATCAGTCGCGGGCGACGCGGGCCTTGCCTTTGAACGGTTCTTGTGGCGCATGAAGAAAGACCGCACCGCCGATGCGGCAGCCCTGATACTGGAGCGCAGCAAATCTGCCGCCAGCCTTGGTGACCCTGCCATGTGGGCGGAACGCCGCGCCAGCCTTGCCCGCGCCCTGATGCGGTCGGGCCAACCGCGCGACGCTTATAAGATCGCCGCAAGCAGCCGGCTGACCGAAGGCCAGGACTACGCCGATCTCGAATTTCTGGCGGGTTTCATAGCCCTGCGCAAACTGGGCGACGCAGACACAGCCCTGCAACATTTCAAGAACTTGCAAGCAGTCGTCGTCACCCCGATCAGCCTTGCCCGCGCGCACTACTGGCAAGGTCGCGCGTATGAGGCGGCAGCCAACCCAGACGCCGCGAATGCCGCCTACCGCACTGCGGCCAAACATCAAACCGCTTACTACGGCTTGCTTGCCGCTGAAAAACTGGGGCTGACGCTGGACGCAGGCTTGCTCTCCGACAACCGTCCGTCAGATTGGCGCGATGCCACTTTTGCCGGGTCATCTGTCTTTCAGATTGCACGTCTTTTGGTGCGTGCAGGTGACCGCAGTCTGGCCAAGCGGTTTCTGTTGCATCTGGCCGAAGACCTATCACCGGGCGAGCTTGACCAACTCGCCGACTACGCGCTGGAAGCAGATGAGCCGCACATCGCCGTGCTGATCGGCAAACATGCGGCAGAACGCGGCGTGATCCTGCCGCGTGCTTACTTTCCTGTGACCAGCATGGTGCCGGATACCTTGCCTGTCAGCCGCGCCCTTGCCCTGTCCATCGCACGGCGCGAAAGCGAATTTGATGCCGCTGTGATCAGCCCTGCAGGCGCGCGCGGGTTGATGCAGGTGATGCCCGGCACCGCCAAACAAATCGCCCCTACGGCGGGTCTGCCCTATAATCCTGGCAAGCTGACCTCGGACCCCGCCTATAACGTGGCCTTGGGGTCCACCTATCTTCGCAAGCTGATAGACGAATTCGGCCCCGCTTTGGCACTGGTGGCCTCAGGGTATAATGCAGGCCCCGGCAGACCCCGCCGTTGGATGGGCGAATTCGGCGACCCCAGGCGCGCCGATGTCGACGCTGTGGATTGGGTCGAAACCATCCCGTTTACCGAAACCCGCACCTATGTGATGCGCGTCGTTGAAAGCATCGTAATCTACCGCGCGAAGTTGAAGGGCACTGTTGGCCCGGTGCGGATAACGTCGGAATTGACTGGGAATTAGGCCACGACCAGCTGACCGAATTGTCGGTTTTACTTGGCAGATTTGACACGCGTCAAATCTGACCGCGCCAGCCCAGTCAGGCGCGGTCAGATTGCCCCAAAACAGCTTTCGCTGATAATCCCTTGCCTAACGCCTATTGGCTTATGGGCAATCGGACCGATCAAAGCTCCCCCGGAGCCTTGATCAGGCGGTCCTCCGGCGCGCCGAAATTCAGCCCGTCTGGCTTACCCCGGCAACACAACTTTCGCTTTCCCCCGCGCCTGCATCAACGCAAACAGCCCGGCACCCACCACAATCGCCCCACCGATCAGCACAGGTGTTCGCAACGCCTCGTCATAGACAACAATCCCGATCAGGGTCACCAGCACGATCTGCAAATAGGCAAAAGGCTGTACTGAACTCGCCTCGGCCACTTCATAGCAGCGAATGAGCAACCAGTTTCCCAACAAAGCAAGCATTGCGTAGATCGTCATCCACAGCCAATCCGGCCCCGTCATCGGTTCCCAGTTCGGCAAACCAATGGCCGTGATCAACACCATGCCAATGATACCCGACCAGAACAGCGCCACAAATGCCGACTCGTCGCGCGTCGCAAGTCGGGTAAGCAGGCTGTAGACCGCGAACATCGTGGCTGCGGCAAACGGCAACAGAGACGCCAGCGAAAACACGCCTGATCCCGGTTGCAGAATGATCAGCACCCCCAATAAACCGGCACCAATCGCGGCCCAGCGTTGCCAGGGAATGCGTTCGCCCAGCAACGGCACCGCCAGTCCCGCCACCAAAAGCGGGCATACGGCGAAAATCGCATGGCTGTTGATCAGGCCGATCAAGGTATAGCCGTAGACAATCACGCAAACTTCGGCGATCAGCAAAACGGCCCGGGTCAGATGCAACCAAGGGTGATGCGTGCGCACCGCCGCGCGAAAGCCCTGCGGCTGACGCCAGGCCAATAGCACGACAAACCCCACAAAAAACCAGTAACGGATCATGATCACCATGAACGTATTATAGGTTTCTGCCAGATGTCGCGAGAATCCGTCCTGCATGGCAAATACCGTCACTGCGGCGATCATCAGCCAAATGCCTTTGGTCGCATCCTTGTCTGTCATTGCCCCAGCACCCCCACCGACATGTGCCGTTTACGGCCAAACCCTGCGCGGCGGTCCACCGCAAACCCGGCATCAGACAACGCGCGCCTGACATGCCCAGCTGCCGTATAGGTGGCAAATGTGCCGCCCGGTTTGGTGTGTCCCGCGACGCCTCGCATCAGCGCGTCCGTCCATAAATCCGGGTTCTTGGCAGGTGAAAACCCGTCCAGATACCATGCATCCACAGCGCCATTCCACCCGGCCAAAGTTTCCCCCGCATCGCCGATGATGATTTCCGCCTGCAAGTCCGGCAGATCGATCTGCGTGCGCCCTGCAGCCCATTGGTCCAGCATCGGCTTGGCTGCCAAGAACGCCTCTGGAAACGCGCCAAGCGCGCGGGCCATGTCATCCGCCCGCATTGGAAAGGCTTCAAACGACGTATAGCGCAGCGGCCCCGTCACATCTGCCGCCCGCCAGGCCAACAGCGTGGCGATCAGGTTCAGGCCCGTTCCGAAGCCAAGTTCCGCGATCGC